>JAIJUV010000019.1 GCA_022732315.1 Prevotella sp.
TTGGCGTGGGTGCTAAATGCTGCTGCCATCACTCCTATGATTAAAAATCTTTTCATAATCTTCTGAGTTAAATCGTTTGATATTATCTGTGTTGAGGTCGAAGAGGATTACCTCGCTGTTGATGTCTTCATTCTGGTGATTGATACTCCTGATGGCTTCCATAATGTCGGTCATCTCGGGCTTTCTTACCACGATGCTGTCGCTTGGCAATACAGGGAAATCATCTTCTGCATGCATGATGCTTACGAATTTTCCTTCTCTAAAGAGGACTCGCCAGCTAAAGAGTGGATAGGCGGCAGAAAGCGGTAACGGATAACTGCTCAGATGCTGGATGTAAGGAGCCACATCCTTCATGTCGAGTATCGGCTTTTGGCAGCTTAGCTGTTTTACATCGCCCGTATTATACATCATCAGGATGCCTCTATCCACAGGGGGTGGGGTCATCGAGAGCTGGTGTAACCGGATGGTGGCTGACAGCTGTATCTGCTTGTCTTTGGCTTTCTCCTTTAAATAATGGAGGAATTCAAAATAGGCTTCTTGCGTTGATGCTGTCCAGTCGCAGTCTATCTGAATCTCCTTTACGTTCTCGATGTCATTGGCTTCGTTCATCTGAAGGATGCGGTTCAGAATCTTATCTGCGAGTTGCCGGGGTGTTTCATCTGAAGATTTCCTGTCCGACTTGTCGCTGCTGATAGGATTCGTCTTGGTTTTTGCTTTGAAACAGTCGTTCACGATATAGACAACGGGGATAATCTCCATTCCTTTCGGCATCAGAGATTCTTTCTCCTTTTCTTCGGCTGTCATATTCTCTTCGGTTGTATCAAATTGCAGGGTAGCATTGGGCATGATTTCTCCATCAGCATCCCTTACCACATCAAAGAATCTAACGTAGAGTCGCTTGATATGGTGTTTCTGGATGAAGTTCATCTTGCTGCTGTCCATCTGCCATGTTGTACTCCAATAGTAGGCGGAGCGCAGGGTTTCTGCTGTTTTGTCTTGTGAACAGGAAATCAGACAGATACAGGTGAATAATGCTGTCAGCAAGGATATTGATGTAAGATTATTCCATATTCTTCTCATCATCTATAGCGTTTTGTCGGCAAAGATAGATATTTCTTGGCGAATGTGGTAAGAAACGAGATGTAAATAAAGTTAAAAAGGTCTCACGTCATATTCCCTACATTGGGAAGACAACATGAGACCTTTTGTTAGTATGATGGTTTTTATCCTTCAATTACCCCCTTCCACAACCCGTGAAGGTTGCAGTATTCTCGAGCCGTAACATCCTTGGCTTCTGCGTTGGTCAGGAAGATAGCCTCTGGCTTTTCGCCTGGCTTCAACTCGTGACGAAGCACATCGGTAGGGGTGAGCAACTCAATCCACTGGATGTAATGCTCTGGAAGCATCGGATGCTCCACGCTTCCTACTGTTACGCGATAACCGCCCTCGATAGGTTCTATCACAGGCACGTGCTTCTCTTTGGCGCCATCACTGGTGTTTTCCTTCATCAGCTTCATCGGCTCGCCACAGCAACTGAGCACGGCTCCTGGGTTTACAACTTCTACTACATTGCCACAAATCTGGCAGCGGTAGATTTCTCTAACTTTTGTCATAATGGTTCCTCCTATTATTTTATGAATGTGTTGCCTGAATATCAGGCATTTCATTCAGATGATTCCTTTATGAGGATTTCCTTCGGGTGATTCCTCCAAAAGAGCCTTATTCCTCTACAGGGCTGAAATCTTCCTTGCCTACTCCGCAAAGAGGGCAAACCCAATCATCCGGGATATCTTCAAATGCTGTACCTGGAGCGATGCCGCCCTCTGGATCTCCTACTTCTGGATCATAAATCCAACCACATACGTCGCAAATATATTTCTTCATAATGTTCCTTTCTTTCTTTGATATTAATAATCTTGTTCTTTCACTCTCTATCAGAAGGCTTTTCTGCCTATTCGTCTGATAACTACTGCAAAGATACAACTATTTTTTCTTATCTCCAAATAAAATTGAAAAAATTACAATTTTATTATCTAATTTAAAGTCTTATAACATAGAATGCTTCTTCAAGGACAAAGGAGAGCCATCATTACGGAGCTTTTTTTATCTGAAAATAGACTTTTTCGGATTTTATCTCTTTGCTCTGAAAAAAAAGTTGTATATTTGCACCATAATAACTAACTGTAACAATTTAATTATGGGAATTAAAATGAATTTTAAGTCACAATTGTGTGCTGCAATCCTTACTTTGGGTTGCTCTTGCCTGACGGCTAACGCTATCGTTACTAAAGATGCTGCCAAGGAAAACAAGTCTAAGGCTCAGCATTATCAGCCTTCTCCAGAGAACTTGGAATCTAGAAAGCAGTTCCAGGATGATAAGTTCGGTATCTTCCTGCATTGGGGATTGTACAGTATGCTCGCCACCGGTGAATGGACAATGACCAACAAGGATTTGAACTATAAGGAGTATGCCAAGCTGGCTGGCGGTTTCTATCCTTCTAAGTTTGATGCTGCCAAATGGGTGGCTGCCATCAAGGCTTCGGGTGCCAAGTACATCTGCTTCACCACTCGCCACCACGAGGGTTTCTCTATGTTCAAGACCAAGTATTCTGATTATAATATTGTAGATGGAACTCCTTTCCGTCGCGACATCGTGAAGGAACTGGCGGATGAGTGCCACAAGCAGGGCATCGCTTTGCACCTTTATTATTCTCACATCGACTGGTATCGTGAGGATGCTGTTTGGGGAAGAACGGGTAGAGGTACAGGTCGCCCTAACCCTGAGGGTAACTGGAAGAGCTACTATCAGTTTATGAACAACCAGCTTACAGAGCTTCTTACCAACTACGGCAAGGTGAGATGTATCTGGTTTGATGGATGGTGGGATCAGGATCAGAACCCTAACTTCGACTGGCAGTTGCCAGAGCAGTATGCGCTTATCCATCGCCTGCAGCCAGGCTGCCTGATTGTCAACAACCACCATTCAGCTCCTTTCGAGGGTGAGGATGTACAGGCATTCGAGCGCGACCTTCCTGGAGAGAATAAGGCAGGATTGTCGGGACAGGACATCAGCCGCCTGCCTCTGGAAACCTGCGAGACCATGAACGGAATGTGGGGTTATAAGATTACCGACCAGGATTATAAGTCTACCAAGACGCTGGTTCATTATCTGGTGAATGCGGCTGGTAAGAATGCCAACCTGCTGATGAACATCGGCCCTCAGCCAGATGGCGAGCTTCCTGCTGTTGCCTTGGAGCGTTTGGCAGAGATGGGAGAGTGGATGAAAACTTATGGCGAGACTATCTATGGTACCCGTGGCGGCATCGTGGCTCCTCATGATTGGGGTGTTACCACCCAGAAGGGCAATCGTCTCTTCGTTCATATCCTGAACCTGAAGGATAAGAGCCTCTTCCTGCCTCTTGGAAACCAGAAGGTGAAGAAGGCTTTCGATTTTGCCAGCAAGAAACCTGTGAAGATTCAGAAGTGCGAAGGTGGTGTGGTTTTGAATCTCGGTGAGGTTCCTACAGAAATGGATAAGGTTGTGGAAATCGCACTCTAGACTAGTGTGAATAATATATTGGAAAAGTGTCGTAATCTCTATGTTTTCAAGAGATTGCGACACTTTTTTATGGGTTGGAAAACTTTAACCCAAAAGATTGGCTAACTTTAGTCCAAAAGGTTGGCGATGGTTTGCTTCACTCTTTCTGCCGAGGTAACTGGCGAGTTGGCTTCATCGACTCCTTCTGCGCCCATGTATACATTGGTATTGAGCTGCTTCATCTTGCTAGGTACATTAACTCTTGCCGAGAAGTGATATTCGTGAATATCGGTGGCATCGAAGATGGTGCGGATGTTATCCTCGTTCACACCACAGCCGGCAAGGAGGATGATGCGGCCTGCTGCTATCTTCTTGAGTTCTGCAAGAAGAGCCACACCTTCTACAGCCTTGGGTTGCTGACCCGATGTAAGGATGCGGTCGCAACCCAGGGAGATGATATCTTCCAAAGCCTTCTGAGGATTGGCTGCACGGTCGAATGCACGATGGAAGGTTACGCTCATCGGCTTTAATTCGCTATCACCTTTTGCCAATTCCACGAGACGGCGATTCGCCTCCATATCCACTTCGCTATCTTCTGTAAGGCATCCGATGACAACACCATCCACGCCGAGTTCCCGGCAAAGGCGGATATCTTCCTCCATGCGTTCAATCTCCAATGGAGTATAGAGGAAATCACCACCGCGAGGACGGATGATGACATGGAGCTTGGTCTCGTTCAATAACTTGCGCGCCACTTTTATTTCGCCATACGAAGGGGTAGTTCCGCCTTCAGGTATGCCTGCGCATAGTTCCACACGGTTGGCACCGCCTTCTTGTGCAGCCAGACAGCTCTCTACGCTGTTGGCGCATATTTCAAACTTAAAATCGTCTCTGTTCATAGTCTTTAATTCTTCTTTCCATTTAGTTACTTGATTTCTTGCTAATTCTTTTCTTTTTTTGCTTGATTTTTCGAATTTTTCTGCAAAGATAACATTTTTTCTTTTGTGATAGCCATTATTTCGAAAAAAAACATTATTTTTGCAGAAAGTTTAAATCGAAATATCAATATATTAACTGGATTATAGTAATAGAAATTAAAAAGCTAACTAACAATGAGAAAATTTTTAGTAATGTTCGCCGTTGTGTTTTTAGCCTCTTGGCAGACAATGATGGCGGCAAATGATCATTTCATTACCGATGCAGCTTATCGCACAAAGGTGGAAACAGCCTTTAAGCAGAAGGTTAACCTGGTAGGTAAGCAGTTTTACGACCAGAAGATGCTCAAGCAGCAGAAAGCTACTGCTGATGAGCAGGGTGCCTTGCAGTTCCTCTATGCCTACATGCCTGTGGCTGATGTCACCGACTATCCTACCAGCTTCTTCCTGGAGAATGTGCGCACCAGTTTCGAGGCACGCAACCAGATGGCTTGGGGTAATAAGGTACCAGAGCTGCTCTTCCGTCATTTCGTTCTGCCTGTCCGCATCAACAATGAGAACCTGGATAATTCACGCATGGTGTTCTTCAAGGAATTGAAGGAGCGTGTAAAGGGATTGGGAATGAAGGAAGCCATCCTCGAGGTGAACCACTGGTGTCACGAGCTGGTAACTTATCAGCCTTCCGACGGCAGAACCTCAGCGCCGCTTTCTACCATCCGTTCGGCTTACGGACGATGTGGCGAGCAGAGTACTTTCACCGTGGCAGCCTTGCGAGCCATCGGCATTCCTGCACGTCAGGTTTATACCCCTCGTTGGGCACATACCGACGATAACCATGCCTGGGTTGAGGCTTGGGCAGATGGAACCTGGTATTTCCTGGGCGCCTGCGAGCCTGAAGCTGTGTTGAACCTGGCTTGGTTTAATGCTCCTGCCTCTCGTGCCATGCTGATGCACACCAAGGCATTCGGCGATTATAATGGTCCTGAGGAAGTGATGCTCCGCACCTCTAACTATACCGAAATCAATCTCATCGACAACTATGGTTCTTCTGCCCGCATCGATTTCTCTATCGAAGATGAAGCAGGCAACCCTGTGGATGGTGCAAGAGTGGATTTCAAGATATACAACTATGCGGAGTTCTGCACCGTGGTAACCAAATATACCGTGGCAGATGGAAAGACCTTCCTTTCGGCAGGTAAGGGCGACATGATGATCTGGGCTTCCAAGGGTGGCAAGTATGGCTTTGCCAAGGCATCCTTCGGTAAGGATAAGAACATCGTTATCCGCTTGAACCATGAGGTTGGAGCAGATGCCATGCAGAAGGAAGTATTCTTCCGCGATTCTTTCGATATCGTTCCTCCTCCAGAGCGTGCCAATATTCCTGAGGTTTCGCCAGAAGCAAGAGCCAAGAACCTGGAGCGCTTTGCCTATGAGGATTCTATCCGCCACGCTTATCTTGCCACCTTCTTTAATAAGGAGAGTGCGCTGGCTACTCTGAAGGCAAACGGATTGATAGAGGAGCAGAATATTACCAGAAATGGTGTAACTTTCCTGGCTGCTAAGGGTGAGAAGCTTACTGCATCGGATGCAAACGGGAAAATCTCAGCCAAAGCTCAGAAGATGATAGATTTCCTGGTGGCATCTAGTGGAAATCACAAGGTTATCCTCAGTTTCCTGGTGCAGCATCAGAATCGTCTGGATAGAGCCATCAACTTGCTCTCTACATTGAGTGCCAAGGACTTGCGAGATGTGCAGATGGATATTCTGGAGGATAACTTCAATGCCAAGAGCGACGAGTTATCACCACGTGTGGAAAACGAGATGATTATCACTCCTTTCAAGCAGTTCTTTGAGAAGGAATTTGCCAAGAAGCAGGAGACGTTCAAGAACAATCCTAGTCTCTTGGTAGAGTGGGTGAAGAAGAACATCAGGATTAATCCTGATAAGAAGGCGTTGCAGATAGCTCAGACTCCTATCGGCGTATATCGCTCTCGCCTTACAGACGAACGTTCCCGCAAGGTATTCTTTGTGGATGTGGCCAGAAGCTTGGGCATCGAGGCTCAGGTGGATGCTGTAACCAAGAAGACTCAATACAAGAACCACAAGGGTGGCGAGTGGGTTGATGTAGATTTCGAGAATGCTACCCAGGAGGCTTCTGCCAAGGGTAAGTTCGTGATGGGATATGCGGATAATGGTGCCGTGGATGATCCTAAGTACTATAGTCACTTCACCATCCATCGCATCAATGCCGATGGTTCAACATCTCTTCTGGAATATCCTGAGGAAGGATGCACCTGGAGCAATACATTTAAGAATGGTGTTGACTTGGATGAAGGCGACTATGCGCTGGTATCAGGCACCAGATTGGCTAATGGTGGCGTGCTTGCAGAAATGCAGATGTTCCATGTAAAGCAGGGGGCAACCACCCAGGTAGAGATGCATTTGCGCAGTTCTGAGACTGAGATTACCGTGAAGGGTAATTTCAATTCTGAGTCGAAGTTCATCCTTTTGCCAAGCAATCAGGAGGTAAGTCTCTTGAGTCAGACTGGTCGTGGTTACTTCGTGATGGGATTGATTGGTGTAGGTCAGGAGCCAACCAATCATGCCTTGAAGGACATCGCCAAGGTGGCACAGGTATTTGATAAGTGGAATCGTCCTATCGTTCTCTTGTTCGAGGATGAGGCATCTGCCAAGAAGTTCAGAATTTCCGAGTTCCCTGGCTTGCCAAAGAACATCATTTTCGGTATTGACAAGGATGGCTCTTGCCGCAAGGAAATGGTAGAGAACATGAAGCTTCAGAACAAGAACCTGTTGCCTATCTTCACCATCTCTGATACCTTCAATAGAGTGGTATTCCTCTCTCAGGGTTATACCATCGGATTAGGTGAGCAGTTGGAATCTGTAATCAGAAAGTTGTAATGTATTCATCGTACTTGAAATCATAAAATAAAAAAGCCCGGGGCAAATGTCCCGGGCTTCTTCATTTTGTTCCTATTCCTGAATTTTATCGGTAAATCCACTTATTTCTTTACGACAATCGTCTTAATCTCCACCTGCATATCCTTGTCGGCTGTGCGGTTCTTGGAGAGCCATTTCTGGAAATCATCATACTTCAATTCTCTTGGCAATCCTTCCACGGCATTATCTATCGCCTTGATAAAAGGATTAGGAGAGCTGATAATGTAGATATAATTCGTTTCAGACGCCTTATCGCAGGTCATGGTATATTCATCAACATCAGAAGAATTAAACAGCGGCTGAGCCGTTTTCTGGTTGAAGAATACGTAACGGGTGTTGGCATCTACCTCCACCTTTCCATCTTTTGATGATTGGTATGGCAGCAGGCAATAGGCATTCTTGTTGTCATCTATCAGATAGACGGCGAGATAGCCCTTGGTAGCACTCTGGTAAGCCAGATAGAGATCATCTCCGCTCTTGAAGTTTTCACCTTCGTTACGGTCTTCTATGCCGTTGCAGAGAATCTTTGCCACATAGTTGTTTTGCTTTGCCACAATGGCACGTGCCTTGCCGGTTACAGAGCATTTCACTACCAGCATACCTTGCTCGTAGCTTATCTCGTACTTGGGTTCACCGATGGTTTCGAGCCATTCTCCCTTTACGTCGCTGCTGCTCAGCGAGGTGAAGTCGGTATGGGTAGAGCCATTGGTGTTGTTCATCAAGGTGGCATTATGTTGTGCCACCACGGTGCCGAATTCATCGCCCAGTGCCTGAATCTGCGCACGGCTCAATGCCGTTTGTCTGGCTTGCTCTATAGAGACGTTTTCAGGTGCGTGGTAGATGTACTCGCCATGCACCTTTTTAGTCTTCTGGGCATAGCCGGATGAAGCCACGCCCAGGAGCATCCATATCATCAAGAAAATATAATGTCTCATAATTGCTGATTTTAGATATTATCTGCTATGATTACCTGTCACTATTTCTTCAGAGTCATCTCTTTCCATCCTGTAGCAATCCAGGTAGAAGGAGTAGCTGTTGGGGTTTGCACCTTGCGGTTGATAACCACCGATTGCTGCTTCACATTCTCCGAGATATAGTCGCTCAGTTCGCCGAGGTTCACATCTCCCTTGCTCTCCTGCAGTTTCTTCAGGAGATAGTAGGTGAAGAGGCCATGTCCCTTGGCTGAATATGGAAAGGCGGTCTCGTCGCCTGATGCAGCACTGAATACCACCATGTTGCCACGAGGGTCTTCCTGCTTTGCCTTCAGGGCTACACCACGGGCTGAAGCCAGCATGCCTTCCTCGCGCTTGGAACCGCTGAAGCAGGCATCGAGGAATACCACGATTTCCTTAGCCTTGGTTGAGCCTAACTCTGTATAGAGCTTGTTGAGTGAGTAGCAGCCTTCTGTCTGTGTGCCATCGGCATCGGTAGGCAGCAGGTATGCATCCTTGGTTGCCTCGTTTGGAATACCATGTCCGGCATAGTAGAACACGATGTTGATGTCGCCATTGAAGGCGCTTGCGATGTTCTTGATGTCACGGATGGCGCGGAGCATGGTTCCGTAAGAGGCATCGGCATAGTAGCGCACATTTTCGGCAGGCATTCCCAACGTCTTCTCGCAATACTTGGAGAAGGCAAGACCATCGTTCAGTGCCAATGGTACGCCGGCTACGTTGGTGTAGTTCTGGTTGGCGATAACTACGGCAAAGGTCTTGTTGTTGGTTGTAGGATTCTCTGGAATGTTCTCATCCACATCCGATGTTCCCAACTTCACGTTCTGCTGCTGTATGGTCTGCTTGTTGGCATTATTGGTATTGGCTGCCAGCATTCCTGCATTGATAGGGTCGAAGTGTACCTCTACGTTGGTAGCTGTGTAGTTGAGCGCAGCTGCGTTATCGTAGTGATATTCCTTGCCCGATGGGGTGATGATGGTGAGCTGGGCGAGTGCCAGGTGGTCCTTGTCGATGAAGTACTTAGGATTCTTAAACTGCATTCCGTTCCAGTTGGAAGCGAAGATGCGTGCCTCGTTGTTGCTTCTTGGCACCGGAACCACCATTTCACCAACGTCTGGTGATGTTACCAGGAACACTTCGTGATCTGCATCGTATGGCTTCAATTCCAGATGGCGCAGGTTCACTCTCGATTCATACTTGCTGATGTATTCCTGCTGAGCCAGTTTCTGCATCTCCTGAATCTTGGCGTCGCGGTTCTTTTCGGTCATGCGGGCACGATATTCATCCAGGGTTTCGTAGCTGTCTTTCTGCTGCCACTTGTCGATGCGGTTCTCGATGAATGGAATGGCGAATGCTGAATATGCTGGGATTCCCTTTTCTTCTTCTTTGGCCTGTGAGTCGCCGTCTATGCTCTGTTGCTGTGTGGCAACGGCAGCGATGGATGGTTTCACTTCGCCATTGAACTCTATGAGTTGAGGGATGAAGTTTGATTCAATCTTGCCTCCACCCAATGATGCCAACTTGTTGTTGATGATATTGAAGTTTTCCTTGTCGCCGATGCAGTTGTATGCCACGGCGAGTGCCTGGGTATATTTCAGCGACAGCGGGTCGCTGATGATGATATTCTTGAGATGGCCCACGGCATAGGTGAAGTATTCCTTAGACGTTTCCTGCAAACTCTTGATATGTGGATCTTTCTCCTTCAACTCCAGGGTCTTGTTGTAGTTCTGTACACCAATGTTGTAGTTGTTGATGGCGAGATGTTTCAACACATCAAGTGCCTTTGGATGAACTACTTGCAGTTTCTTGTAGATATCCAGTGCCTGTTCGAAGTTGTGTCCTTCTTCATAAAGCTTTCCTTGGATATTGAGCAGGGTTTCATCATCAGGACGAAGGGCAAGACCCTTGCCCACGAACTTCTGCAGGTTGGCATTGTCCTTGTGGTCAATGCACAGGTTCACTGCCGACGATACGATGTCATAGTCGGTAGGATAGTTATCTGATGCCTGCTCCAATGTGATGACGGCAAGCTGGTATTTGTTTGACTGGGCGCATGCCTTGATCAGGTTCATGAATACCGACTTGCGATACTTTTCGTCGCCTGAGCGGAGATAGGCTTGCAGATATGGTATGGCTTCCTCATACTGTCGGCGGTTTACCAGGTTGGCAGCTGCGAAGTATGAGAGCTGTGAATATGCGTTTTGAGTAGTGTATCCCCCATCGGCAAAGTCTGGCAAGCTGACTACATCTACGTAGGCACGCGCAAACTTGATGGCATTTCCCACGCTTTGGTTGTTGCTGTTGTAAGCAGCCGCATTAGGCAGGAATGGGATGAGATTCTTCATGTTGTATATCGCCTGTGTATATTCGGCGCTAGTCTTCTCAGAGTGAGTGACTATGGCATAAGTTGCTGTATAGCAACGGTAAAGTGCGTCGTACATCTGAGTCTTGTCGCCATCCTTGTTGGCTATCTGCACAAACTCTCTGTACGCCTCATTAGATTCAGTTATCGTCTGGGCAGCCAGTTTGCTGCCCGACGATAAGAGTAATATAGATATTGCAATAAATATTTTCTTCATTATAATTATATAATATGTATAATATCATTAAGAATGCATTAATTGCATTTTAATTAGGTTTCAACCCCATTCTTGGAAAATGGTTTATGGCAATAATCCTAGAATGCGTTGATGAAGGTGAACTTCACACCGATGCGGCGGTATTCGCCACCCTTGTTCTCTGAAACCTCAATGTAAGTGTCGTAGTCGGCTTTCATCTTCTGGAGTTCAGGAATGTTCTGCTCCATGTAGTTCTTCACACCCATGGCACGTAAGTAGGCCAACTGCTCGTTCTGGCTGATACCGGTAGCCTTGGTCACGGTGATATTGCTCAACTCACCATTCTTGTGAACAGGCTCCTGGTCAAAGTCGCCGTAGCAGCCGTCGTATGCCACAGTGCGGCTGAATGGCAAGGCGTCAGCCATACCGGTAATCTGCACCTTCACCTGCTTTCCTGCTACCATATACTTGGAGAAGTCCTCTTCGAGAGCCTTCTTCACAATGGCGAGCATAGCCTGTGCGGCGTTAGATTCTTCTGCCTTGAATTTGCCTGGTGCAAAGTCATCCTTTGCAGAGAATGCCTCGTCAACAGTATAAGATACATCCACATCATAGTTGAAGATGTTCTTACCCGATGCATCTGTGCCGTTTACCACCTTGGTATGTACATCAATCTTGGTATGGTCGGAGATGACGTTCTGCTCCTGGGCGTTCTTCAAGATCTTGTTCTTGATTTCTTCCAGCTTCAGCTCTTCCATCTTGGCACCTTGCAACTGCTCGAATGGAACGAAGTTATCGTCAGACTCCAAGAAAGCCAGCGACTTACGCTCGGTATTGTCGAACACGTACTTCTTTCCTGTCTTCTTGTTCACAACCTCGGTATAGACAAGCTCGAATTCGTCCTTATCATTCAAGCCGTACTTGGTGTTGGTGAATTCCAGGTTGCTTACGTCCATGCCTTCCAATTCGCTTGCAGGCACGGTCAGGTAAATGCTTGGCATGTTGTTGAAATCGAGGGTCAACATGTTCATGTCGGCGTTGTAGTTACCGAGTTTCACGTCTGATGATGTCAACAGATTCTCAGCCATGTTGGTAGCAATTTCTGTCTCGAAGAGGCGCATCTGGTTGAGACGGGTCTGCTCGTTGACACGTACCTTGTAGTCGTCGAGCGACTCACCGTCCATCTGCTTCATCCACTCGTCCATGCGGCTGTTCAACTCATCCTTCAGTTTTTCCTGACGGTTAGGAGAGAGGAAGCCCACAGGGGTAAAAGTGATACCGTTGCTGGTGGCATAAACAAGATAGAACTCGTTCTTCACATTCTTTGTGAAGTTGATATACTTGATGCCGGCATCTTTGGCGTCAATATATTGGCGGTCATCGTCGTTGAGCAGGTTGAGGAGTGCCACGCGCTGTTCACCGGTAACGATAGCCAGGTATTTGTTCTCTGGGTGGAAGTAGCACTTTTCGGCGATGCCCATAGCATCAAAATGCTTGCTCACCTTGAAAGTCTTAGTATCATATACATCGCAGGTTCCATCTGCTGTGAGTACAGCCATCTGCTTGCTGTTGGAAGAGAAGGCAATGTCCTTCAGTTCAGCCTTCAGGTCGATGGTGGTTCTCACGCTCTGGTTTTCCATGTTGATGACCTGTATCTTGTTTGCGGAGCTAGCTATGAGGAAGAATCCGTTAGGGCTTGCATCAAGGCGAGATGCTGTCTCGTTTACATCGAAGTTCTTAACCTCCTGTGTCTTGCGGGTGGTGTAGATATGAATCTTCTTGTCAGATCCCATCACATAGAGGAATTTGGCATCTGGAGAATAGCAGATGGCAAGCGGTTTGAACAACTTGGTGGTACCTACTTTTCCCTGTCTTGTATCCTTATAGATGAGGCTGTATACATCTACGCTGTTCTTATCTTTCTTGTTGTCGATGAAGGCGTAAGATGTGCCTGAAGGATTGATGCGAAGTGAGCTGATCTTATTACCGGCAAACATAGGGTAGTTACGCATGTTGAAGATTTCTCCACCATGGTAATAGTAGTAGCCGCTATAATAGTTGGCAAAACCGTCGGCTGTATTGCTTAATTTTATTTTTGTATCATGGGGTTTAGGAGTCTCGGCCTCCTGTGCAGAGAGGCCGAGTGTACATCCTAACAACCATGCTATTGCAAATGTTGTTTTTTTCATTATCTACTTATTTTGTTCCCAAAACGTTATCAAGTTTCTTGTGCAGCTCGCTGCTCTCGTTTTCGAGGCTCTGGCGGATAGCCTGCTTAGCTGCAGCCTTAGCCATCTCTCCGTTGTAAGCGATGCGTACCAGCACCTCCTTGTTCTTGTTCTTCAAGGTGCGGAAGCACTCTACCACGGTGATGGTTCTACCGATGCTCTGTACGATGAGGCTCTTGCTGGCCATGATACTCTTGGTCACGGTAACAGCTTCTTCCATAGCGAGCTGCTGTGTGGCAACAGAGTTGTCTACGAGAGCTGAAACCTCTGTCTGAATCTGTGCAGCCAGGTTCTGCTTAGCCAATTCTGTGGCCTGCATCTTGGCACCATCATAGTTCTCGCCAATGCTCATTGCCTCGCCCATCAGGTACTTTGGGTACATAGACTCATCATACTCCATCTGCATGAGGTATGACTTGTCGAGCTGCTTCTCCAATGGGAGTGCTCCTGGAGCTGATTGCCAACCTTCCTTCTTCAATTTCTTAGCCTCTTTCTGTGCGGCTTTTGTTGCCTTTGCGTTAAGTTCAGCCTTAGATGCCTTTACAAGTTCTTTACGCTCTTTAAGTAAGTCCTTAGTGCTCTGTGCTTGAGCAGATACACTGATAGGTGCTGCCATGAGGCAAAGCAAACCTACTGAGAAAAATAGATGTTTCATAAGCTTGAAATTTATCATTATTATTATATTACTTTCTGTCCAAAGGCAGAGAATATGAATCTGGTATACTTGATGTATTGAGGTCCTTTTTTCTCTTTGATGCCTCTGCCTGATAGATTCTTGCGACAAATTTACAAAAAAAATAAGAAAGGAGGAACCTTTTACGTAAAAAAATGCTGCCAAAGGATAAAAAATATACCTTTTGCAGCATTTTTGTGTTTATTTTGTATTAAATTAATGCGCTTCAAGCCAGTTTTTGCCCCAACCGGCATCTGCCACCAGTGGCACGCTGAGCTTGTAGGCATTCTGCATTTCTTCTACCACAATTTTCTCCACCTGTTCTTTCTCTTCTGGATAGACGGAGAAGTTGAGCTCGTCGTGCACCTGAATGATCATCTTGCTCTTGATGCCTTCTTTTCTGAAGCGGTTGAAGATGCGTACCATCGCCACCTTGATGATGTCGGCCTCAGAACCCTGGATAGGGGCATTGATGGCATTGCGCTCGGCGAATCCTCTCACGGTGCCGTTCTTGCTGTTGATATCCGGCAGATAGCGACGGCGGTGGAAGAGGGTTTCGGCGTATCCCTTGGCTCTTGCCATCTCCTTCGACTTTTCCATATAAGCCTGAACGCCAGGGAAGGTGCGGAAGTAATCTTCTATGATTTGCTTCGCCTCCTTGTTCTCGATGTTCATGCGTTGGGCAAGACCGAAGGTGGTGATGCCGTAGATGATACCGAAGTTGGCGGTCTTTGCCTTCTTTCTCTGGGCATCGGTCACGTCCTTGATGTCTTCGTGCCAGATCTTGGCTGCTGTGGCGGCGTGGATATCCGAACCTTCGCGGAATGCCTCTACCATGTTGGCATCTTCACTCAGATGTGCCATGATGCGAAGCTCTATCTGTGAGTAATCCGCAGAAAAGAATAGACATCCTGGCTCTGGGATGAAACATCTTCTTATCTCCTTGCCATCGTCATCTCTCACAGGTATGTTCTGCAGGTTCGGATCGCTTGAAGAGAGACGGCCTGTGGCTGTGATGGCTTGGTTGAACGATGCGTGAATATGACCGGTTCGAGGGTTGATAAGCTTTGGAAGAGCATCGATATAGGTGCCAAGAAGCTTCTTCAATCCTCTGTAGTTCAATATCTCATCGATGATAGGACTCTTGCTGCGCAACTGCTGCAAAACCTCTTCGCTGGTTACATACTGTCCCGTCTTCGTCTTCTTCGGCTTTTCCACAATCTTCATCTTTTCGAAGAGAATTTCTCCTACTTGTCGAGGAGAAGAGATGTTGAAAGATTCGCCTGCCAACTCATAGATATGATGTTCGATTTCTGTAAGACGATTGGTAAGATTATTGGAAGTATCCTTCAATGTTTCTGTATCAATGCACACGCCATTCATCTCCATGTGGGCAAGTACAGGCACCAATGGCATCTCTACATTCCAGAACAGATCCTCGCATTCTATCTCCTTGAGCTTTGGTTCGAGCACATTCTTCAATCTCAATGTGATGTCGGCATCCTCGGCTGCATACTCGTAAACTTCAGATGGGGCAAGGTCGCGCATCGACTTCTGGTTCTTGCCCTTCGGGCCTATCAGCTCTTCGATGTGAACAGTCTGGTAGTTGAGGAAGACTTCGGCGAGATAGTCCATGTTGTGATAAAGCTCTGGCTGGATGATGTAGTGGGCGAGCATTGTATCAAACATCTTTCCCTGTATCTCTACTCCGTAGTTCATCAACACCTCGTAATCGTACTTGATGTTTTGTCCCACTTTCAGGATTTCAGGGTTCTCGTAGAGCGGTTTAAATATGTTTACGAATTTTAAGGCTTCTTCACGATTTGCTGGAATTGCTACGTAGAATGCCTCTTTCTCCTCAACGGCAAAGCTCAAACCTACCAATTCTGCATCGATGGCAGAGGTAGAAGTGGTCTCTGTATCTAAACAGAGAATTTTCTTTGTAATTAAATAATCATAAAGATTGCGTGCATCTTCTTCTGTTTCAACGAGTTTGTATGTATGAGAAGTTGTTTTAATGGTCTCAAAACTCGTGTTTTTTTGCTCTTCCTGCCCATCGCTTGGCTGTGCGCCAAATAAATCGAGCTCTCCTGTAGGGTTTGTTTGCACCTTTTGAGGTTTTTTAAGAACTCGCTTGGCGAACGACTTAAACTCCAGTTCGGTGAAGATTTCGTCTAGTTTGGCGTTGTCTGGCTCAGTCAACTTCAAGTCGTCCATCTTCAAATCCACAGGAACATCGGTTCTGATGGTTGCCAGGAATTTCGACATCTTGATATCTTCCACGGCACCTTCTACCTTTTCGCGAAGTTTGCCTTTCACTTTTGATGAGTTCTCAATCAATCCCTCAACACTTCCAAACTCGCTAATCAGTTTGATGGCAGTTTTCTCTCCAACGCCTGGACAGCCAGGGAAGTTGTCGGCAGAGTCACCCATCAGCGCCAAGAGGTCGATGACCTGGAGTGGGGAAGCGATGCTGTATTTTTCTTCAATCTCTTCAACTCCGAGTTTTTCGTACCCACCCCCATGGCGAGGTCGGAACATGAAAACATTGTCACGAACCAGCTGCGCATAATCTTTGTCTGGTGTGAGCATGTAGGTTTCGATACCCTTTTCTCCAGCTTTCAAGGCAACGGTTCCGATGATGTCATCTGCCTCGAAACCATCTACCTGAAGGATGGGAATATGGTATGCTTCGAGTATACTTTTGATGATAGGCACCGAGAGTTTGATGTCTTCAGGAGTCTCTTCTCGCTGAGCTTTGTAAGCAGGAAAAGCCTCATGGCGAAAGGTTTTACCATGGTCGAAAGCCACCGCGATATGGGTTGGCTTCTCCTTGGTAAGTATCTCGTTAAGGGTATTGCAGAAACCCATGACACATGAAGTATTAAGACCCTTCGAATTGATTCGAGGGGCTTTCATAAAGGCGTAATACGACCTATAAATGAGCGCATAAGCGTCTAAAAGGAACAATTTATCCATAATATTCATTTTTATGGTGTAAAATTACTAAAAAAATGCGATATTTCACGAATAATTCATTAATTTTGTATCAAATTTCAGAAATTAAGTAGGTTTAAACGAAAATAATGGACTATTTATCACTTATCAAACAACCAATTGAGGCAGATTTGGCAGATTTCGTAGATTTGTTCAACAAGTCTTTGATGCACAGTGACGGCCTCCTTTCCCAGGTGCTCGACCACATCCGTCAGCGCGCTGGAAAGCGCATGCGCCCTATGCTTATCCTGCTGATGGCTCGTAATTTTGGAAAGGTTTCTAGCGTAACTCAACATTCTGCTGTTGGTTTGGAGCTTCTTCATACCGCTTCGCTGGTTCATGATGATGTGGTTGATGAGAGTGGCGAGCGTCGTGGACAGGCTAGTGTGAATGCTACCTATAATAATAAGGTAGCCGTACTTGTGGGCGACTATATTTTATCAACCGCTCTTCTTCATGTATCTTATTCTCATTCAGAAGAGATTGTTCGCTATCTGGCAGAGTTGGGCCGTACCTTGTCGAATGGTGAGATTCTCCAGTTGAATAGCATCAGCAATGAAGAAATATCAGAAGAGATTTATTATGAAGTAATTAATCAGAAAACTGCCGCTCTTTTCGAGGCTTGTGCAGGTATTGGTGCGTTATCGGCCAATGCTTCTGCCGTAGAGGTTACTGCTGCCAAGCGATTTGGCCAGAATCTTGGCATCATTTTCCAGATTCGTGATGATATCTTTGATTATTATGATTCCAAGGAGATTGGTAAGCCAACGGGCAACGATATGACGGAGGGCAAACTGACCCTGCCTGTTATCTATGCACTTAAGTCAACGGGCGATGAGGAGATGATGAAGCTGGCGAGAAAGGTGAAATCACGTGAGATTTCTTCAGAGGAAATCGCTCAGCTGGTGTCATTTACCAAGGAGAATGGCGGTATAGAATATGCTGATAAGCGTATGTGGGATTTCCATGCCGAGGCGATGAATTTCCTCGATACATACGTGGAGGATAGGGATGTATATAATGCCTTGAAGGCGTATTTGGATTTCGTAATAGAACGAAAAGCGTAATGAATAAAAAAGGGTTGATTCTCCGAGAGAATCAACCCTTTTTGCTTCTGTAACCTATTGATTATAACTTATTTCTTTTAGAAATACTTGATTTCCTTACCCAGGATTTCGCTCAATAGGAGGTTGGTAAGGCGGGATGTGCCGAGGCGCAACCACTGGTTGGTCAGCCACTTTTCGCCCAAAACTTCCTTCACGATGGTGTAGTAAACCACTGCGTCGTGAACAGTATTGATGCCGCCGGCAGGCTTGAAACCAATCTGAATACCGGTCTTCTCGTAGTAAGCCTTGATGGCCTGGCACATCACGTAAGCAGCCTCTGGAGTAGCAGAAACCTTCTCCTTACCTGTAGAAGTCTTGATGTAATCAGAACCTGCATACATGGCAAGAACAGAAGCCTTCATGATGTTGCTGCAGTTCTTCAAGTCGCCTGTTTCCAGGATACATTTCATCTTATGCTCGCCGCAGGTTTCCTTCAACTCCTGGATATCGTCGCAGAGACCCTCGTAATCCTCGCTGAAGAACTTGCCTACAGGCATTACGATATCCACCTCTGTAGCGCCATCCTTGATAGCCATGGCTGTCTCGGCAATCTTTACCTCGATGAATGTCTGTGATGAAGGGAAATTACCGCTTACAACGGCGATTTCTACGCCATCAACCTCCAGACTCTGACTGATAAGACCAGCGAAGTTAGGGTAGGTGCATACGGTTGCTACATGAGGAAGCTCAGGATAATCGTGGGCAAACTGGTTTACCTTTTCAATCATCTTCAGGATGCTTTCCTCTGTATCCTCTGTATGAAGAGATGTAAGTTCGATGCTACCGAAGAGGAACTTCTTCACCTCCATAGTCTCATTCTCTGCTACCTTCTCATCGAGAATCTTCTTCACTTCTGCTGCGATTTCCTCGTCGTTGAGGTCGCAATTATACTGTTTCAATACAGACAAGTACTTGTCGTCCGACTCGCTATACTGTCCCTGCTGTGCAAGAACCTGTTCTTTAATACTGCTCATTCTTAATGTTACTTTTTTAATTATTAAAGTTTAGTTATTTATATGATTCCCTCAATTTCGGGTATTTTACTCCCTCAATTTCGGTGTTTTATTTCCATTATTTCGGCGTTTTATTCCTTCAATTTCGGGTTGTTTTTATGTCTTTCAGCATCCCTTTGGGTCTTCTTGTCGATGCTTTTCTGGAGCTCTTCTGTAAGATCGATACCCGTTTGGTTAGCCAGACAGATGAGAACCCAGAGAACGTCAGCCATTTCCTCTCCTAGGTTAGGCTTTTCGCCCTTCTTGAAGCTCTGGTCGCCGTATGTTCGGGCGATGACACGAGCCAGTTCTCCTACTTCTTCCGTAAGACAAGCCATATTGGTAAGCTCGCTGAAATAGCGAACGCCATATTCCTTAATCCACTTATCTACTGCTTCCTGTGCTTCTTTTATAGTCATAACAGATAATCTTTAATTATGAAATAAGTCTGACATAGCCATAATCCAGTGATGAATATAGCGGCAATAGTGTTGTAGATACCGACTTTTCCATCCTCCCTTTTGTCGCTGATGAACTCCATATTCAAGCTAATGGTAACGAGGGTTTCACCAACATATTCTGCCCATGGATTGTTTAAGAACCTTTGAGAAAAGGTAAATGTTATGATTATTCCTATAGCCAGGAACCAACTTTTATATTTTAAAATCTTTTCCATCTGTTCTCGAATGTTTAGTTTTTACTCCTTATTATGGGTGTCCATCATGATGGTAACAGGACCATCATTCAGTAATTCTACCTTCATGTCGGCACCAAATTCGCCTGTTCCTACTGGCTTTCCGAGTGCATCGGATAGCTTCTTGCAGAACTCTTCATAGAGCGGAACGCTGATTTCGTGCTTGGCAGCTCTTAGCCAGCTAGGACGGTTTCCCTTCTTGTAGCTGGCGAATAGGGTGAACTGGCTAATCACCAGAACCTCGCCGTTTACATCCATGATGGAGCGGTTCATTACGTGATTTTCGTCGTCGAAAACACGAAGGCCTATGACCTTTCTAACCAACCAATCTACATCTTCTGAAGTGTCGCTTTCCTCAACGCCGAGAAGGATCAGATAGCCCTGCTTGATGGCAGATTTCACTTCTCCTTCGATGGTTACAGAGGCATGGCCGACACGTTGTATTACTATTCTCATCTGTTTGAATTTTATAATTATTATACTGAACTTTCGCAAGTACCTCCCCACACGCCCTGAAAGGGCAGAAGCTCCAAGCCCAGGGCATCGCCCTGGGTAATGATGGATTCAAGCCTGTCGCCCTGTAGTACCAGGCAACATACAAAGCTTTTGCCCTTACAGGGCGCCTTGCTGATTGCTGTTGTACCCAGGGCGATGCCCTGGGCTTGGAACTTCTGCCCTTTCAGGGCGTGTGAAGCCTACTTACGAAACTTGAATTATTACATAGATTCAACTGCAAATATACGACTTTTATTTCATATTCTCGCCTTTTTCGGCGAAATATTTCGCAAGAATCTCGGCTTTATGAGGTCCTAATACCTCTGAAAGCTGTTCCTGTGGTGCTTCTTTTATCTTTTTCACGCTCTTAAACTTGCTCAGGAGCGCCTCTTTTGCCTTAGGACCGATGCCTTTGATATCGTCTAATTCCGAATGCAGGGCGTGCTTGCTGCGCTTGTCACGATGGAAGGTGATGGCGTATCTATGTACTTCGTCCTGTATCTGCGTCAATACCTTGAAAAGCTCGCTTTCTGGTGGTAGAGCGATGGTTTGTGGCGGGAAGCCGTAGAGGAGTTCGTTGGTGCGGTGGCGGTCGTCCTTGGCAAGACCTGCGATAGGGATTTCCAGGTGCAGTTCGTCTTCTATCACCTCTCTTACCACCTCCATCTGTCCCTTTCCACCATCGGTGATGATAAGGTCTGGCAGGGGAGTTTCTTCCTCTATCATGCGACTGTAGCGGCGTCTTACCACCTCCTGCATCGAAGCATAGTCATCAGGTCCTTCCACCGTCTTGATGTTGTATTTTCTATAGTCCTTTCTTGATGGTTTCATACCTTTATATACGATACATCCAGCCACGGCATCTGTGCCCGATATATTGGAATTATCAAAGCATTCTATCTGGTAAGGCATCTTTGGAAGCTTCAGTTTCGTCTGCAATTCCTTCATCAATCGGGTTTGTTTCTGCTCCGGATTGAGCTTTTCTGCCTGCTTCAGACGGTCGAATTTATACTGCTTGCAGTTCATTTCCGAGAGCTCCAGAAGGTGCTTTTTGTCGCCCCTCTGAGGCACGAAGAAGATGGCATCTTTCAGTTTCCATTCCATCTCGAAAGGCACGATAATCTCTTTCGAAGTAGAGTGGAAACGCTCTCTGATTTCCGGTATGGCGGTAATCAGAAGTTCCTCGTCGCTCTCCTCCAGCTTGCGCTTATACTCGTAGGTGAAGCTCTGGTTGATAGTGCCGTTTTTCACGTGAATATAGTTGATGAAAGCATTCTTCATGGCGTCATCATTCACGATGGTGAAGACGTCAACGTCGGTAATGGTATGGCTTACCACCTCGCTTTTTGCCTCAAATTCGTCCAGCAACTGGTACTTCTTCTTGTATTCTTCGGCTATTTCGAAGCGCAGAAGTTCGGCATTTTTCATCATCAAATCATAGAGATATTTGCTCACTTCGCGGGTGTTTCCCTTCAGAATTTCACGTGCCTGGCGCATGTTTTCCTGGTACTCCTCGTAGCTCTGCTTGTTGATGCAAGGGGCACCGCAGTTGTGAATATGGTACTCCAGACAGGGCTTGTATTTACCTTCCGCCACGCCTTCTTTGGTGATAGGAAACCGGCAAGTGCGGGGTTTATACAGCTTCTTGATAACCTCCAGAACGGCATACATGCTGCCCACATGAGGGTAAGGACCGAAGAAAGTTCCCACCTTTTTATTGATGTTTCGGGTCTTGAAAATGCGGGGAAAATACTCGTTCGTAACGCATATGGAAGGGTAGGTTTTGCCGTCTTTCAGCAAAACATTATACCTTGGATTATACTTTTTAATGAGGCTGTTTTCCAGCAAAAGGGCATCTTCCTCGGTGTTTACAACGGTATAAGAGATGTCGAAAATTTTAGAAACAAGCACCTTAGTCTTGTATCTATCCACCTCTTTATGGAAGTAAGAAGACACTCTTCTCTTCAGGTTTTTCGCCTTTCCCACGTATATAATCGTATGGTTTTCGTCGTAGTATTGATAGCTTCCTGGCTTCTCCGGCATGCTCAAAACTATGTTTTTCAGCCTTGCCAATCGCTCCTCATTTTCTTGTTTCGTCATCTTGTTATGGGTTAAAAATAGGGTAAAATAGCGTTGTGGTTTCACGTGAAACCGCAACGCTAAATGGGATTACAACTGCAATAAAGTTGATACTTCTACGTCGTCATCGAAGATTTTTCTACCTTCGAAATTCTCGTTTACGAGCTCGATAATGAAGTTGGCATACACCTTCTTCGGGTGGAATTTCTTCACCAGATCGCATGCTGCCTTCATGGTTCCGCCGGTGGCGAGAAGGTCGTCGTGGAGGAGGATTACGTCGTTCTCGTTGATGGCATCTTCGTGGATTTCGATGGTGTCGATGCCATACTCTTTGGCGTAGCTAGCCTGCACGGTTTTGCATGGAAGCTTACCTGGCTTGCGGCACAAAACTACGCCTGCTCCGAGACGGATGGCGAGTGCCGAAGACATTACGAAACCGCGAGATTCGATGCCCACAATCTTGGTAATTCCCTTGTCTTTGTAGATCTCATACATCTCGTCGCAGATCTCCTTGAGAGATGCAGGATTCTTGAAAAGGGTACTCACGTCACGGAAGTTTACACCCTTGATAGGCCAATCTGGAATGCAACGCAGATTGTCTAATAATAGCTGATTGTTCATTACTTATTTACTATAAAATTAATACTATATTTCTTCTTTCTTCGCTTTTGTTCCACGAAAATGCTGAAGTTTTACTTTAGCCACAATTTACTTGATGCAAAAGAATCTAAGTTCTTTAATATCAAATGTTTTATGTTTTGCTGGTTTCACGTGAAACATTCTGCGATATCCTTTGTTTCGCACTCTTTTGCGGTGAAACAGCCGATGTTTCCGGCTTATCTTCCCATCAGCACGAGCATCACGTTGATGTCGCTTGGCGAAACGCCCGGAATGCGGCTTGCCTGGGCCAAAGTCTCAGGGTCGATGCGTTCGAGCTTTTGGCGTCCCTCGGTAGAAATTTCGTGAATCTCCGAGTACTTGAATCTTCCCTTGATTCTGATGTTCTCCAGACGGTGCATCTTGTCGGCGATGAGTCGCTCGCGCTCGATGTAACCCTTGTACTTCATCTTGATTTCCGCCGCCTCTGCAATCTCTTCCTTGCGGTTTGCCGGTGCTTCCATCGCTGCCTTCAAGTCGGGGATAATCTCCGAGAGGTTCTGAAGGTTCAGATGCGGACGGGCTACCAGGTCGATGAGCTTGCAGCCGGCACGCAGCGGAGTGGTGCCGAGCGCTTCGAGTTTCGGATTGATCTCTTCCTTCTTGATAGGATAGTTGGCGCAGAAGTCGATGATTCTTTCGATGGCTTCCTTCTTCTCCAACCACCAGTCGTAACGGTCGCGCTTGGCAATGCCCAGCTCGTATGCCTTCTCGGTGAGTCGGGCATCAGCATCGTCTTGTCTCAGCAGGATGCGATATTCGGCTCTTGAGGTGAACATTCGGTAAGGTTCATCCACGCCCTTTGTGGTGAGGTCATCGATGAGCACGCCGATGTAGCTCTCGTCTCGTTTCATCTCGAAAGTCTTGTCGCCCGTGCAGTGGAGGGCGGCGTTGATTCCGGCTACGGTGCCCTGACCGCCTGCCTCCTCGTAACCGGTGGTTCCGTTCACCTGTCCGGCAAAGAAGAGACCCTTGATGATTTTCGACTCCAGCGTATGCTTCAGTTGGGTAGGGTCGAAGTAATCGTACTCGATGGCGTAACCTGGTCGGTAGATCTTCGCATCTCTCAGAGCCGGGATTTCGTGCAGTGCCTTCAGCTGGATGTCCATCGGCATGCTCGAAGAAAATCCGTTCAGGTACATCTCGTTCGTATCTTCGCCTTCCGGCTCCAGAAAGAGCGGATGCTGCTGCTTGTCGGGGAAGGTGACGAGCTTGGTTTCTATGCTCGGGCAGTAGCGGGGACCGGTGCTCTGGATCTGGCCATTATATAAAGGTGAATCGTCGAGCCCGCTTTTCAGAATCTCGTGTACTTTATTATTGGTGTAGCAAGTCCAGCAAGGAAGTTGCTTCAGCACACGATGGTTGCCCATGTATGAGAACTGATGGAAGTCGATGTCGCCCGGCTGCTCCTCCATGTCTTCGAAGTGAACGCTCCGCTTGTCGATGCGCACCGGTGTTCCGGTTTTCATTCTTGCCGATGTGATTCCCCATCGGGTGATGCTCTCGGTGAAGTGGTGCACGGCAGGTTCTGCACATCTTCCACCTTCTACCATCTTTCTTCCCACGTGCATCAGTCCGTTCAGGAAAGTGCCGGCAGTGATGATGATGCTCTTGGCGTAGAACTCGGCTCCCCAGATGGTGCGCACGCCGATGGCCTCGCCGTTGGCAACGAGCAGTTCGTCGGCCTGGTCTTGCCAGATGTCGAGATGGTCGGTGTGGTCGAGGATGGTTCTCCATTCCCAGATAAACTTGCCGCGGTCGCATTGGGCACGTGGGCTCCATACGGCAGGTCCCTTACCGATGTTGAGCATTCTAAACTGTATGGCGGTTTTGTCGGTCACGATACCCATCTGTCCGCCCAGTGCGTCAATCTCCCGTACAATCTGTCCCTTTGCAATTCCTCCGATGGCAGGATTGCAACTCATCTGACCAATCTTGTTCATGTCCATCGTTATCAGACAGGTGTCGGCACCCATGTTTGCAGCGGCCGCAGCGGCCTCGCATCCGGCGTGTCCTCCACCTATAACGATTACGTCATAATTGAAGTTCATAATCTCTATTTAATCTATATTTTTTCTAATTTTCGGCAAAAGTAAGAAATTAAATTGAAATTTTAGCAAAAATACTTTGATAAATCATTAAAATATAGTAATTTTGCAGCTGACTTGCGGAAATATACCTAAAAATGAGGATTGCAGAATGCCTAAAAGTAGGTATCGCAGGCACTTGATGAAGGAAATATTAAATAGTTTCAAACAGTTAAATAATTTAAATTCAATCATTTATGTGGTTAATCAATTCATCTATTGGTAGAAAGGTAGTGATGTCAGTAACTGGTAT
>JAIJUV010000174.1 GCA_022732315.1 Prevotella sp.
GGACAGAACAACAAAAAGGATGCCATACACAAAAGAAAATGCGTTGATAGTATAAAGATAAATGGACAGTATCAGTAAAATCGTGCTAAAAATCCGCACTATAAGCTGTTGCAGCGCAATGTAAGGAGCTACTGCATAAACCAGCTTCAAATTGCCTTTGTTGCTATCCCAAATAGCAGCAGCAATAGATTGGGAACTATCCTTTTCAAAACCAAAGGATTTTACCACACCCATGCCTTGGATGTATTCCAAAACAGCTTCTACTAATCCCCTCTGTGCGCTCTGCCTTTTTTCTGCTGTGGAAGTCGATTTTCGAGTAGCTGCTTCTGTCACCAGCAGGTAGCAGACAACACCAACCAGAGCGACAAGTCCAAGCTGCCAATTAAAAAGAAGCAGGAACAGAATAAGAACAACAGAATTGAAGAAGCCTCCAATCATATTGACTAATGCCACGGGTGCTGAACTTTCTACATCCCCTAATGTCGTGGTTACAATGCCGGTTATCGTGCCGATATTATTCTTGTTGAAGTAGCCCATCGGAATATAGCGGAGGCGATCACCAATCGAAATACGCTTATCAGCTACCATGCCATATCCTACTACCGTCTGCTCATTCATGGAAAAGAAGGATGAGAAAATCCGTCCGGCGATGGAAAGCATCATCATACCCAGCGCCAGCCATACAGAAGTAAGACTGTGGTTATCCGAAGCTAAAGCCTCTACAATGAAGTAGAGCGCGCCAAACTGAAATGACGCAAAAATACCGTTAAGAAAGGAAAAGAACAATGATTTTTTCAAAAGCCCTTTCCGATTGCCTGCAAATGCAAATATTTTCTTTAATGTGCCAAGCATGAAACCACCTCCTTACGCTTCATCTCTTGCACCAATGTGCGCCTGCCACATATCCTTGTAAAGCGGACAATGAGCCAGTAATTGTTCATGGGTGCCTTGTGCTTCAATATTTCCTGCATTGACTACCACAATGTTATCTGCGCCTGTGATTGTAGAAAGCCGATGGGCAATTACAATCAGTGTCTTTCCGGCAGTTAATGCAGAAATTGCTTTCTGGACGATTGCTTCATTCTCTGGATCAATGAAAGCTGTTGCCTCGTCTAAAATCACGATGGGAGCGTCTTTCAGCATAGCGCGGGCAATGGCAATTCGCTGGCGCTCAC
Organism: Prevotella sp.; assembly: GCA_022732315.1. The sequence goes on from JAIJUV010000174.1 coordinate 1,176, forward strand.
CGCCGGAAAGTTGGGAGCCGCTGCTGCCGACAATCGTTTCATAACCTTTATCCAGTCCACGAATAAAGCTGTCACAGCCGCTTCGGATTGCTGCTTTTTCAACTTCTTGATCAGATGCGCCTGGTTTTCCAATACGGATATTTTCACGGATACTGCGGTTAAACAGGTAGTTGTCCTGGGATACATAGGAAATTTGTTCCGAAAGCTGTGACAACGGAACCTCTGTCAGCTCATGACCACCCAAAGTAATGCTGCCGCTGGTAACATCCCAATACCCGGCAATTAGTTTTGCAATCGTAGACTTGCCGGAACCGGAAGGCCCCACAAAGGCGGTCATCGTTCCGGGGCGGATGGAAAGATTTATGCCATGCAAAACTTCCTGCTGTTTATCATAAGAAAAAGATACATTCTTGAGTTCAATTTCTAAATCACCAAACGCAACAGGCTTATTGGCATGGTGAAGTTCTTCGGCATTTAAGATACTGTCGATTTCCTCTGTATTTTTTCCCAGCATAGCCAAAGAGCCGGTGAAAGAAAAAGCCTCCATGATTGGCCCCACAAGTCCAAGGGAAAAGATAACCGCCGCCATAAAGGTCACGGTTTCCAAACTGCCGGAAAGCCAAAGAACCATACCGCCTGGAAGAACGCTTAAAAGTACGGATGGGATCACTGCATTATAAGAACACATGGTTTTCTGACTGTTAGCCATCCATTTTATGTAGTAATCTGCATTGCCCCGGACAGCATCCGCATATTTCTCATAGGAACCTGCCGACTGGCTGAATGCTTTGACTACCTCAATACCGCCGATATACTCTACAACAGCGTCGGCCATTTTCTTGCTGGCGGCCATTGCACCTGCGCCTTCTGTGGCATAGTTCCGCATACCGATGGACATAATGACCAACCCGATAAACAGGGTTGCCAGGGAAAGGAGCGCCATCCGCCAATCCAAAACGAACAGGTACACAATGATAAACAGCGGCACCAACATATTTGAGGTCATTTCCGGCAGGAGATGGGCAAACGGCACTTCCATACCTTCTATCCGGTCAACAATAATGCTTTTATAGTGGCCGGATGGGGTGTCCAAAATCGTTCCCATTGGAACCTTTGCGAGTTTTTCCACAACACGCACCCGCAGATCCCGCAGCGTACTATACGCCGCATTATGGGAAATTACTGTTGACAGGTTTGAAAAAAGCACCTTCCCGCAATATCCGGTCAAAGCCACAAGACATACAGGCAGATATGCAGAGAAGGCAGTCTCTCCTGCGAACATTTTAGAAATGACATTAACAACACAAAAATACGGTATCATCTGGCAGGCCACACCGAGAATTGCCAGGATAATACTGAAAACAAATTTGCCGTGATGAGCCTTCCCCCAGCTCCAAAGAGTGCCGAGGGGAGAACCCTTTTTCTGTTCTTTCACAACTTATCAACCTCCTTCTGAAATATTAGCCGACTTCCTGCGCCCGCCCCTCAGTGATTCGGATAATCTTATCACAGCATAAAGCAATCAGTTCCGGGTCATGGGTCGATACAAATATAGTCTTTCCTTCGGCCGCCAGTCTTTTCAAAAGTTCCGCTACCTCACGCATGTGGCGGTAATCCAGTCCAGATGTAGGCTCATCGAAAAGTAAAATCTGCGCCTGTGCTGCAATCGCAGATGCAATCGCTACCCGTTGCTTTTGTCCTCCTGACAAAGCCATTGGATGTTTTTCCTTGTATTCATCCAGATCAAGGCTTTCTAAAATTTTTTCGGCTGCCTTCTCATCAGGGTGTTCCATTGACAGAAGCACTTCGGAGAGAACACTGTTTGTAAATAGCTGATGGTTTACATCCTGCATAACCATATAGCAAATCTTTGTCAACTGCCGCCCATGATATGTTCTGCCTGAGACTTCAACAGTCCCTATACAAGTCTTTTCTAGCCCGCATAAGCAGCGAAGAAAGGTTGATTTTCCAGAGCCGTTATCCCCAATCACTCCGACGATTTTCCCTTTTTCAATTTGAAGATGTGGTATCCGTAAATCGCAAATTTCTTCATCTTCTGGTGTCAGCTTTTTCTTTACAAAAAGATATTTTCGCGGTGTGTAGGTGAAATAGAAATCCGTAAGGCACAACAGTTCATCTCCGTCAATGCCTGTTTCCAGATTTCTCTGATCTGCGGGATTTTCATTGCCTGACTTTGAAACATTAGAGAATTGCCGGATATAGCGTTCCTCCAATGTAACAGGCCGAAGTTCATAGGATTTCAATTCCTTTTCTGTAAGCTGAGAAAATTCCTGCCTTGTCCATTCGTTGACGATACGGCCTTTTTCCATATAAACGGCCCGGTCAATAATATCTTTCAGATACCATAGGCGGTGTTCTGAAATGATGATCGTCTTGCCTTGAGATTTCCAAAGCTGCATAGCATCACGCAGATCGCGGATTGCCGCCCAATCCAAGTTTGAGGATGGCTCATCCAAAATGATGATGTCCGGTAAGAGAGCCGCTACCGATGCACAGGCAATCTTTTGTTTTTCACCGCCAGATAAGTCGAAAAGGCTGCGTCCCAAAAGATCATTTAGATTTAACTCCTGAACTACCTGCTTTTTTCTGGTTAAAATTTCCGGCTTTGGCAAGCCGATATTTTCAGGTCCAAAGACCACTTCGCCGTCTGTGTCTACGGAAAAGAATTGGCTGCGGGGATTTTGGAAAACAGACCCGACAATTCCGGCCAGATTATAAAGTTCCTGCTGCTTGATGTCTAATCCATTCACATAAACATCCCCGGTAAGCTCGCCCTTGAAAAAATGGGGGATAAGACCATTGATAAGCCTCGTCACAGTTGTTTTACCACAGCCTGATGCACCGCACAAAAGAATACATTCTCCGTCTGTAACAGACAGATTAAAATCACAAAGCCCCGCTTGGTCTAATCCTGAATAATGAAAATTTACATTTTTTATCTCAATCATATCATCCCACTTCCACTCACACCGAAAGGTAAATATATAAAATTGACAACACTAAAGTTACTGCAATTATCACATAATCTTTGCTCTGGAATCCAATCTCACAAACATTCGTCCTTTTTACCGGGGCTCCAAGGCCTCTGGTGACTGCCGCCGCTGATAACTCGTCCCCGATACTGATACAGGAAAACAGCAGAGGAACTAAGCGATATTCAATCATTTTCGTTACCTTGCCGCCGCCAAAAGTAATTCCTCTCATACGCATAGCATCACGGATTGACCGGTATTCCTCTGACAATGTAGGAAAAAAGCGCATCATTACGGCAATAGAAATTGCAAGTCCTTGTGGCAGGCGCATACGGTTCATAGCAGCCATAAATTCACTGATTTTTGTTGTTGAAATGCAGTACCAGACCATAATCATCGTTGGTGCAAACTGCGTAATCATGTAGCATAGAAACAGTATCAACATGCCCGCTATGCCCCCGATGTTTTCCTGTGTAATCTCCATAAGCCATGTAGCCAAAATGAAAAGAACAGTAAATCTTGCGCCTACATGGGGTTTCCCTTCCAGGCAGACCAGAACCACAGGAATGTAGGTCATGACGGCCCGGACAATATAAGCCGGGGCATCCGTTACATCAATCATTACAACAACGGAAAACAAAATCAGCAAAAGCAGTTTTGTTCTCGGATCAAGATGGAAGCGGATATTGAGGCTTTTTCTATATCCATTTTCCATTTACACAATTCCCGCCTTTTCAAAGTTCTTCCGTACAACGGCCTTACCAATAAACGCACCGATTACTCCGCACACAAAGCAGAGCAGAATAATGACTGGATATGTAGCGGGAGTTACGAGCGTAAACAGAGTATCGGCAAAAGAAGCATCAAATCCGCCTTCAATCAGACTTTGCTTATAAGAATCTGCCGTGAGGACGAGAGGAAGATAACTTGCACTAACCCAAAGATTGAATACGCCGCAGCTGATAACGTTTTTTTTCCAGCTTTTATATTTCCCGGACTTGGCAATCAAATCTGCAATCACTCCTGCTGCAATACAAATAGGTGCGCCAAGAAAGCCCATACCAAAGATAAACAACAGGATTGCAACAATAACCGATGTTATTGTAAGCATCCCAAACTTCTCGATCCGCGCATAGTAGAGCATCATCGGAATACCAGTGACAATCGGGATGAGAACCGCATAACCGGCGACGATAAACGGGGACAGAAATCCGAGATACATGATAACCATCTGCACAACCCACAGGATCGCGGTAAAGATACCAATGGTGATGAAATCTCTTGCCTTTAGTTTCTTTTCATTCATGAGAATGTCCTCCTAACCTTTTATTGTGATTAGACATCACTAACTACAAAGAAGTATAACATACCTGCTTTCTGTACTTCTATCCCTATATCAGCATTTTAGCCCCATATAGCAACGAGTTTTCAACTTG
>JAIJUV010000175.1 GCA_022732315.1 Prevotella sp.
TGCGTTCTCAGCCTCAACTGTAGAACGGAATACGAAACGACCGATACGGCCAAATCCGTTAATACCAATCTTAATCATTGTTCTTAATATTTAAATTAATGGTTTAAAAATATTACTATTTTGTTTCAAAGAACGCCATCAAGCGAATCCGAAGGAGCTGATAACACCTTTTTTCATCCCTATCAAGCTTTTTTCTTCTTTTCGAGCGCAAAGTTACAAAATTTTTTCTAACTTTGCAACCGGAACGAGTATTAAATAAGTTAAAAAAGAATGGTAATACTATAATATCACCTCATTTTTTACACTTATTATGACATAGTGCTAACTCCATATTGCAAAAAAGAAGTATTAATAAAAAAAACGATTGAGATTATGGGCAAATTTTTAAATGATTTCAAGCAGTTCGCCATGCGAGGAAACGTGCTCGACATGGCTGTCGGTGTCATCATTGGTGGCGCATTCGGCAAAATTGTAAGTTCTGTAGTAGATGACATCATCATGCCGCCTATCGGTTGGCTCATCGGTGGAGTGAACTTCTCTGATTTGAAATTCACACTTCCAACGGTAGAAGTTATAGGTGGAGAGAAGCTAGAAGCTGCTACCATTAATTATGGTAACTTCATCCAGACCACCCTCGACTTCCTCATCGTGGCATTCTGCGTTTTCATGCTGATAAAAGTGGTGAACAAGCTTACTGCAAAGAAGAAAGAAGAGGAGACCAAGCCTGCCGAGACGCCTAAGGCTCCGGAACCTAGCAATGAGGAGAAACTTCTGATGGAGATTCGCGATTTGCTGAAAGACAAGAAGGCATAAGAAAACTAGGAAACATAAGAAGATATAAGAAGACAAGCAGATATAAGAAGATGAAACAAGTCACCCTGAAAAGGCTAAGGCATCAAATTGACACGAGATGCCTTTACCTTTTCAGGGCGACTTACTATATTTTGCATTTTATCCACGGCGTTCATACCTTATCTGCCCTGCCGTCCTCCGTTTCCATCTTTTTTCTGATGCCATCGCTTGGCAAAATGCTGCATATCCTGGCGTTCCAGGTCGTATACCCGCTGAATCTGCTTTGGTGTGAGGAATTTCGAATAAGCATAATAATACTTCTCGCGGATATCGAGCATCTTTCTGCCGTGCTTGAAATCTGCCTTGATAGCCTTATCCACTTCCGCATCGGTCATCTCTGATCTTTTTTTATGCGGATGACCTTTCATCGTTGCCGCCATCTCCTTGCGGCAATTGTAGAATGTCTGGATAAACCTCTTACTCTTCTCACCATCCAGGTTCAACGATTGGGCAATGCGGGTAGCCTGCGACTTCACAAATTGCTCCATGTTAGGGCGTGGTCGCTTTCCGTCTCTAGGCTGTTCGCCATCGGCGGGGTTCTGCTGCACCAGCGCCATACAGGCAGTAGCCACCATGAGGAAGCATGCTACCATCATATACTTCAACTTCTTTATCATACCTTTATAATTTTAGCATCAATCTTTTTCTTCAAGCCTTTCTGCACGATGTTACTCCATGCCGAGGAGCACATCGTTGGCATAGGTGGCATACACTTCCTGCTGTTCTTCCGCACTCAACTGGTCGTACGCCTTATCCACAGGAGCCATACTTGCCACTGGCTTCACCTCCTGAGAAGAATCATTGTCCCCAACAGCATTACCTATTAAGAGTAGCATGGAAACGGAAGCCGCAACACTAGCCGCAGCCAGCCAGATTCGCCTCATCATCGCCTTGCGAGGATGCTTCTTCTTTTTCTGCTCCTCCAACGCCACTTGGGCTAGTACATTCGCCTGCACCTTGCCGAAGAAATCTTCCGGCATGGTAAAAGGCATCTTCTTGCCTACTCTATCCAAGTTGTATTCTCTATCCATATCTGTCTTCTTTTTAAATGTTCTTTTTAATGTTCAAATTGTATTTTCACAGAATGAGAAATCTTTCATATCCCGACTCTCATTCTATTGCGTCACGAATCGCTTCATCTGCTCTATAATCTTGGCTTTGGCAAAATGATAGTTGGCCTTGGCAGAACTTTCCGTTGTTTCATTGGCATCTGCGATTTCCCTGAAGCTCATCTCATCGTAATAACGCATATTGAAAACCGCCTGCTGCTTGGGTGGCAGAGAATGGATGGCTTTCTGCAAAGCCACGGTCTCCTCATCACCAAACTCGAAATAGCGGTCAGACTCCACACCTCGAACTCCATCCAAAGGACAAGATTCCAGCTTCTGTACCCGAAGACTACTCAGCGTAACATTGGTTGCCACCCGATAGAGCCAGGAGAACAACGAGCTGTTGCCTTTGAAACTTGAGAACGAGCGATACACTTTCAGAAACGTTTCCTGCAGCAAATCCTGTGCGTCATCATGCGACACCACCAGACGCCGGATATGCCAGTAAAGCCTTTCCTGATATGTATCCATCAGCAATTTCATCCCCACGTTGGGATTCGATTGCATCTTCTCTATGATTTCCTGATCAGTACTATTCATTGTTCTCATTTTATTAGTTAGACTACATAAATGCCAAAAGGTTAAATGGATAGGAATCTTTTCTTTTATTTTTCTTCAACAATAAAGTCTAACTTTACACTTGAGTGCCATCATCGGTGGTGCCAACTTCTCCGACTCAAAACTACTGTTTTTTCATTGCAAAATAAAAAAAGGAGACAGGAATGAGAGGAAATGAATACCACTATCAAGACTTGAGAAGCATTCTATCCGTGCCATTCCTGCCCATCCTTAAAGCAAAATATATTTTCCCTTAAGGGTTTTTATTTTTTTCCTTAAGGGAAAATATATTTTGCTTTAAGGGGGAAAATACTATATATAATTTAAGGTATAAAAGAAAAAGAGCCACAATACCTTCCCTACTTTTGAAAAAACACACATATTTTTTACATTTATTAGAAACAAAAAGTACTGAGTACATCATTCCAAAAAGTACTCAGCACTCATCAATTAAAAAAAGACCACCATCTGAGTTGAATATCAAACCCAAACGGTGGTCTTTTTATATATCATTTCCACTCTTAAATGTGGAATTTATTCCCACTCAATTGTCGAAGGTGGCTTTGAAGAGATGTCATAGCAAACGCGGTTGACACCCTTCACCTTATTGATAATCTCGTTACTTACCTTAGCCATGAAGTCGTATGGGAGATGTGCCCAGTCGGCTGTCATCGCATCTGTACTGGTTACGGCACGCAATGCAACTGGATGCTCGTATGTACGCTCATCACCCATCACACCTACTGAACGGACTGTAGAAAGCAATACGGTACCAGCCTGCCAGATCTGGTCGTAGAGAGACACCTCAATCTCACCATTCTGCATGTCAGCAGGAACACCGGCAGCCAGGACGCGGCGAGCTTCCTCACCACTCAACTTCACCTTGTACTCACGCAAGCCACGGATATAGATATCATCAGCATCCTGAAGGATACGTACCTTCTCTGGAGTAATATCACCCAAGATACGAACAGCCAAACCAGGACCAGGGAATGGATGACGGGTAATCAGATGCTCTGGCATACCCATAGAGCGGCCTACACGACGAACCTCGTCCTTGAATAACCACTTCAATGGCTCACACAACTGAAGGTTCATCTCCTTAGGAAGACCACCTACGTTATGATGGCTCTTGATTACCTTACCGGTGATATTCAAGCTCTCGATACGGTCAGGATAGATAGTACCCTGAGCCAACCACTTGGCACCAGTCTGCTTCTTAGCCTCAGCATTGAACACCTCAACGAAGTCGCGGCCGATAATCTTACGCTTCTTCTCTGGATCTGTAACACCAGCCAAATCAGTGAAGAATTTCTCTGATGCATCAACACCGATAACATTCAGACCCAAACATTTGTAATCCTCCATTACATCACGGAACTCATTCTTTCTGAGCATACCGTGATCTACGAAGATACAGGTAAGATTCTTACCGATAGCCTTGTTCAGGAGAACAGCAGCTACGCTGGAATCAACACCACCAGAAAGACCGAGGATAACCTTGTCATCACCCAACTGTGCCTTCAACTCAGCCACAGTAGTCTCAACGAAAGAGTCAGCGCTCCAATCCTGCTTGCTACCGCAGATATCTACTACGAAGTTCTTCAGCAACTGTGTACCCTGCAAAGAGTGGAACACCTCTGGATGGAACTGAACTGCCCATACAGGCTGCTTGGTAGAAGCATAAGCAGCATACTTCACATTGGCAGTAGAAGCGATGCACTTATAATCCTCAGGGATGGCAGTGATGGTATCACCATGGCTCATCCATACCTGCGAGTTTTCAACAAAGCCCTTGAACAAAGGATTCTCTACATCGAAGTGTTCCAAGTTGGCACGGCCATACTCACGGCTGTCAGCAGCCTCTACCTTTCCGCCCTGGGCATAAGAGAGGTACTGAGCACCATAGCAGATGCCGAGTACAGGAATACGACCGATGAACTGGCTCAAATCAACCTTGAAAGCTTCCGGATCATGAACGGAGTATGGGCTACCGCTCAAGATAACACCAATTACAGATGGGTCATCCTTTGGAAACTTGTTGTAAGGCATAATCTCGCAGAAGGTATCAAGCTCACGAACACGACGGCCAATCAGCTGTGTGGTCTGTGAACCGAAATCCAAAATAATAATCTTCTGTTGCATAATATCTAATTTTAATTTATAGTTTACAATTTATAGTTTATAGTTTATAGCAATCTTGCTATACGGCATAGCCGCTATTAACTATAAACTATCAACTAACGATTTTAGGAATGCTTCCGCCTCTTTCAGCGTCTCCTGCTTTCCCACATCCATCAGCTTGAGGTCGTTCTTCACATATCCCTCGATACGAACCTTGTCGCAATGCTTCAGATAGAAATCCATGATAGGGAACTTATCTGGCTCCTCCTCCATCAGCGGGAAGAGCGATGGGGCTACCATGTGAATGCCCGAGAAAGCATACATCTTATAATCTTTGGGATTGAGGTTCGGATAAGGACTCTTCACCTCGCCCGTCTCAATATTCGTCCATCCCACCAGTCGCATACTGTCATCGAAGAGGAGATAACGCTTGGTCTTGCGCTCACTAACCATCAGTCGGGCAGCTATCATATCCTGGCTCTCCATCTGGTAGAACTTCTTCAGGTCCACATTACTTAATATATCAACATTGTGGATGAGGATAGGCTCCGAAGATTCAAAGAGCGGCCATGCCTTCCTGATGCCTCCACCCGTTTCTAAAAGCTTGTCGCTTTCGTCGCTGATGCGGATGTCCATGCCGAAGTTATCGTTCTCTCGAAGATAGTCGATGATTTGCTGGGAGAAATGATGCACGTTCACTACAATGCGAGTGAAACCTGCATCCTTCAACTGAAAGATGACACGTTTGAGCAAAGGTTCTCCTCCGACACTTACCAGAGCCTTCGGAATGCGGTCGGTAAGTGGCTTAAGGCGAGTGCCCAAACCTGCTGCGAATATCATTGCTTGCATCATTGCTAAATAGCTATTTTAAAATGTGCGTGCAAATTTACTAACTTTTTGCGAGATAGCCAAATTTGCACGCTA
>JAIJUV010000176.1 GCA_022732315.1 Prevotella sp.
TTATGTTTTGGGAATCCCAAAACGCCTCGCTCCACCATGAGGGCGGAGGAATTTTGCTCCCGACGGTCGCAGAAAGTGAGTGTACCAACTGTAAACAGTGTACAGAATGACAAGCATACAGGAATATAGTTACCAAATAGTAGCACTATACAATGCAACAGAATACAGCTAAAATCCACCCAAAATTAGCATTTTCAAACATTTTATATTAAACTGTGTTAAAAGATGCGCAACGTTTTGATAAAAATATTATTTTTGTAGTTTTATAGCAATAAGAACAATTCAATATTAATTTAACAGGGTAGGATCCTAAAACATCAAGTATGGAAGAAAGACATTTTTCTACATTAGTATCCTTATTGGGAGAAGATGTCCTGTCTGACGATTGTTTGGTAGTCGTGACAGGTGGTAATGATGACAAAAATCAGAATCAGAATCAGCAATTTGAAAAGGGAGAGAATTTACCTTGCATACTTAACAAGAAATATGGTAAGGAGAATTATATTATAGAAGATTTTTACAACTTTTTAATAGAAAGTAATAATGAGAAATAGTTTTTGTATATTTTTTCTTCTTTGGGTTACTTTGGATGTTTTTAGTGGGGAAAAATGTCTCTTCACAATAGACTCTGATTTTATAGTAACCGATACAATATCAAAGAGCTTGTCTGATACATCTAGAATCTTTAGCTTGTCAGATGTCGTTGTGAAAGGTTCAAATATCATAACAAAATCAGACCGCTTAATATTAATTCCAACTTCTAATATGCAGAAGGCATCATCATCTGCATGGGATTTGCTGAGCAAAATAAAACTGCCAGGAGTAATCGTTGACCGCCAGAACAAGAATGCAACAACTATTGATGGAAGTAATATACTTTTTAAAATCAACAACATTGATGCCACTATTGCAGATTTTTTGACGATAATCCCAAGCGATGTAAAAAAGATAGAGCTTTTTGATAAATTAGGAGCACGATATAATGACAGCAACATTAGTGCAATCATTAACATTGTAACCAAAAGGCATACTTCTGGTGGACAATTTGGACTCTATGAAGATGCAGCTCTAACAACAATGTCGCTATATAATAGTGCTTATGTCAAATTTAACAAGGCAAACAGTTTGTTTAGCCTAAGCTATAATAGCAAGTACCGAGATTATTCCAATTCATACACAGATACGTATCTAGAAAATGAAGATGTTGAAATATCCAGAAAGGGCATCGAATCGCCATATGGATACTTTCTTCAAAATATAGATGCTGCATATAATTATTATAAGAATAACTTTACATTTAATATAAAATTCAACTATAGTACAAACCGAAACACCAATCAAAATTGCTCACAGGAGATATTTGATAAGAAAAGTTTGATAGGAAATTCATTTAGGTCACCAAAAGACAAAAGTCATTCACCTGCAATAGACTTGTTTTCTGAATATAAAATTTCCTCCAAACAGTCATTGCTCTTTAATATGGTAGGAAAAATATTACAGACAAACTATGATTATTCATATACTGAAAATGTAAACGAAAATAATTCCCATTTTGAGTATGGGGTAGAAGGAAAGCGTAAGTCTCTTATAACAGAAATCATGCATACTTATTCTTTAAAAAATCTTTCATGGGATTCTGGTTTAAGATACAAATATTCAGACACTCACAATTTATATAGTTATGATATTATAAATGATTTTGATTCAAAAGACCAAAATTTATATGCTTATACCCAATTCTCGGGGAATGTTAAAAATATCTACTACATGGGAGGAATAGGTATAAATTGGGTTAGTTTCAAGGAAGGTGGCAATTCTTTTTACAAAGTATTATATCGTCCTTTAGGCAGAATTAAGTATATGCCTTTAGACAATTTTAGTATGTCTTATCAATTTTCAATGCAACCAACAATACCAAGCTTGTCAACATTAAGTGGAATTACAAAAAGTTTGAATAGATATGAATTCGAAACAGGCAATTCTGCCTTGCATCCTTATGACAACATAAAACATAAATTATCTTTATCTTGGAATCCTAACAGATGGTATATTTCACTAAACTACAATATCGAAAGTGCAAAAAATCTTTTTGCGCCTGGTATTTATTGTCAAAATGGGAAATTAGGTTATCAACATATAAATTTTGATTCAAAAACTGTTAGTAAAATAGATTTTTACACAAGCTTTGACATCATAAAGGATATGTTGTTCATTGATGGTTATATTTCATACAACTATTATAAATTTAGAATAGAAGACGAAACTTTCTCTTTAACAGACTATACATATGGTGGGAAGATAGTGTTCTACCTGAAAAACTTTTCTGCAAATATATCTTTCAATCATAATCCAAAGGAATTATTTGGAATGAAAAGTTTTTACGGAGAATCCACAGGTAGCGTTGATTGTTCCTATAAATACAAAAGAATGACTTTCTCACTTGGAATATGGAATCCGTTTAAAAAATATGTTCAGAGTTCTGGTTTCGAGTATGCTAGAAATGATTTATATAAAACTGAGCATTTCAGAATAAAAGACAATGCTAATATGATAACCCTAGGTGTTGCCTATGACATAAATTGGGGTAAATCTTATAAGGCAAGAAATAAAAGATTAAATAATTCGGACAACATAGATGGTATCGTAAAATAAAAATGATGAAAAAATTTCCACTTTTCATACAACATGATTCTATGCAATGTGGCATAGCTTGTTTGTGTATGATATGTAAGTTTTTCGGTCGTAGCATTTCCATAGAAACTATGGCAAACTTATGTCATGCTAATAAAGAGGGAGTGTCTTTAATGGGATTAAGTGAGTCTGCTACGATTCTTGGTTTTCATGCTATAGCTGCAAGAACCAGTATCAATAAGTTACAAATTGTTCCTCTTCCTTGCATTTTGCATTGGAATCAAAATCATTTTGTCGTTTTATAAAGAACAACAAATACTATATTGCTGACCCAGGAAAAGGTTTGATAACTTATACTCTTGATGAATTCAAGAAACATTGGCTAAGCACAAATACCAATGGTGAAGATAAGGGCATCGCTATGTTCTTGGAAACTACACCTGCCTTTTTTGCTTACAAGATGCAGAATGAAGAGAGCATAAAAGAAAAGCGGTCTTTTCGTTTTCTCTTGGGGTATGTGAAGAAATATCGTAAGTATTTTGGGCAAATTATACTAGGTTTGGTTGTTGGAAGCCTTTTACAGTTAGTCTTGCCATTTCTCACCCAATCTATTGTTGATGTTGGCATCAAAAACCAAGACATTGGTTTTGTTTGGCTTATATTGTTGGGACAGCTAATGCTAACAATTAGCCGAACTGCTATTGACTTTATCCGTAGATGGTTATTGCTTCATATCTCCTTGCGCATTAACATTTCACTATTGAGTGACTTCTTCATTAAATTACTGAAGCTTCCAATGTCTTTCTTTGACACAAAGCTTATGGGAGATTTGATGCAAAGAATGAGTGACCATAGTCGCGTGAATAAATTTCTCACACAGCAGACACTCAACATAACATTTGCGATGTTCACTTTTGTTGTGTTTTCTGTGGTGCTGTTTTTATACGATAAATTTGTGTTTGCTATCTTCTTGCTTGGAAGTGTTCTCTATGGCGCATGGATGACTTTATTCTTAAGACGGAGGAAAGTACTAGATTATGAGTTATTTGAACAGCAAGCCATCAACAACAACAAAACTTATGAGTTCATCACCTCTATGCAAGAAATCAAATTGCAGGATTGTGAGCAACGCAGAAGATGGGAATGGGAAGATACACAAGCTGATTTGTTTGGAGTACAGATGAAATCGCTCAAACTCCAACAAATGCAAGAAGCTGGGTGCATATTCATCAATGAAACAAAAAATACCATCATTACAGTTATAGCTGCAACAGCGGTAATTCACGGAGACATGACCCTTGGCATGATGCTTGCCATACAGTATATTATTGGTCAATTAAATACACCTGTAGATCAATTGATGAACTTCTTTTATTCCCTGCAAGATGTGAAGATTAGCTTGGAACGTATCAACGAGATTCACCAGATGGATGATGAGAATGGAAAGGAAGGCTTGCTGACTTCTATTGAAGATAAGAATGAGGGCATTGACATCAAGAACATCATATTCAAGTACGACCCACATGCTTTGCGCAAGACCATAGATGATGTGCGCATTCACATTCCGCAAGGTAAGGTAACTGCCATCGTTGGCGCATCTGGCAGTGGAAAGACCACCCTCATCCGCTTAATGCTAGGTTATTATTCTGTCTTGGAGGGACAAATCAACATTGGCAATACCAACATTAACAAGCTCAACAAGAAATGGTGGCGCAGACAATGTGGCGTAGTGATGCAGGATGGCGTTATCTTCTCGGAGAGTATAGCACGAAACATTGCCGTTGACGATGGCGACATAGACAAGGAACGGTTGTTGAAAGCAGCCGAGATAGCTTGTATCAAGGATTATGTGATGGCTTTGCCTCTGAAGTTCAACACCAAGATTGGACGTGATGGCGTGGGACTGAGCCAGGGACAGAAACAACGCATCTTGATAGCGAGGGCGGTGTATAAGAATCCTGACTATATCTTCCTTGACGAGGCAACCAACTCGCTAGATGCTAACAACGAGAGAAGCATCGTGGAGAACTTGGATAAGTTCTACAAGGGCAAGACTGTTGTGATTGTGGCTCATCGCCTAAGCACGGTGAAGAATGCCGACCAAATTGTGGTCATCGACCATGGAAATGTGGTTGAAGTTGGCAATCATGAATCGCTGACAGCCAAGCGAGGAGCATACTATAATCTTGTGAAGAATCAGTTGGAATTGGGAAACTAAAATGCTTTTGACATGGAACAGAAAGAAAAAGAAACAGATAATATCGAGTTGAGAAGCGAGAAGGTGAGGAACGTGATAGGCAAGGTTCCTCCTCGCCTCGTCAGCTTGGGAACGGTTGTCATTACGATAATAGTCCTCGCCCTCGCAGTTGCTTTCTACAAGATACCTTATCCTATATCCATAGATGCTAATGGTGAGGTCATCAATCAAAGAACAGTGCAAGTGTTTGTGCCATATAAGTATTTGTATCTTTTCGATAAGCCAAGGACTGCTCATGTTTCTTTTGAGGGCAACGACAATACATCTTATAACTGCAACATTGTAAGCCATAAAGCCAGGCTCATACATAGGGAAGATGGCAACTATTTTATGGCTATAGCCACAGTGAGCACACAGGGACAAAATACTCCTATACTGCAAAAGTATATGAAAGCCGATGTGAGAATCATCGTCAGCAATAAAACGTTATGGCAACAGGTATTCGGATAAACTATATCCGAATACCTGCTGTTTGTTTTTGGATGCATATTGTGTTGGTAAGCATCAGATTTTACGCAAAAGTTCTAATTTTCATAAAATTCCTCTTGTAAATCATTGGATATTTAGAAAAATATCGTATCTTTGTCCCCGAATTAAGGCGTTCTTTGCATATTGCAAAATACAGAAACGAGCAGAAGTCCGCTCGTTTCCATATT
>JAIJUV010000177.1 GCA_022732315.1 Prevotella sp.
TCAAACTTCGTCTTGCCTTTCTGCATGCAGAGATACTTGTCAGCATGGCAAACAACGGCTGCAACCACATTATAATGTTTCATTGTCATTTCTTATTATAAAAAACTATACATTTGCCAAAGTTGCTGCATACTCATATACAGAGCCAGGCATTGGAGTCTTCAGATTCCAAACAATCTGCATCGGCTTATTGCCCTCAAAACTATCAAGAGTAACCTTGCCAAGATAAACATAGCCAAGGGTGCGATACTTGTTTTCAGCAGCATTTCTCTGCTTTCTTACAAACAACAGCATCTCTCTCGAACCCTTTATATAGCTCTGACCTGTAGGCGATTCCTGTCTGACTGAGTTCTGAGTTTCCCAGTGAAACTTAACAGCGGTCTGGGCAAAGTCCTTATAGTTGGTATTCGAACCCTCTTCTCTATCCTTGATGACATCTACAAACATCGCTTCCATAGGTATTCCATTCAGCGTATTACGTTCGCAACCCTCTCTACTTGATGACATTTTCTGCAAAGTAGAAGTCTCGATAGCTACCTGTATCTGGGCTTTGGTATATACTCCGTGAAGTTTCAACGGGAACGAATCTCTGAAAGCAGAATTATCTTCCTGCTCCAATGCGTTACAGCGAGACATCAATATCTCTGTCAGCTGACATACCTCATCCGCAAAGAGTTCGTCCTCGCTTAACCTATTGAACATCAGCTGCAAGCTATCATATTCGCCAGCAGAGATATACAAATCATAATATAACATCAACGCCATCTTCTGCTCCCTAGGAGTCAGCAATCCCTCGCTCACCTTAAAACGGCGAGCAGCCAAATTGTGGATAAAACTGAAGTAAGAATAAGAATCTGTAGAGAACCATTTCTTGCTCACGGCACGAGATAATTCTACATTAAACGCCGACTCCTTAGCAGTTACTCCCGCCAGACAGCAGAGGCTATTCCAGGTTGTGCCATTATAGAGCTTTTCCAACGGCACATGAGTGAGTCTGAGGAAAGAAGCAAGCGATAATGGTTCGCTGAATTTCTGCTCAAACTGCTTGATGGTCTGAATGATTCTAGTCTTCTTAAAACTATTAATATAGCCATTGATATTCTGAATGATATACTCCTTTGCCTTAGGCTCCAACTGGATGGTACAGCCCAACGGAAGATGAGGAAAATCCTTTTCCACCTCTTCCTTCACGCTCATGGATGTTCGTCCCATCAACGCACGGAACCGGTCCATGTAATTGAACTCGGCACGAGAATGGCCTACGAAATCCAAGACTGTAAGATACTTCTTATCTTTGGCTTTTCTCAGACCACGACCAAACTGCTGCAGGAAGATAGTCAAACTCTCTGTCGGACGAAGGAAGAGCACTGTATCTATCGCAGGAATATCAACACCCTCGTTAAACATATCTACTACAAAGAGGTAGTTGATCCTCTTCTCAGCCAAACGTTTTATCTCAACATTTCTATACTTAGAATTCTCGCTCGTCAGAACCGCAGACTTCAATCCAGCCAAGGTAAACTTGGCATTCATGTAGTTAGCATGCTGCTGGTCTACACAGAAGCATAAAGCCCTAACATCGTTATAGTTAGGCAAATATTTCTCTAAGGTTTTGAAGATAATATTGGTTCGTAAATCGTTGTTGGTATAAATTTTAGAGAGCTCTGAAGCCACGAATCTGCCTCGCTCCCATTTCACCTCAGACAAGTCTACAGAATCGGTAATGCCGAAATAATGGAATGGAGACAGCAGGCGATTATTCAGAGCGGTATCCAAACGTATCTCTGCCGAAATCTGATGATTGAAGTATTGGGTAATATCGTTGTTATCCATTCGCTCAGGCGTGGCGGTGAGTCCCAAAAGTACCTTCGGCTTGAACTTATGCAAAATCTTCTGATAGGTATCCGCTACGATATGATGAGCTTCATCAAACACGATATAGTCATAATAATCATCTGGCAGCTGGAGCTTGTCCAATCTGTTATTCAGCAAATCCTTTGACGCAAAGAGATGCGAATATGAAGAGGCTTCATGCCCACCATACCACATATCACCGAAATTCGGATCTCCCAATACCGCACGATAGGTAGCACAAGCCTGTTTGATAATCTCTTCACGATGCACCACAAAAAGGAAATTAGCCTTCGTATGCTGCTCTTTAAAACGCTTATAGTCGAAAGCAGCAATAACCGTCTTACCAGTACCTGTGGCAGCAACTACCAGGTTTCGCCAGTTGTTATGATAACGGCGTTCCTTCTCCAGCCTATCCAGGATATCACTCTGATATTCTTTGGCTTGCATCAAGTCGAGTACCGAATAATCTATTCCTTCAGAAGTCTGAGCGTTCTTATCCAACGCCTTCTTCAGGCGCTCGCTATCCCGATTCAGACTGAAAGTTTCGAATACATCCTGTTCCCAATAGGTATCAAATGTATTCTTCACGGTAGCGAAAATGTGCGGCAATTCCATCTGAGTTACCTTCACATTCCACTCTAAGCCTTCGGTCAATGCAGCATGAGAAATATTGGAAGAGCCAATATAAGCCGTATGGAAGCCGCTATCGCGCATAAACACATAAGCCTTGGCGTGAAGGCGGTCTAAATCGCTATGATAAGAGATTTTGATTTCGGTATGAGCCAGTTTGGAAAGCTTCTCTACAGCCTTATATTCCGTAATCTGCATGTAGGTGGTGGTTATCACTCTCAAACATCCGCCACGTGCCACAAACTCCTGTAATTCGGGCAGCATCATATTCAAGCCGGACAAACGGATAAAGGAAACCACGATATAAATCCTATCTGCAGACAGGATTTCTTTCTTCAGTTCGCTAATCATATTTACAGAGTTCTTTGCCCCTGTAAAAAGACTACTTTTAGTAAGCGAAGTAAGTGGCGTGATACGCTGTATATACTTCTGTAAATCAGGATAATCGCACTTCGTCTTATCAATGACACTTGTCAGGATAGAGTTGCTGGCATCTACCAAATCATCCTCATAGTTCTCTATGGCAAACTTTTCGCCCAACTCCTTTATCACATCATTGGTGAACTGAATGCACTTTTCTACTCCATTTTCCTGCTGAGCCACATCATCTATCGTACTCTGAATCAAGGCGTAAAGATAACGTGAAAGATATTGAATCGCCTCATCGCGACCAATTTCCTTCATTCCTATATGATATATTTTTCTATCATACTTTTCAAGTTTTGCCTTGAAGAGTTGGTTTATGATTTGTTCGTATAATCCAGCCATATTACTTTCTTTATTTGACTTTGTTACTTCTAGGATGCAAAAGTACAAAAAAGAATCCATTTACATCATCTTTTCTCCTATTTTTTTTCGGCTTGTATATCATATTCGGGGTGGTATTTTAAAGCTTTTGCCCTTTCAGGGCGCCAGGCGTGCGGACATGAATACCCAGGGCGGATGCCCTGGGCTAGGAGCTTCTGCCCCTTCAGGGCGTGAGGGGAATGGCAGGGATGCGTGAGGGGAATTGCAGGGGGCGTGAAGAGTATTGCTGTGCGGTCTACGAGGAGGCTTGCAGGCGGCATTCAAGCCAAAGAAGAAGTTCGTTACGATTTGCCTGGGCGTGGATTTCAATGAGGACATTTTTGCTTATTTTCCCTTCTTTTTAGTTGCATTCAAACAAAAACCGCCATTAAACCACTAAAATTCCATAAAATCAATGTATGCTATTCCGTACTAGCATACATTCGCATTTTGCCGTTTAATACATAAATTGTACTTTTGCAGAACTTTGAAAAATAAAATGGCAACAATAAATGACTTAAAAGCAAAGTTAATCCAAGAGGATAAACTGATGTCTATCGAAAGGATTAATGAAATACGAGAGAAAAACATCCTCTCGTATATTAAGTCCTTTATTGGTCAACAAGGAGACTTTATAAGACCCAAAACTTTCTCCGAAATTACAGGAATCTCGGAACATTCTATTTCCAGAACTCTAAATACATCACACTTGAGACCAGAGCAGCAGCTGAGATGGTGCCTTTGCATCTGGAATAACTGGGATAGGATAGTTGAAGAATTGGATAAAAAACACAAGGCTATCAACCTGAAGTTTGATAAGAAACAATTCCTAGAGGATTTCAATCAAGCCTTTCGTCATTTTTCGGATATTGTTTATCTGATGAAGGATTTCAATACTCTTGAAGAAAACATCAATATTTATCAACAGAAATATTGTAGAAAGAGTTACAGAAATGGAAACTCTTAGAGTAGTTTGAATTCAAGTCATCAAATAAAATATAAGATAACCGGTCAAGATGCTAACATCTGAAGCCTAGTATTAACATAAAAATAATCAACAACCAGAAAGTACACACATCCTACCCGCCCCCACACCTTACGATAGTAGGCGCTCGGCAGTTCTCCAGCGGCTTACGCTAAAAACGTTAGCGCAAACACACGTCCTTTACTAAAATGAGGAGGAAACAGTTAACAACAAAATCAATAAAAGAAGATGAAAGCATTTTTCTTAGGCAAATTTATTCGCTTTGTAATAAAGCACTTCACCATCGTTATCAACAATACTATCCAGATGAATGGTGGTCAGTATATCGAGCACATGAACAACTATCAGGGAAAGGAGGATGAGAAATGTCTGGACAAAGAGTGATCATCATGAACGCTGGTAGCTCGTACTTCGAGCATGTGGAGAATTATTATGGCAGCAATGCCTGTGAGCAAAACTCATGCAGAAATGCTGAGATGCCGGCTGAGCTGAAAACGGAAAAGGCTCAGAGGATAAAGAACAACCTGATAGAGATAGGCTTGGTAACCGAAAATTTCATGCCCTCAGGACTGTCTTCATCCGAAGCTGCCATCCTTGCCAACCAGATAGGTACAGAGTTGAAAATCGATAATATATGGAGCGTATTCGGCAATTATTGGGGTCCTAATCCGAACTCGATGAGAGCCGCCTACAACCGAGGTATGGAACAGAAGAAAACGGGTGCCTTCCTCGAAAAAGTGATGCCTGCTATCAGAGGTTAATCTGGCAGGTAGTACTAGTACGCGTACATAGTACGTACTAGGTAGAAGCGAGAAATTTGCCTTACCTTTGCCCCCGGAATTCAGAACCAATGCGGTCTGAGTTTCGGGGGCTTTTGTGTATCTGCACATCAACCGTGGTGGGAGCCTCCAATCTTCTAAATTATTTAAAATGATGGAAGTGAAAGCGTATGTGTTCAGTCCTCCTTACAGACGGCTGAGAGTGGTGAAAACGGAAGAGGGCATTACCCCACAAACCAATCTTTTATTAACGAAATAACATGACAGAAACACAACATGTAATTGCACTGAACCCTTATCGCAAGGGCAATAAGGGGAAGGTGTTTTCCAACAGTATGGCGGTGTATGACAAGGTGATTGCATCGCCAGAAATCAAGAAGATGATTCAGCAGATTAGGGGCGAACTGCCTATCCCGAAGGTGGATGCCAACGATGAGAAGGCGGTGAAGAAGGCGCAGGACAGGCTGAAGAGCGAACTGCCTTTCTTCTGTCCCCACTACGG
>JAIJUV010000178.1 GCA_022732315.1 Prevotella sp.
GGTATGGAGATAGCCAAGCATCTGCAGGACCTCTGTCATCAGTATGACCCTTCCCGCCCTGTAACCCAGGGTATGGATAAGGCTGAGGCTGCCCTGAAGAGTGGCTTTGCCCAGGTGATGGATGTGCCGGGCTTCAACTATCGCGTACATAAGTATTATAAGAACATCGAGCAGTTGCCTCAGGGCTTCCTCCTGGGTTCCGAAACGGCATCTACCGTCAGCTCACGTGGCGTGTATAAGTTCCCTGTAGAGGTGCGTGCCAGCAACAACAATCCATACGCCGATGGCCAGTGCTCCAGCTATGACACGGAGTATTGCTCCTGGAGTAATCTTCCGGATGATGACTGGAAGATGCAGGATGATTACAGTTGGGTAATCGGTGAGTTTGTGTGGACGGGTTACGACTATCTGGGCGAACCGACTCCATACGATACCTACTGGCCAAGCCGCAGCAGCTACTTCGGTATCTGCGACCTCGCCGGACTTCCAAAGGA
The DNA here is from genome assembly GCA_022732315.1 of Prevotella sp. The sequence continues at coordinate 495 of JAIJUV010000178.1, forward strand.
TAGATATTATATGTATCGTGCCCGTTGGAACGAGCATCAGCACACGACCCATCTTCTTCCTCACTGGAACTGGAAGGGTAGAGAAGGTCAGATAACTCCTGTATATTGCTACACCGATGGTGTGGAAGGCGAGCTTTTCGTAAACGGCAAGAGCCAGGGCAGAGTTCGCAAGGACAAGTCAAGCCGACTCGACCGCTATCGCCTCCGCTGGAACAACGTGAAGTATGAACCGGGCGAGATTCGTGTGGTTACTTATAATCAGTATGGCGACAAGGTAGGCGAGGACGTGAAGCGTACTGCCGGCGAACCAACGCAGATGAAGTTCAGCGTGGAGACTCCAGACCACGAGCCTATCGCCTGCATGGTAGAAGGCTGCACCGATGAGCACAATGTGCTGCTGAATGCCGATGGAAAAGACCTCGCTTTTGTTACCGTGAGTCTTCTGGATAAGGATGGCAACGAGTGTCCGCTCGCTGATGATGAGCTGACCTTCGAGGTAACGGGTGCCGGAACCTTTAAGGCAGCATGCAATGGCGATGCCACATCGCTCGAACCATTCACCCAGCCACACATGCGTCTCTTCTCAGGCAAACTCGTGATTCTTGTACAGAGCAAGGCGCAGAAGGGCGACATCATCCTCACCGTGAAGGATGGCAAGCGCAACATCGAGAAGACATTGAAGTTGCAGGCAATGTAAGGGCTTCCTTATTAAATATGTAGAATCCCCTAGGAGTAGAAACTTCTGCTCCTAGGGGATTTTTCAGTTCAATGGCGCTGAATTTGTAATTTTTCCCAAAGAAAGTTTGGCATTATCATGAATAATGTGTAATTTTGCAGCCATGAACAAGACAACTACAACTATAAACCGAATGGGTATGGCGATAGCTATGCTCTTCGTTACCTTAGCGCTTCATGCGCAAAGATTCGTCAACACCACCCTCGATGGTGCTCAGACGGTTAGTGCGATTACTCAGGATGCCAACGGCATCATCTGGCTTGGAACCGATAACGGACTCTACAGTTATGACGGCTATCATGACTATCGCCATTTTGCTCCCCACACCTTTAATCATGTACGCATCAATGCACTCGGTTTCGAGGGCAGCATGCTCTATATGGCTACGGGCAATGGCATCCTGCAGTTTGATGCCAAGAAGGAAACCTATGTTTCTACCCCTGATGCAGAGGCTTATGGAGATGAAAGCAAGAAAAAGGCACTGAAGGAACTGCGCGTAATCGATATGAAGGACAAAAAGAAAGCCTTCGCTCCGGATGTGTATGCCATCTTGTATACCCAGAAGGGACTTCTCGTGGGTTCACTCTCCGGACTCCGTCTCAACAACCGCCCCATCCTTCTTACCCCGGGCGCACAGCCTTTGGTCAATGCCCTGGCTTACGATGCCATCCGCCATTGCTATTGGATAGGTACCGAGGGCGCTCTTTATTGCGCCGACCGCAGCCTGCAGAATTTTTCGAAGATAGAAGCACTGAACGGAAACTCCGTGAAATGTATTGATGAAGACCAGGATGGAAACCTCTATATCGGTACCGACAATGGTCTCTATCGCATGGCGATGAACAATAGTCTGGAGCATTTCGTTCACGACTCCCGCAATGAGGCTACCATCCCCAACAACATCGTATGGGCTTGCTATGTAGATAAATGGCAGAATGTGTGGATTGGTACCGACAACGGACTTTCACGTCTCTCTACCCATACCTACTATCGCTTCACATCGCTCGATAAGATTACCTTCTCCGGCGAGGGAAGCTTCCTGCATGCCATCCTCCAGACCCGTAATGGCGAATGGTGGATGGGTGGTACCAATGGCTTGATTCATTATACCGAGGGCGTGCGTGCCCAGGGTGCCGTATCTGATTATCAGAATGTGGTATGGTATAAGCAGAACAATCCTGCGGCTCCTTTAGCCCACAACCGTGTGCGCAAGATTTATGAAGATCAGGATGGTGATGTGTGGGTCTGCACAGACCACGGCATCAACCTTTATGATAGGGCGACCAGACAATTGCTCAATTTCATCGTCTATGATAAGACCGGCAAGTATTCCACCGCCTGGGCCTACGATATCCTTCAGGATAGAAAGGGCCGAATCTGGATGGCGTCCTATCAGGGCGGCATCTTCGTGATGGAGAAGCAGCGCCTGGTGGCAGCCATCGCCCATGCAGCTTCGGGCACGGCTACCTGCGTGGCAGACTATCATTTTTCCGACAAGGGACAGAATGCCCTCTCGGGCTTGCATATCGGACAGATGGTGCTCGATGGCAAGGGAATGATCTGGGCTTCATCCCATGACCATCTCGACCGCATCGACCCTTACACCATGCGCGTGGCCCATATCGGAGGCAACGACGCCATCAACTATCTCATGGCCTCCGGCAACGGCAACGTGTGGGTAGGATATAACGCCAGCGTCAAGTGCTACATGGTGAACCTGCCTATGAAGGGCAAGGAGGTGGATAGCAAGGAATGGAAGATTGGCGACAAGGTGGTTTCCATGTGTGATGTGGAAGGAAACATCTGGGTGGCTGCCGGAAACGCATGTTGCGTGCTGGATCCTAAGGGCAACAGCTTCCGCTTCATCATCCCGATGGTTACTCCTAACAATATCTATTATTCCAAGCTGAACCACGAGGTGGTGATGGGTGGCAACGATGGCTTCGTTTCTATCCGTGCCGACCTCGACATGCCGAAGAACGGTAAGGCGCAGCTGCTGCTGGCTGGCATTGTGGTGAATGGCAGACAGACCCAGGAGGCGTTGCTCGACGAGAGCATCAAGGGTACGCCGGGTGTATCGCCTGTTGGTTTGAAGACCTTGGTGTTGAAGAGCGATGAGAACAGTTTCACCCTTCAGCTCTCCGACCTTCCTTTTGCCGACCATCCTACAGCCGTCTATGCTTATCGCCTGGAGGGCAGCGACCACGAGTGGCACTATCTGGACAAGGGCAATCTCGATATTTCATACAATGGCTTGTCGTATGGCGATTACCATCTGTCCGTTCATGTGCTGGATGGCGAGGGCAATATCGGCGACGAGGTTTATGCGCTCGATATCTCCGTGCTTCCACCTTGGTATCTCACCATCTGGTGCAAGCTGTTCTATCTTACCCTGCTGATTGTCTTCCTCGCCTGGATCATCAACTCTCATTTCGTGAAGAAGCAGTTGCAGGAGGCTGAGAAGCAGAAGGCTGAGATTCTGGAGCAGGTAAAGGCGCGTATGGAGTTCTATGCCAACCTTGCCGACGACCTGAAGTCGGCAGTGGAGCATCGTTCTTTCGAAGAGGTATCCCATGTGGTAAGTTCTACGCTCGATGTGGATGTTTCGTCGGATGATGCTCCGGGTGCCATGGTTGTTCAGATGGTTAATGGACCGCAGCCGGAAGTTGAAGAGTTGGATGAAATGGATCAGCGCCTGCTTGATCAGATTAAGGAGGCGATAGATGAAAACATGATAGATTCCAACTTCAACGTAACAATGCTTCAGGAGAAGATGGGCATGGGTAACAAGCAGCTCTATCGCAAGGTGAAGATGCTTACGGGTCAGACGCCTGTAGAACTGATTCGTGACATGCGATTGCGCAAGGCTGCTAAACTGCTGAAGGCTGGCAAGTTCAGCGTTTCCGAGGTGATGTACACCGTGGGCTTCTCCAACAGCAGCTACTTCTCGAAGTGTTTCTCCAAGTTGTTCGGCATGTCGCCTTCGGAATATATGAAGAGATAGAAAGATTCATTCAAGTTCAAACGAAATGTTGCCAATATTAACGATTACCGGTTCCGACAGCACCGGCGGTTCTGGTGTGCAGGCGGATATCAAGACGATATTCGAATTGGGCGGTTATGCCGTTTCGGCGATAACCAGCATCACCGTGCAGAATACCCTGGGCATCCAGGAGTTCTTCGATATTCCTGCCGAAATCGTCTCCGGTCAGATAGAAGCCATCATGAACGATATGCAGCCCCGCATTGTGAAGGTGGGAATGATTCGTAAGGTAGAGACGCTGAATGTGCTCATCGATGCCCTGACCAAGTATCGTCCCGACCACATCATCTACGCCCCTTCCATCTGGTCGAGCCAGGGCGATGCGCTGATGACCGAGGATGTGGTGAGCCAGATTAAATACCGTCTGCTGCCGCTCTGTTCTGTGGTTGTGGCGAGAAAGAAGGAGAGCGACATCATCCTTCAGAACTCCCGGCTCCTGGAACTTGCCGAGAAGCAGGGACTCCGGATCTATCGCCTCGATAATGCCAATTCGCATGGTCTCATCAACCGTTTCTCTTCTGCCCTTGCCATCTATCTGAATCAGGGCAAGAAGATGGAGGAGGCTTTGGCGATGGCGCAGGATTTCATCAATATAGAACTGGCTAGGGAGAGTAATCTGCAGGGCAGGAGTTCCGATCTTTACAACCAGTTTATCTCGCAGGTGAATAACTTCTGCCGCACCTATAGCGATGTGCATTTCTATGCTGACCAGCTGAATGTGAGTGGCCGTTATCTGGCGCAGGTTACCCGCCGCATCTCCGGCAAGACGCCGAAGGCGATTATTGATGAATACATCGTGAAGGAGATTGAACGCGAACTCTCTACCACCACGCATACGGTGCAGGAGATAGCCAACACTTTCGGCTTCTCTTCGCAGGCCCATCTCACCAAGTTCTTCAAGAAAATGAGAGGGGTCACGCCTTCTGCTTTCAGGCAGAAAGGCTAGGTTCACTCTTCTGCCACGCTTGCCGATGATGGTTAGCCGCCTAATCTGTGTAGAGCTTTGCATATTTCAGAATATGGCTTATACTTTTGCGAATCATCCTTTATACAAAATGACTCAATGTTTGCAGAATTTGGAACATTTTTCTGCTGTTTCGTTGAAAAGTGTTTCCTTTGCACCCATAAATAGATAAAATTAAAAGAATTATGGCAGAAAATAGACAAGAATTGAACCGCAACTTGGCTCAGATGCTCAAGGGTGGTGTGATTATGGACGTAACAACTCCAGAACAGGCAAA
>JAIJUV010000179.1 GCA_022732315.1 Prevotella sp.
TTGATTCGTATAGAATCAGCTATTCTCGTTTCACAATTCACTCTCACTACAGCCACATACCATCCTGCATCAGCAGGTTTTTCAAGCCCTTCATTAGGCGTTTTGAGAGCCATTTTCTTAGCGTTTTCTTCACTTTTTGCCACGGCTTCGCCGTCGTCCCCTGCAATAGTGGACGTAACCTGTGCTTGTATATTTGTCTCTTTCATCATGCGAATCAAGTTCGTTTTTTGATGTCGATTATCTGAATCTCTACATAAGAGACACAGATTCTTCTTGCAAAAATACGAAAAATGTTGGAAACTAGCAAATTATGCGTGTTAAAAAAATAATATCATTCAGCGAAATTCAACATCTTCTTAGCATTCTTTTCGTGCGCATTTTTCTAAGTCGTTGATTGAACGAATGTTTTCGGCATTTTTGCGTCTCTTATGTAAAGATTCAGGAAAATTGGTTCATTTTGGTTCATTTTACAAAATCCCCTTTTTTATTCACTTTTGTGGCTTATAGTGCAGCCAGTATCCTGGCGTTGGCATCATCCACTTCTGAGCTTTTGATGGAGCGGAGATAGAAGAAACTGGAATAACGACTCTGATGTTTTCTTGCTTCTTGACATAATACGTATATATTTTTGAAATTAATAAAAAATGATAGGGACATCTTCGTCTCTACCAAAGAAACAAAGATGCCCCTATATATAGTAAGGTATCAGAATCGATAGTTTGCACATACCCGCTGTGGCTGAGCTATCTACAAATATTACTTCTTTTCTTCCAGATGCTTCTTCACGGCATCCTCGATATCAGCCTTGTAATTCAAGCCGTAAAGGCGATACAAATCCTGCATGTGGAGCATGCGAGAAAGGAAGTTCTCAAGGTTGCGCTTGTCCTTGGCGGTCCACTGAACCTCAGAAAGGGCGGCAAGTCTTGGCAACAACTCCCATTCCAACTTCTCAGCATCCTTCACCCACTCGGTCCAGATACAACCCTCGGCACCGATGATGTTCTTCTGCTCGGCAGGTGTCAACTTATCTGAGCAAGGTTCCAGATCGTATACACGCCGGATGCTAGGAATACCCTCTATCTTGTTGATGCGAGGATTGCTGAAATAGAAATTGGTGATAGGAGCCACGATGGTAGGATGCCCCTCACGGGCTGAACGGATGCTGGCATTCACACTGGTCCAACCGCAAACGGTGATGTCCTTGGATGGAGTTCCTGCCAGAATCTCATCCCATCCCATCATCTTGCGGCCACGGTCTCTAATCAGCTTCTCTATCTCGCCCATGAACCAGGTCTGCAACTGCTCTTCCTTGCTGTGCTTAGGAAGTTCCTGAATGCCGAGCTCCTCTATCTTCTTCTGACAGTTCTCGCATGCCTTCCAGCGGTTCTTAGGGCACTCGTCGCCACCAATATGAATATAGGTGGATGGGAAGATGTCCATAATCTCGTTCATCACATCCTTGGCAAACTGAAGGGTCTTCGCCTTGCCGGCACACAACACGTCCTCGAATACGCCAAAGCGGGTAGCCACCTCGTAAGGACCACCCGTGCAGCCCAACTCCGGATAAGAAGCCAGGGCAGCCAGCATGTGGCCCGGCATATCCACCTCAGGAATCACGGTGATGTATCTGTCGGCAGCATACTTCACGATTTCGCGTGCTTCCTCCTGGGTATAATAGCCCGATACAGGAACGCCGTCAAACTCATTCTTGTTGGTTGGCAGGATGGTTTCCTTGCGCTTGGAACCTATCTGGGTAAGCATCGGATACTTCTTGATTTCAAGACGCCAGCCCTGGTCCTCGGTAAGATGCCAGTGGAAATAGTTGATGTTGTGCATCGCAAACACATCAATTAGCTTCTTGAGATAAGGTACACTGAAATAATGGCGGCCCACATCTATCATAAACGCACGGTAGGCAAAGCGAGGCGCATCCTTCACCTCTACGGCTGGCAGGGAAACACTCTTCACATCCTTGGCAATAGGCAATGCCTTCATCACGCTCTGGATGCCGTAGAAGATGCCCACATGAGAGGTGGCAGAAATGGTAATGCCCGCCTTGTTCACCACCAGGGAATAAGCCTCAGATTTCGGGTCGCCGGAATTCAGAACTAGACGAATCTGCTTCTTCTCCTGCTTATCAGTAGTCTTCACCTCAATACCGGTTACCTCCTTGATATGAGATGCCAGGAACTCGGCATCCTTCTTCTGCTTCTCATCGCCGGCAGCGTAATAAATAGTTGTTTTTGCAGTGATTTTAAACGGAGCTGCCTCCACCTCCTTCACCTGCTCCGGTAAAGGAACGATTTGCCAACTTCCCACGTTCAAATCCTTGGCAGAAAGAGAAAGGCTTGCCAAGAAAGCCACAGTTAGAATGATTCTTCGTAACATAAATTTTTGAATGATAGGTTTTAAATTAGTGCAAAATTACGATTATATCTCGAAAGAATGGCATTCATACTACAGAAATATCGACTTATATACCAAAATTAACCTATTTTTGAATTTTAAAACCTATCTTACCGATATTTTGTTGTACCTTTGCAGAAATAATCGACTTATAATGATAAACAATTGATATGAAGAAACTGTTCCTGAGCGCTGCCCTCCTGGCAGCATCTCTGGCATCCCAGGCCCAGCAGGGTCCGCTGTGGATGCGCTACCCGGCCATCTCGCCTGATGGCTCTACCATCGCCTTTGCCTACAAGGGCGACCTCTATTGCGTTCCTGCCCAGGGCGGCGAGGCACGCCAGTTGACTACCCATGCCGCTTATGACTCTCAGCCTATCTGGAGCCCCGACGGCAAGAAGATAGCCTTCACCTCTACCCGCGAAGGCAGCATGGATGTGTACATCATCTCTGCCAAGGGCGGTGCGCCTACCCGACTCACCACTCACAGCGGCAAGGAGACACCTATCGCCTTCAAGGACAACGACCACGTGCTCTTCGCTGCCAATATCATGCCTACTGCCCAGAGCAACCTGTTTGCATCCAATGAGTTCTCGCAGGTTTACGAGGTAAGTACCCAGGGCGGTCGTCCAAAACTGTATTCCGTTCTGCCGATGGAAAACATCAGCATCAACAAGAACGGACAGGTGCTCTACCACGACAAGAAGGGTTACGAGGATGCATGGCGCAAGCACCACACCTCGCCTATCACCCGAGACATCTGGATGCTCGACAACGGTAAGTATCAGAAGCTCACCACCTTCAAGGGCGAAGACCGCAACCCGGTATGGGCAGCCGATAACCAGAGCTTCTATTATCTGAGCGAGCAGGATGGCTCCTTCAATGTATATCGCCGCAACATCGCCAGCGGAAAGGATACCCAGATAACCCACGAGAAGAAGAATCCTATCCGATTCCTCACCTCTTCTAATGATGGTCTGCTCTGCTATGGTTTCGATGGCGAAATCTATACCATAAAGGAAGGCGGACAGCCTCAAAAGGTGAACATCTCCATCACCACCGACAATGAGGAGCCTAGCCTCATCCGCCAGGTGCAGTCGTGGGGAGCCACCGAGATAGCCCTTTCTCCTGATGCCAAGGAAGTAGCCTTCGTGATGCACGGCGATGTATATGTTACATCTACAGAATACAAGACCACCAAGCGCATCACCGATACCCCTCAGCAGGAGCGCAACCTGAGCTTTGCCCCAGATGGAAGAAGTCTGGTCTATGCCTCTGAGCGTAACGGCGTATGGCAGATTTTCCAGGCTAAGATCAAGAACGAGAAGGAAAAGAACTTTACTTACTGCACCGACATTGAAGAGGAGCAGCTTACCAAGACCAACATTACTTCGCAGTATCCAGCCTTTAGTCCAGATGGCAAGGAAGTGGCTTTCTATGAAGACCGTGCCGCCCTCCGCATCATCAATCTGAAGTCGAAGGAAGTGCGCACCGTGCTCGACGGCAAATACAATTTCTCTTATGCCGATGGCGACATCTGGTTTGAGTGGAGCCCAGACAGCAAGTGGATTATGTGCAGCTACATAGGCACCGGCGGCTGGAACAACACCGACATAGCCGTGGTGAAGGCCGATGGCAAGGAGGTGCATAACGTAACCAACAGCGGCTACAGCGACGGCAACGGAAAGTGGGTGCTCGGCGGAAAGGCAATGCTCTTTGAGAGCGACCGTGCCGGATATCGCAGTCACGGTTCATGGGGAGCAGAAAACGATGCCTATCTCATGTTCTTCGACCTCGATGCCTACGACCGCTTCCGCATGAGCAAGGAGGAGCTGGAACTTGCCGAGGCTAACAAGGACCTGAAGGAGAAGAATGCCGACGAGAAGGAGGAGAAGAAGAAGGAAGAAAAGAAGAAGAAGGAGGAGAAGACCGGCAAGATAGAGGTGGATAAAGTAAAACCGCTGGAGCTAGACTTCGACAACTGCCGCGACCGCATCGTCCGTCTCACCGTCAACTCATCCAACATGGGTGATGCCATCCTCGACACCAAGGGCGAGAAGATATATTACCAGGCAGCCTTCGAAGGAGGCTACGACCTCTGGTGCCACAACCTGAAGGAAGGCAGCACCACCCTGATGATGAAGGGTATCGGTGGCGGCGGCTTCGTTGCCGACAAGGACATCAAGAACCTCTTCCTCTGCAACGGCAGCAGCATCAAGAAGATAGACCTGGGCAGCAGAGCTACCAAGAACATCGCCTTCGAGGCTCCTTTCAACTACAAGCCAGCCGAGGAGCGCCAGTATCTCTTTGATCATGTATGGCGCCAGGTGGAGGATAAGTTCTACGTTCCAGATATGCAGGGCGTGGACTGGGCATACTATCGCAAGGTGTATGAGAAGTTCTTACCTTATATTAATAACAACTTCGACTTTGCCGAGATGCTGAGCGAGATGCTGGGCGAACTGAACGCCAGTCATACGGGTTGCCGCTACTATGGTGGCACGGCATCGCTTTCTACCGCAGCCCTCGGTGCCTTCTTCGACCCTAACTACGAGGGCGATGGTCTGAAGATTCAGGAAGTAATCAAGCGTGGTCCGTTTGCCGTGAAGAAGAACGAGATAACTGCCGGCTGCATCATCGAGAAGATTGACGGCGAAGCTATCAAGGCGGACGAGGATTACAACGCATTGCTCGATGGCAAGGCCGGCAAGAACGTACGCCTCACCATCAAAAACACCAAGGGCAAGACATTCGACCTCACCATCAAGGCGATTTCGCAGGGCAACCAGCAGGAGCTGCTCTACAAGCGCTGGGTAGATAGAAACCGAGCCATCGTAGATAGCGTATCAAAGGGCAGAATAGCCTATGTTCACGTAAAGGCGATGAACAGCGAGAGCTTCCGCACCGTATATAGCGAACTCTTAAGCGACAAGAACCGCAACAAGGATGCCGTAATCGTGGATGAGCGTCACAATGGTGGCGGCTGGCTGCACGACGACCTCTGCACCCTGCTCAATGGCAAGCAGTATCAGGAGTTTGTGCCTCACGGCAAGGTGGTGGGCAAGGACCCATTCAACAAGTGGACCAAGCCATCCTGCGTATTGAT
>JAIJUV010000180.1 GCA_022732315.1 Prevotella sp.
ACCCTGGATTCGCCTTTTGAACATCAGACTCAGAAAACGCCTTCAGGGGTTATGCTGAAGGTGAAGGGACAAGACCAGGAAGGCATCAAGGCGGCTCTCACTGCCGAATGTGTGGCAGATGTAAGGACGGATGGCACCGAGGCAACCATTCTCGTGAGCGCTGCCACCAATTTTGTGAACTATCACGATGTGTCGGGCAATGCTGCCCAACGCAATGCCGACTATATAAATAAGGTGAAACTGATGAGCTATGCACAGTTGGAGAAACGCCATGTGGAGGCCTATCAGAAACAGTTTGGTACTTCTTCCTTGACTCTGACAACTGATGCCAATGCTTCGTTGCCTACCAACCAGCGCCTGGAGAAATTTGCGGGCAGCAAGGATATGGCGATGGTAGCACTGATGTATAACTATGGTCGCTATCTGCTCATTTCCTCTTCACAGCCAGGTGGACAGGCGGCAAACCTGCAGGGCGTTTGGAATGACAGTAAAAATGCGCCTTGGGATAGCAAATACACCATCAACATCAATACGGAGATGAACTACTGGCCTGCCGAGGTAACGAATCTCGGTAACACCACGGAGCCTCTGTATTCGCTGATTAAGGATTTGAGTGTAACGGGAGCACAGACGGCTAGGGAAATGTATGGCTGCCGTGGCTGGATGGCACATCATAACACCGATATCTGGCGCATAGCAGGCCCGGTAGACGGTGCGCAGTGGGGCATGTTCCCGAATGGCGGAGCCTGGCTCACCACCCATCTCTGGCAGCATTATCTCTATACAGGCGACAAGGCTTTCCTTGCACAGTGGTATCCGGTAATAAAAGGTGCTGCTGAGTTCTATCTCGACTATATGCAGAAGTTGCCGGGCACCGAATGGAAGGTAACCGTGCCGTCGGTGAGTCCGGAACAGGGACCTATGGGTAAGAGAACTGCCGTAACGGCGGGATGCACGATGGACAACCAGATAGCCTTCGATGCTCTGACCAGTGCCGTGAAGGCTTCTGAAATATTGGGGGTTGATGAGGCTGAACGCAAGGCGATGCAGCAGCTGATTTCTCAGATTCCGCCGATGCAGATAGGAAAGTACGGACAGTTGCAGGAGTGGCTTGTGGATGCGGATGATCCGAAGAATGAGCATCGCCATATCTCGCATCTCTATGGATTGTATCCATCCAATCAGATTTCTCCTTTCTCTCATCCGGAACTGTTCCATGCCGCAGCCACCACTCTGAAGCATCGTGGCGACCAGGCTACGGGCTGGAGTCTGGGTTGGAAGACGAATTTCTGGGCACGCATGCTCGATGGCAATCATGCTTTCAGAATCATCAGTAATATGCTTCGTCTGTTGCCATCTGATGCGCAGGTAAAGGAGTATCCTGATGGAAGAACCTATCCGAATCTCTTCGATGCCCATCCGCCTTTCCAGATAGACGGCAACTTCGGAGTAACAGCCGGCATCGCAGAGATGCTCCTGCAGAGTCATGATGGAGCCGTGCATCTCTTGCCGGCATTGCCTGATGCCTGGAACATGGGAAGCGTAAAGGGACTTCGTGCCCGTGGCGGCTTTGTGGTGGATATGGACTGGAAGAATGGCAGACTGATGAAGGCGAAGATTCGCTCCACCATCGGAGGCATCCTGCGTCTCCGCTCCTACGTTCCGCTGAAGGCGAAGAATCTGAAGAAGGCGGAAGGTGGCTGTCCGAATGCCTTGCTGGCACCTGCTGTAGTAAAAACAGCGATGGAGCAGCAGAGAATGGAAGAAGGCGTCAAGGCGAATATCCCAGCGGTGTATGAATATGATTTGGAAACAGAGCCAGGAAAGACTTATCAACTTTCAGGTTTAAAATAGGTGTTTCAAGTCTTATAATCGTATTTTATATAGGTAAATATCAAAAAAAGCCGTAAAAGTATCGTTTTGTCCACCGATAAGTGGAAAAAAAGTGGTACTTTTGCGGCTATATTATTAACTATAAAATTTTAGACCTGAGAATTACAATGAAGAAAGTATTAATTGCAACCTGCTGCATCGCTCTGCTGAGCGGATCTCTGGAAGCTTCTGCACAGAAGAAATCTGCTGCGAAGAAAGTTCTGACGCAGACCTTGGCTGGCAAGTCATGGTCGGCTGATAACGGGAATGGTACCTTTACCAATCCTTTGTTTTACGACGAATTCTCTGACCCTGATATCATCAGAGTGGGGGAGGATTACTATCTGGCAGGTACTACGATGCACTGTGTGCCGGGACTGGTGGTGCTGCATTCCAAGGATTTGGTGAACTGGGAATTCTCTTCCTACTGCTTCGACCGATTGGATGATTCTGATGACTTCAATCTCAGAAACGGCAAGGAGGCTTACGGACAGGGTATCTGGGCACCTGCCATCCGCTATCACAACGGAAAGTTCTATATCTTCTCTAACATCAACGGACATGGCTTGCAGGTGTATATTTCGGATAGTGCCAAGGGACCTTGGACGCATCATAAAGTTAATGGCGATATCTACGACCTCTCTGTGCTCTTCGATGAGGATGGTAAGATTTATGCCGTTCATAAGTATGGAAACGTGACCGTTACGGAGTTGAAGCCCGATTTGAGCGGTCCGGTAGAGGGCAGCAGCAAGGTGGTGATTCCTGAAGGCAATGCGATGGGTGAGGGACATCATGTGTATAAAATCAACGGCATGTACTATATCCTCTCTGCCGATTACTCCCCGATGGGCCGCATGCAGTGTGCCCGAAGCAAGAGCATCTGGGGACCTTACGAAACCTGCGTAATCAGCGAGAGAGAATCGTTTGGATATGCGGCAGGATGGAGTGTAGGTAATATGGGAATCGGTAGGCCTTTGCCGGAAGATGGTTTCAAATTCCAGAACAACAAGCCTAATGGCGTGAACTTGCGTTGTGCTACCATTCATCAGGGCGGCATCGTGCAGGCTCCTGACGGCAAATGGTGGGGCGTTTCTATGCAGGACTTCAATGCCGTGGGTAGAACGGTGTGCCTATCACCTGTTACTTGGGTGGATGGCTGGCCTTACTTCGGCTTGGAGAAGAACCTGGGCCGTTCACCTCGCACCTGGTTTAAGCCGAATGACGTGGTGAAGACACCTCAGGCACCATACGAAAGATGTGATGATTTCTCTGGCAAGACCTTCAAACCGGTTTGGCAATGGAATCATAATCCGAACGACAAGATGTGGTCGCTGAATAAGGAGAGAAAGGGATGGCTCCGTTTGCATTCGATGCCTGCCAAGCAACTGCTCTGGGCAAAGAATACATTGACGCAGCGTGCCATCGGACCAGTTTCTTATACATCTGTTAAGTTGGATGCATCCCGCTTGAAGGTGGGCGATGAGGCTGGTCTGGGTGCCATCAATATGCCATACGCTTCATTGGGCGTTGTCAAGACAGATAAGGGGTTGAACTTGAGATGTTATGACCAGAATACCAACAAGGAAGTGTTGAAGCCGTTGGCTAAAAGCAAGGTAGTTTGGTTGCGACTTTGGGGTGACTACGACAAGAGCCAGTTGCAATATTCCTATTCTTTGGATGGCAAGAACTGGGAAAATATCGGCGGGCAGATACTTTCACCTTATCAGTTGAAGACCTTCCAGGGTGTTCGTGTGGCACTTTATGCTTTCAATAAGAAGGAAGTGAATGGCGGTGTTGCTGATTTTGATGATTTCAAGGTGGAGGAGCCGATGGCTGACAGAACCGCCAATCTGCCAATCGGAAAGACCGTGAGATTCTTCAATCTTGCTGATGGAAGTTTGATGGACGCTACCCGCCACGGGTTGATGCATAGTTCCAGAAACCGGAAGAATATGAGCAATGGCGTGAAGTTTGTGGTGGAAGATAGAGGACAGGGCAAGATTGCCTTGAAGACGGCTGACGGAAGATATGTTTATATCGCAGGTGCCGGTCTGTCGGGCGATGTACGACTCACATCGGATGCCAGCAAGGCAGAGGAGTTTGTATGGCAGGATATGCTCTATAACCATTGCATGCTTCTTTCCTTGAAGATGCAGCGCTATGTGGGTAAGCATACAGCCGATGGTAGTCCATATTCTGCTGATTTCCAGGGTGCTGATGCGGGCATGAAGAATGGATGTGTCTTTGCTTGGGAAATAGTTGAATAGGCACATTCTCGTTATATTATATATAAAAAGAGCTTGGTTCCCTTGTATTGGAATCAAGCTCTTCTTGTTTTATCGTTTTCTTTTAAACCTGTTAGCTTATTCGGAATAGTGTTAGCTTATTCGAAATAGAAGGTCAGGGCAATGATTTTGCTGTGTGCAGCTTTTGCTGCCATGGCGTAAGGCTTCTTGCTGTCGTCTCGGACGTTTTTTACCTGATTACTGTCGAAGGTATCTGTGATGCCATACATAAACTTGAGCTCAGGGCGCAGTTTGAAGTAGGGCAGATAGAAATCACATCCTAGACCCAGTTCGAGGAACACTTCTGATTTCTTCAGTTTGATGAAACCGGATGTATTTCCGCTCAGATTCATCATCGGGGTGATACCTGCCATCATATAAGGGCGATGGTTGTTGAAGCGTTCTGCGGCAAAGATGAGGTCGAAGGCACTGGCTATATAAGCAGTCTTCATCTCCTGGCGCTGTTCTGTAGGCTTCTCCTGTCCATCTTTCTCTGTGAGATTATGGAAGGTGAGATGGCGGGTTCCGAAGTACATGGCTGGGGCTACACGGAACTGGAAGCTCTTGTTGAGGCGGAATTCTCCCAATACACCAACAGTGAAGCCCAGGTCGTACTTATCCTGGTCTACTGTGACCGTAGAATGCTGCTCTACACCGTCGTTATCGGTATAGGTAATTGGACCTATATTCTGAAATTCAATATCCTGAAAGTGGGTACCCACCACCACGCCGAAGTGGAATGGGCGCAGGTCGGTATAAGGGCGGTTCTCCACCGTCCTTTCCTGAGCCATCGCCTGTATAGCGATGATGATGCCTATCCATATTGCTATAAGTTTCTTATTCATATAATATAAACGTGAGTATTTGCATCTTATTGTTTAGTATTTTATTTCGATAATGTATAAATTGAGCAAAAAACTAAAAAAAAGCATACCTAAATGTAGGTATTCCAAAAATAATTATTATCTTTGCACCATCAAAAGTAGGTAGAAACAATATTATTAACATTATAAAAACATTAAGAATTATGGCATACGTAATTGGTGACGATTGTATCGCATGCGGTACATGTATCGATGAGTGCCCATCAGGCGCTATTTCTGAGGGCGAGAAGTATTCTATCAACCCTGACCTCTGCACAGAGTGTGGTACTTGCGCAGATGTTTGCCCTAACGAGGCAATCAGTCTTCCTTAATTATAAGGATAGATACTTTTAGTTACATAAAACATTGAGAGCGGTTCCTTCCAAGGAGTCGCTCTTTTCTTTTTGTGGAAAACAGTAGGAATATGTTTCCTTAAGGGAACATACAGTTTCACTTAAGGGAACAAATATTTTCCCTTAAGGGAAAA
>JAIJUV010000181.1 GCA_022732315.1 Prevotella sp.
GCCAATCTCCAGATGCAGATGAGCAACATAAAACCGGATGCGGATGATGTCATGGAGGTTTGCGTCAATTTTAAGGTTCAGGAGACTCCGGAGAGCATTTCCCGAATTATTGACGATTTTGTAAAAAATATCTAACAATTTTAAAATTCAAATGTTATGGCAGAAGAAATAAAGAACCAAGGGCAACAAGAAAATGCGGAAAACTTGAATGAAAATGTAAGCGGACAGGCGAAAGAAATTATCTCCGCTGCATTGGAAGAGACTCAAAACAGAGAAACTTCTCCAGTTCTTAAAGCAGATTCAAACGTGACTGACAAATTCAAGGGGCTTCCCATGCGGGAACTTATTGCAGCTCCACTTATTGCAGCAGCCGAAGCACAACAGGAATTGGCAGCGACAGCATGGAATTTCTACCAGCAAATTGCATTTGATGGTAAAAGCGGCAATAAAGCGCGTATATTGGAATTCGATGTCGAAAGACCGATACAGCAGGATGGAAAAATGACAACAATGTCACAAAGTGTCAAGGCTCCGTTTATAGGATTGGTGCCTATTCCTTCCCTGCTCATAGATCGCGTGGATGTCGATTTCCAGATGGAGGTTACCGATACATCAAACGTAAAAAGCACTACCAACGCAGAAGTAGAGGCAAAAGCTTCTGCAAAACATTGGTTTATAAATGCGGAAATCAGCGGCAAAGTCACGACCGCCCGCGAGAACACCCGCATGACCAACCAAACGGCAAAATACCAGATACATGTGACAGCCAGTCAGCAGCCGCAGACCGAAGGTCTGTCTAAACTGATGGATATAATGGCATCATGTATCGAGCCTATAACAAACGAAAGTAACAGTAAGTAAATATATGAATTTGATTCAAGCATTAAGATTGCCAAACAGTCAAGCAGTAATGACAAATATTGCACGGTTTCATTATCAAAATATTTATAATGTAGGTTTGACCCCTCCGATTTTCACGCAAAGTAATTTGACATTTCAAATAAAAGGATATACCCGTAACTATCGTTTTCTTAGATTAGACTACGCCTGTGTCATATATATTGCGGATAGAATAGCAGTCGTTGCTTCAAATGGCATAGATACTTTAAGTTCAGGTTTTTCGGGGTGTTATATGGCCA
The DNA here is from genome assembly GCA_022732315.1 of Prevotella sp. Next base: position 1,140 of record JAIJUV010000181.1, read on the forward strand.
GTTTTAGGCACAATGGCATTAGGTATGTTGCTCATATTCCAACGCCTAACAATAGTATTAAAACATCATGGAATCGGGCGGTTAAAAATCAAATAATAGATAATGTTGTTCTTTTTAAACCTACTGAAGGATTGGCGAGAATCCCAGGAACCATTGGTATTTGGGGAATTATAACATTTAACGATAGATGTTATCGGCTTGATGTAAATGAAAACGCTCCTCCAAGTCAAGCCATACGTGGCCAAAGAATTTTTAACTCAATCCCGAGAAATCCCATACTAACAGAAATTCCACCTATCGCCGGTGGTCAGATGCCTTAATAATTATAACAATTGTAAATAAGGGAAGAATGGTTGTTTCATTGAGGAGTAGAATTCTATTCTGATATATAATTCTGGTGGCGGTCATCGGTAGCATGGCCGCCATTCTCATCCATGAACCTGCGAAGTTCCACGACCTATATGCGTATGTTGAATAACGGTATTTACACAAACAGCAAATGAGCGAACAATTCGTTACCACTACCAAGCATTTCCGCAAGCTGCTTGCCGCAGGCTATCTGTTGATAGTTCTGCTGGTGGGCGGCATCATCTGCACGTGGCTCGGAGAATGGCGCGACTTGGAGTTGCTGGAACGGGAGAACCGTGAAATCAACCGCTTCCGCAAGGAAACACACGATGCGTATGTGGGTGTGGTGGAATTGTCACTTTTGGGCGAGTCGGTGCTGGAATGGGACGATAAGGATGTGGCGGCATACCGGCGGCAACGGATGGCGGTGGATAGTATGCTTTGCCGCTTCAAGAGCCATTACGAATCGGTGCGCATAGACAGCGTGCGCCACTTGCTGGAGGACAAGGAAAAGCGGCTGTGCGCCATCATGGAAGCTCTGGAACAACAGGCGGACATCAACCGCCGGATAGCCAAGCAGGTGCCGGTGATAGTGCAAACGAGCAGGCAGGAAGAGCCGAAGAAACAGAGGAGGAAAGGTTTTCTCGGGTTGTTCGGCAAGAAACAGGAAGTACCTCCGACGACGACCACCACGATGCTCTACACACTGAACCGTGATATGATAGCGCAACAACGTGCCCAAAGCCATCGTCTGTCGGAATATGCCGACAGCCTTGCCAGCCGCAATGCGGAACTGAACCGCCAACTGCAAACCCTTATCCAGCAGATGGACCACAAGGTGCAGGCTGACTTGCAGGAACGTGAGGCGGAAATATCCGCTATGCGTGAAAAGTCGTTCTTGCAGGTAGGTATCATAACGGGTGTCATGCTGCTGTTGCTCATTATTTCATACATCATCATTCACCGCTATGCCACCCGCATCAAGCAGTACAAACGTAAGACAACAGATTTAATCGGGCAACTGCAAAAGTCCGTAAAACAAAACGAATCGTTGATAGCCTCACGCAAGAAAGCGATGCACACCATCACCCACGAGCTACGCACACCACTGACTGCCATACATGGATATGCGGAACTGATGCAGGACAACGAAGAAGAAAAGATAAGCGGTTATGCGGACAATATCCTGCAAGCCTCCAAGAGAATGACCGACATGCTCAACTCCCTGCTTGACTTCTTCCGCTTGGACAGCGGCAAGGAACAGGCGAATGTCCGTCCGTTTCGTTTGGAAAACATCGCGGAGCTGTTGCAAACGGAGTTTACGCAACAAGCAGAAGCAAAAGATCTTAAACTTACCATCGAGTGCCCGGAGGGTATTATCCTGAATGGCGACAAGGAGCGCATCATACAGATATGCGACAACCTGCTGGGCAATGCCGTCAAGTTCACGAATGCCGGAAGCGTTTCACTTGTCATAAGCTATGACGGCAATAGGCTGACCCTTGTAGTAGAGGACACCGGAACCGGCATGAGTGCGGAAGAACAACAGCGAGTGTTCGGAGCGTTCGAGCGGCTTTCCAACGCCGCCACGCAAGACGGTTTCGGATTGGGGTTAAGCATTGTGAAACAGATAGTCGGGATGCTTGGCGGCACTATACGCTTGGAAAGCGAAAAAGGAGAAGGCAGTCGTTTTACTGTGGAGTTGCCAATGAATACTGCCGATATTGGTATTGAAGAACAGACAGCCGCAGAAAGTCTGGCTCATATAGAAAGACCTTATTCTGTCATCGTATTGGACGACAATCCGATGGTATTATCCATGACAAAGGAAATGTATGCTGGTATAGGTGTGCATTGCGACACGTTCACCACTATTGGCGATGCAATGGAAGCCATGCGGCAGCACACATACGACCTCATGATAACCGATATGAAGATGCCGGAGATTAACGGCTATGAGGTGTTGGAGTTGTTACGCTCGTCAAGTGTCAGCAACTCGAAAGAGATTCCCATTGTCGTGGCGACCGCCTCCGGCAGTTGCAGCGAAGAGGAGCTGTTGGAAAATGGATTTACCGCCTGCCTGTTCAAGCCATTTTCCATTTCCGAACTGGTTGCTGTATCAGACAAATGCCTTTTGACAAGTACGGACAAGGATGAACTTCCCGACTTGTCCTCTCTGCTTGCATATGGTGACAAACGGGCGATGCTCGACCGTTTGATAACCGAAACAGAAAAGGATATGCAGGCTGTCCGGGAAATCATGGAGAGGAATGACCGCAAGGCGTTGGACGAATGGATACACCGTCAGCGAAGTTCATGGGCTGTTATCCGTGCTGACAAACCCTTGTGGAACCTGTATGAACTGCTGCATCAAGAATCTGAATGTTCCGAAATGGAATTGCGGAAATGCGTGGATGCCATGCTTCGTATGGGAACAGTTATCATAGAACTTGCGCAAAAGGAAAGGAGGTCGTCGGATGAAAGTATTTGTGATTGAGGACAACCCCGTCTATAACGATTATGTCTGCAACCTGCTGAAGAAAGACAGCTTCGATACTATGTCGGCATATAATCTTGCCACTGCCAAGAAACTATTGGCAAAGTCAGAGGTGGATGATATTGTCGTTGCCGACCTACGCCTCCCCGACGGTGAAAGCATAGAGTTGTTACGGTGGATGCGTGCCAACGACAAACAGCAGGTGTTTATCGTTATGACCAATTACGGGGAGGTGCATACGGCAGTGGAAAGTATGAAGCTCGGCTCAAAGGATTACATACAGAAACAGTTGTTGGAGGATAAACTGATACCGCTTATCCGCACCCTGCAAAAAGAACATGAAAAGCGACTACAATGGAACATTCCGATATTCGTCCGGCAGGGCGAAGCCTATCAGAAAATCAAGAAACGTGTGCGCCTTGTAGCCACCACCCGGATGAGCGTGCTGATACTGGGCGAGAACGGTACGGGCAAGGAACATATCGCACAACATATACACCAACAAAGCAAACTTGCCGATAAACCTTTTGTGGCAGTGGACTGCGGAGCCTTGTCCCCGTCATTGATACAATCCGCCTTCTTCGGACACGTCAAGGGTGCGTTTACGGGTGCCGAAGCAAACAAGACGGGGTATTTTCTGGAAGCGGATGGCGGCACGCTGTTCCTTGACGAAGTGGGCAACCTAACAATGGAGATGCAACAGATGCTGCTCCGCGCCATACAGGAACGCCGTTACCGTCCCGTCGGTGCAAAGGAGGACAAAACAGCCAACGTGAGGATAGTGGCTGCAACCAACGAGGATTTGCAGAAAGCCGTAACGGAAAAGCGGTTCCGGCAGGATTTGCTCTATCGCTTGCAGGAGTATGTGATAACCATGCCGCCCTTGCGCGACTGCCCGGAAGACATCATGCCATTGGCCGAGTTCTTCCGTGAAATGGCAAACCGTGAGTTGGAACGTGAAGTAAAAGGGTTTGCCGCATCTGCCCGTAATGCCCTGCTCGCCCATGCGTGGCCGGGCAACGTGCGCGAGTTGAAACAGAAGATACAGACGGCAGTCCTGCAATCAGAAGGCGATATGATAACCGAAGCCGATTTGGAACTTGACAATGAACCGTCCGCTACTTCCGCTTGTTTTACATTGAAGAGCGGGGATGAAGAAAGAGGACGTATCCTGCGTGCTTTGAAACAAGCAGCCGGTAACAAGAAAATGGCTGCAAAGATACTGGGTATCGGCAGGACAACGCTGTATAATAAATTGGTAGAGTATGGATTGAATGAAGAAAACTGACCGGAGTATGGCTGTAAATGGCAATAATTGATTAACTTTGCAATTGTATTTCAGAAAATAGCAGGCGATCGGGTAACTTTTCGCCGATGATATAGACATAAGACCGCAAGGCGTTTCGAGCGAAAATCTGGTAAATTGAAACTACGGAGACGATTGCGTGATGCTTATGCTATGCTTACGCATAGCGTGCATTCACGTACTCTCCGTAAAGGCTTTACCAGAGCCATCGCTTGAA
>JAIJUV010000182.1 GCA_022732315.1 Prevotella sp.
GTGTCGGTAGGTTGCCCATTATACAATGAAGCGTTAGCCGTTAAAGGCTGTTTGATTTTATCTTCCAATGTTATATTCAGAGGTTAGATGAAAAAACCGACTGACTTTTCTTTTTAAGAATTGCCAAATGTTGACCACAAAGGTAAGGATAAAATCCGATATTAAAGACTTTTGTTGTGGAAAATTTTGTGCTTAGGGCGTTTTTTAACATTTTACTTATGAATAATTCTGGCTAAAAATCATCAACTTTGGTAGATGACAAGTTCCCTTGGGAGATTGATGATTTTCAACCTCTCGAACCAGAGCTTCATGGAAGAGCCTTGGTGGCGCTTTATATGGCTATTGATGATATAATAGTCGGCCTGGTATTCGTCCATCAGGTCAGAGAAAGCTGCCTTGATGCGCGAACACTTCTCGTTGATGGCATTATCAAGAGGGTTCGTCAGGCGATTCACTGTTCTCTTACAGCAGAAAACTCAAGAGAAGTTCCTGCTGAACCGCTTGTCAATAAGCCAAAGGCATGGACACTAGGCGGAAGAATCAAAAATGGGCTGAAGAAAATAGCAGAAGATCTGGACATCATCACCTACGATGACGAAAACTACAAGTAGTTGATTTCCCAATAGTCGTTGTTGCTGTTCTTCTGTCTTGGTTTGATTAATCCAAATCGTTTTGATTGTTTATATACTAAAAAAGGTCGCCAAAATGCTGGCGACCTTTTTTAGTATCATATTTACTTCGCTATATCCGTCGAAATTCGACGGATTATTCTGATGCTAGGATTATTGTGGGTATGAAACCGAAGTATATAAAAAAGGCTAGCCCCATTTCTAGAACTAGCCTCCGTTTTAATTATTTTCCAATGCTTATGAAAGTCATCAAGAAAACTGTTTAGCACGTTATGAGTAATTATTTAACCTCTATGTGCTTAACATCGTCTTTCTTCTCTTCCTTAACTACCTTAGGAATCTCAATCTTCAAGACACCATCACTGACCTCAGCAGAAATTTTCTCGTGGTTGGCATCCTCAGGTAAAGCATAGCTCTGAGAGTAGCTGCTGTAAGAGAATTCACGACGCAAGTAATGCTCCTCCTTCTTTTCCTCCTTCTTCTCATCCTTGTTCTCGATAGATACATTCAGATAACCATCCTTATCAATGTTCATCTTGACCATATCCTTCTTCAAACCAGGTGCCGCAATCTCCATGGTGTAAGCTGTAGCATCCTCCTTGACGTTGACTGCAGGAGCAGTGGCGTTCATGTGTGGCATCAATTCAGTATCGAAGAAGTTGTCATTAAACCAACTATTCAACCAATTTGAAACACTATTATTTCTACGAGCTAACAACATAATGTAAAACCTCCGAATTTTATTTTTCTCATCCTCTCTTCGCCTATCGGCTCTGTCGGGATTTCTCATTGTTTTTTTATTTATCCTTTTTAATAATGATTGCTTCGGCTGTCGGGGCTCAAGGATTTCTAGAAACCCTCAAATGTAATTGCTTAGGGTTCTTATCGTTCCCCTTGCCCTTTCGGCTTCAGCTTTCATCTTATGAATTAGCAAGTTATGTGCCACACTGTTTTTTATACGATAAGTGAACAGTTTGTGCCATGATTGACAAAAAACTCTGTAAAACTGGCATCAAAGGATAATTAATTTAAGTTTTACTGCCACAATTTCCTGCTTTTTTAAGTCTAATTTAATCCTGGACATCATTATACAATGAAGCGTTAGCCGTTAAGATATAAATCATAAGAATCATTTTGATTAATCTGAATCGTTTTGAATGTTTATATACTAAAAAAGGTCGCCAAAATGCTGGCGACCTTTTTTTAGTATCCTTTGTTTTCTCTTTATTTTCTGAATTTCTTTGTGAACCATTGGTTGAATGCCACGTAGGCACTGATTTCCTCCTGGTGCTGAGGCTCGGCAAAAGTCAGTACGTTGCCCGATGAATCTCCGTACTGGTCAGGGAAGATAATCATCAGGTTGGTGCCCGAGAAGAAACGGGTTAGCTCTTCCGGCAATCGCTCCAATGCCGACTTGTGGGAAACGGTTCCCTTTCGGGCTGTTACCACCACAAAGAGATGGTCCTTGCTTATGTGTGAGGCAAGCTGCGGCATCTCGTTCCAATGGTGCATCAGGGTGTAGTCGGCTCTCACTTCATGATGGCGGTTGGTGATGTACTCGTTGATGAGTGCCATCGTCTCCTCCCTGCCATGGAATTGGATGCGGCAATCCAGGTTACCGGCAAGTCGGGCGAGTCGCTCTACCCATCGGTAGAAGCCCGGTTCAAACTCGGCTCTCGATGGTATCGCCACCTGTATTCGGCGGATGGTATTAAGCGGCTGCTTGATGCGAGCCATGATAATCTGGCGGCTCAATCCGTTGAAGAGACTCTGGTGGAATTCTCCCCAGAACTTAGGCGAAACCTCCGGGTGCATGTGCATGCCGATGATGATTTCTGAACACTGGAACTCGTTGAAGGCATGCTTGATGCCGTTGGCGATGTTGGCAGCAATGCGAACCTGCGTCTGCGTCATCACATCCGTGGCTGCGGCAAGCTGACTGCAATGATCCAGCAGTTGGCGGCCCTGTTCCTGCTTGTATCGCATGTCCTTATCATCATATACTACGTTCAGGCAGACCAGTCCTCTGTTCAGTTTCTGGTTTCTCACCAGGAAGGCGAGGCTCATCAGATTATCGGCATATTCCGGATACTTTACAGGTATGAGAATCTTCTCATCGCTAACCTTCTTGGTATCCTCGGCATCAGGAAGCTCCTTGTCGCGGAGGATAATCTTTCTGGAACTCCAGTCGGTGAGCAGCGAAGAGATGACGCAGGTGCAGAGAATCATCATCACCACACCATTCAGCATGTCATCGTTCACCAGATAGGTGTTCGGACCCACCAGGATGTTCATACCCACCATCACCATGGCGATACTGCCGGCGGCATGGGCAGAAGTCAAACCGAACATCATGTGACCCGATGACAGCGGCAACCGGAATCCGAAGCAGGCGGCATAGGCTGCAATGGCTTTTCCCAAGGTTCCGAAGAACACGATGCAGAAGATGACCCACAGGATGTGACCGCCCTGGAAGAGCAGTCCCACGTTGATGAGCATGCCCACACCTATCAGAAAGTAAGGGATGAAGAGTGCATTGCCCGTAAACTCCAGTCGGTTCATCAGCGGAGAAACGTGCGGGATATACCTATTTAATATAAGACCTGCGAAGAAGGCTCCGAACACGCCCTCGATGCCCACCATCTGCGAGAGAGCCGCACTCATGAAGAGCATCGCCATCACGAAGATAAACTGCATCACGGAATCGCTGTACCGGCGCAGGAACCATCTCGTTAATCTAGGAATTAGGAAAATCATGACTCCGCAGTAAGCTGCAAACTTGGCGGCAAAAAATAGCCAGAAGAGAACGCCGTCGTGCTTGGAGAACGAGGCGACGAGACCTGCCAGCATGATGAGCGCTATCAGCAGCGAAAGCATACTGGATCCCACACTCAGCGTGACGCTCGGCTTCTGCTGCAATCCGAATCGGGAAACGATAGGGTAGGCTATCAGGGTGTTGGAAGCCATGATGCAACTCAGCAGGAAGGAAGCCTTGAGGGAATAATGCAGCAGCCAGATGCTCATGCCGAAGGTGAGGAAGAAGGGGATGAAGCAGGTGAGCAGACCATAGATGATGAGCCGCGACTTGTTTTTCTTCATGCCTTCCATGTCCATCTCCAGGGCTGCGAGAAACATGATGTAATAAAGTCCCACCTTTCCGAAGAGTTCGAACGAGGCATCTCGTTCCAGGATGTTCAGTCCGTATTTGCCCACGAGGATACCCGCCAGCACCATTCCGATGATGTGGGGAATTCTGAGTTTACCCATGATGATGGGGGCAAAGAGGATGATGAGGAGCACTACGAAGAAAATCAACGTAGGGTCGGTAATCGGGAAGTATTGGGCAATATTTATCATCGGCTTTCTTCTTTATCAGTTATGTAGAAAGAGGGATTCCGGCATCCGCCATCACCCCTCTCCTTTTGTTTTTTGAGTGCAAAATTACTAAATATTCTTGAAAGAGCAAAGTTTTTGTGCTCTTATCCTTTCATTGTGGAGATATTTTTGTAATTTTGCACCCCTGAAACAAATTAATTTAAGATAATAAGATAAAAAGAATTAGGATAGCACGTATGAAAAAAGGATTGTTTGCACTTGCCCTGGGCACATTCACCCTGGGCATGGCAGAGTTTATTATCGAGGGAATCCTCACCGATGTGGCGCACGATATGAACGTGTCCATCCCTCAGGCTGGTCATCTCATCTCCATCTATGCGCTGGGCGTTTGCGCCGGTGCCTTCTCTCTTATCTTGATGCATAAGTACCGCCCCAAGAAGATTCTCCTGTTTCTCACTTCGCTGGTTACACTGGGTGCCGTCATTGCAACGGTTGCCCCAAGCTACTGGCTTTTGCTCTGTGCCCGATTTGTTCAGGGGCTTCCTCATGGTGCCTATTTCGGAACGGGTACCATCGTGGCTGTGAAGATGGCGAAGGAGGGCAAGGGAACCAAGGCGGTGGCGATGATGTGTGCTGGTATGCCTTTTGCCAACCTGATGGGTGTTCCGCTGGGCACCTTTCTGAGTCATGCCTTCTCCTGGCGAGTACCTTTCCTGATGTCGGTGGCGTTGGGAGTCATTACGCTTTACATGATTTACAAGTGGGTTCCTGATGTAGAGGCTTTGCCTAACAAGGGCATGAAGGCGCAGTTCAGATTCATGCGCAATCTGGCTCCGTGGCTTATCATCGCCGCCACCTTCCTGGGCAATGGCGGTATTCTCTGCTGGTTCAGTTATATCTCACCGCTTTTGCAGATAGATGGCGGATTCCATGCGGCATCAATCTCTGTACTGATGATACTTGCCGGTTTGGGAATGGTGGTAGGAAACCAGCTGAGTGCCTTGCTGGCAGATAGGTTCAAGCCGGGTCGCTTTACCTGTTATCTTCAGTTTCTGGCTGCTGCAGCCTTGCTTGCCACCTTCTTCTTCTCGCACAATGGCTGGGTATCGGCAGCGATGATGTTCATCAGTTGTGCCTGCCTTTTCGGTATCGGTTCGCCAGAGCAGTTTCTCATCGTGAAGCACAGCGAGGGAGGCGAGATGCTGGGCGGTTGCTGCATCCAGGCAGCGTTCAATCTGGGCAATGCCCTGGGTGCCTTCTTGGGCGGAATCCCTGTGGCGATGGGATTGGGATATAATTATCCTGCGCTCATCGGTGTGCCGATGGCATTGGCTGGAGCCGTTTGTCTCCTGGTGTTTCATCGTAAATACGAGTAAACTTCCCCTTGAGATAACTTATTCCTCCTTCCTTTATTGGTAGAAACTCCTCGTCGAAGACGGGAATTCCTGCATCACTTATCTTTTTTTCGGGATATTCCTTTGCTTGTATCATTATTTTTTGTAACTTTGCCGAAAGAATTTAAAA
>JAIJUV010000183.1 GCA_022732315.1 Prevotella sp.
TTGCCCATTTTTTCAACTTTTTTCACAACACATTGATTCTCCGTTACTTATTCCGGAAACTTTTTTCACCCCGTTTCCCTTCTTTTGCGACAGAAACAATTTTTCATAAAACGGATGGCGTGTAAGAGTGACTGCCGACCCTATTATAACAAGTTTCATTCTTGCTCTTGTCATAGCCACATTCATGCGGCGCAGGTCGGAAAGAAATCCAATTTTCCCGTCATCATTACTTCTGACAAGGCTGATAAAAACCACATCCCGCTCCTGTCCCTGGAAGCCATCGATAGTGTTTATTGCTATTTTTCCCTTCAATCGGCGCAAAACATTTCTTTTTTTCGCATTCCGACGCAGCCATGACACCTGAGCTTTGTATGGCGAAATAACCGCGAAATCCAAATTCTCATCCTCGATACGCTTCTCTCCTATCCTTTTTATATACGCTTCAAGGCTGTCGAGCATAAATTCACCCTCATCAGGATTGACCCTTCCCCCTGTCGCCGACACATATTTTTCAGAAAAATCCATTTCCGACGTGTCAAGCCATTCCACCGGCGAATCAAAATCAAGGATTCCCCGGCACTTCACCTCTTCCGCCGCCTGCAGACGTCCGCCATAGAACCAATCGGACGAAAACCTCATAATGGCCTCGTTCATTCTGTACTGCACAGTCAACAGTTCTACCGCCGACCGGCATTTATCAACAACCGACTCCATCAGCGACCGCGACAGTCCGGCACGTTCCGCCTCCACCGACTTCACCGTGGGCGGCAACTGGCAATGGTCGCCGGCAAAAATAACACGATCAGCCTTGCGGATGGCTATCCAACACGCCGCCTCAAGAGCCTGTCCTGCTTCATCTATATATAAGGTGGTAAATCTGCGTCCTTTCAGCACCGCATTGTCGCTTCCGACCAACGTAGAAGCCACCACGCGGGCACTCTCAAAAATCTCCACCTGAATCTTCACCTCAAGCTCCACCGCCCTACGGCGAAGATTGTGCAAACGGTTGGACAACGCCAAGGCGTCAGCGCGCGACATGCGCCTTCTTCCAGCCGCCACCTCACGGATAGCCTTGCGCACTCCCCACAGCTCAGGATAGTCGGGATGAGCCTCAAACTGGCGCTCATACGTAGCCGACAAGACCTTATCGTCGACGCGCGCAGGATTTCCCACACGTAGCACCGGCACCCCACGGTCTATAAGTTTTCCACAAATCCAATCAACCGCCGCATTGCTCTGCGCACACACCATCACCTGCGGCTCGCGGCGCAGCGTCTCATAAACAGCCTCAACCAGCGTGGTGGTCTTTCCCGTACCAGGAGGCCCATGCACAACCATCACATCACGGCAGCACAAAGTCTTGTTGACAGCCCGCTGCTGACTCGCGTTCAGCCACGGGAACGTCATCGGCTGCAATTCACGAAAACCCGGAGCGACAAAGCCGCACAACACATCACGCAATTCAGCCAACCGCGAACCTTTAGCCGAAGCCACATCATCCAGCGCCTCGCGCATCGCCGCAAACGACGTTTCATCGAAAGCGAGATCCACCCCAAGACGGGCAACGCCGTCTATTTCTTTAAGCGCCGACGTAGACGGTAGGACAACAGCCATGTGGCAGCCATCGCAGAAACTTACCATTGCCGGGAAATTCCTATAAATTATCTTTCCGTCAAGAGCCTCATAAAAGAATCTGACCTGACACCCATACTCAAACGCACTGTCGACTTCGTCTGCCACCTCGTCTCTTGCTACTTCAACGACAAAGCGATTGAGCGAATTGTAATAACTGCGCCCAAGCCTCACAGGAAACCAGCACTGACCACGCGCAACACGGCGCATCACACCCTGCTCGCCCGACAAGCGTTCAAATTCCGACTTCTCATATTCATACTCCATACGAAACAAATCGCGCTGTCGTTGGAAATGATGTTCTATACTTCCTTTATTGTCCATAATGCGCCACAAAAGTAGTCAAGAATCAGAAAAATGGTGTAACTTCGTAGAAAAATTCAGACATTTATATGAAAAAACTACTTCTTTCCTTTTTGGCAATAAGCATGTCTGCATTAGTAGCGCAAGCCTTCTCCATTGAGGCGCTGCGTTTCCACTGCGCCGACGACACCACAAAAATCAATCAGATACTTCATGAAGCGGTTTCTAATACATCTCTGAAATCAGCAGGCAGCTACATGTCATTTTTCGCCGACAAACTGCTCGGCACTCCATACGTGGCACACACTCTCGAAGGCGACCGCGAGTATCTCTCTATCAACGTAGACCAGCTCGACTGCACCACTTTCGTCGAGACGCTTGCCGCCCTAACGAAAGCAGCCAAAGCAAAATCCCCGTCATGGTATGCCTACGCATCCGCACTCGAAAGCATCCGCTACCACTCCGGACACATCGACGGCTACGCCTCGCGTCTCCACTACATCAGCGCATGGATTATCGAAAACGCCAACCGCGGCAACTTCACGGAAATAACGTCAAGCCTACCGCACAGCGAATACCTCACAAAAACAATCAACTACATGTCGACACACCGCGACAGCTACCCCGCGCTCGCCGACAGCGCTACCTTTGAAGGCATCCGAAATCTTGAAGCCGGCTACAACCGCCACATGTATCCATATATAAACAAGCGCAACCTCTACAAAAAAGATTTGTTTGCCGACCTGCGCGACGGCGACATCGTCTGCCTGACCACAAAAATCGACGGGCTCGACGTGTCGCACCTCGGCATTGTGCGATTTGTAAAGGGCAAGCCCCACCTGCTCCATGCGTCGTCGACGGCAAAAAAGGTAATTGTAGACAAAGACGACCTTTTCGAAATGCTGAAGCTTTCGCGCAATGTCACTGGAATCCGCGTGGTAAGGCTCACCGACGACTCTTTCTAAAAGAAACGAAAAGAGGGCTGGCAACCTTTCGGCTGTCAGCCCTCTTCATATCAAAGACTGATGATTATGCTTATTTGATTTCAATGTCGCGCGTCAGTTTCGGAAGATTCTCCTTGCTGAGTTTTGGCAACGTGATGTCGAGCACTCCGTTTTCCACAGCAGCACCGATTTTCTCCTTGTCCACATCGTCAGGCAGAATCATTGTCTGCTCAAATTTTGAGTAAGAGAATTCGCGGCGCAAATATTTGCGGTCCTTCTTCTCCTCCTTATTGTCGGTTTTCTTCTCCATTGAGATTACAAGATTGTTGTCCTCATCAATATGGATATTGAAGTCTTCCTTAGTCATGCCCGGGGCAGCCACCTCAACTTTATATTCTCTTTCGCTTTCGCTAACATTGATGGCAGGAGCCGTAGCGTTTGCTTTTTCCATCCACTCGTTGTCAAAAAAATCATTGAAGATACTTGGCAACCATGTCTGATTATTTCTTCTTACTGGCATCATAATTATTATCTCCTATTTTTTGATTAAAATTCATTTTTTCGAACCTCTCCAGGTGTCGCCACCTTCGGAAGTTCGACCTGCAATCTTACAAAACCGATGCCAACCAGCTAAGCCTCAGCGAAGTGGACATTTTGGCGTCTTTCACTGACAAAACTTCGCCGCACACTGCCACTCTTTCGCCACACCCCTCGCAAAAAGTCTCGTTTCCTTGCGCTGAACTGCACCCCAAAAGTTTTGTGTCTAACTTTTGGGGTGCAGTTCACTTTTTCATACATTTGCAAATCACATAAAAGACTTATGGAAAAAGGATATATACATATATACACCGGTAACGGCAAAGGCAAAACCACCGCCGCGTTCGGACTGGCGGCAAGAGCAATCTGCGCCGGCAAGAACGTGGCGGTATGCCAATTTGTAAAGTCGATGAAATACAGCGAGACCGGACTTCTGCAGCTTCTCTCCAACGCGCCCGCCAGTTTCGGCAAGCTGAGAATCGAGCAGTGCGGCCACGGGTGCTGTCTAATCCGCAAACCCGGAAAAGCCGACATCGACTGCGCACTTTCCGGACTCGACAAATGCACTGAATGGATGCGCAGCGGAGAATGGGACGTTGTAGTCCTCGACGAGATAACAATCGCCATACACCTCGGACTCATATCAACCGAACAGGTAATAAACGCCATCAACAGCAAAGCCCCGTCAACCGAAATCGTAATAACCGGGCGCTATGCCCCGTCTGAATTAATCGGCATCGCCGACTTGGTGACAGACATGCAGGAGGTGAAACACTACTACTCCGCCGGCGTTCTGTCGCGCAAAGGAATAGATGTATAGAAAGCGGCAGAACAGAGGAATACCTATAATTGCTTCAATAGAAAATATTGCTGCTTCGCAACACATTTTTGCCGTTTCGAATAAGGAGACGTTGTGTATAAAAACAAACGATTGTACTTTTGCAGCATAATAATAAGTTCTCAGGCAACTTGTCCTTTGAACGAACCCATAAATTGAAGCATAAAATGAAAAAGTTTGGATTTAGACATTTGATGTACGGATGGCTTGCTGTCGTAGCCCTTGTGCTGACTTCATGCGACTCTGAAAATGTGACACCGATCAATGATAAAACTTTGCCAGAGGCCATTGCCAAAGATTTCCACGAACGCTGCGAGGACTACACCATCAAACGCGTTTACACAGGTCCAGAGCCTTACTCCGACAGAGGAGCAATTGAAACGTTTGTCACCTCTGAGGACAACGCGGGGAATGAGTGCGTGGTCGTATACGTTGACAATGCGTGGAACCGCACCGTGCGGATGCTCTCTGACATTGACCAGTTACCCAGCTCGGTGCGATACCGGCTGCTCACGATAAACCAGGAGGCCAGAAACAACGAATTCTGGGAGATCAAGGAAGTGACACAGGCCAGCATAAACGGGACATACTATATTCTCTGCTATCTGCAGGACTCCCCAAAGCTCAAGAATCTCGTCCACACACTTGTCATCGACAGCAAAGGAACGGTGGCCAAGGCATGCACATACAAACTGAACAACGCTGAATATATAGGTACGATTCCTGGCGATATGGAATGGATTACAGCGCACTACAAAGGCTCCGAAGTGCTTGGTTTTGTCAACGACAGCGGCGATGACAACTATCTCATCATGCACGACGGCGTGTTGAAGTCCGTATACTTCAGAGTATCACGCAAGGGCACGACTTGGAAAGAAACCTGCTACCCCTTGCCGAAAGGCACAACGGTACCAAGCAATGTATTGGATTCCTTACACGCTGACTACCCTGATTTCACCTATACTGAGGTCTCTATTCTTGAAACCCCTGACGGAATAGTCTACCTCTTTACCGATGGAAACAGACCCGACCGTTTAGGGCATTATGTTGAAGCAAACTAAAGACAGAATGAAATCGTCTGAAGATTTGCCTTTATTTTTAAGGCGTTTTGGGGCCTTGAAGAGGGAGTGTTGCAAGCTACACGACCGATGAACGTGGGTGATAGAATATCTACCGACAATAAACATATGATAAAATATATAATGAGAAAGATTGTATTATCA
>JAIJUV010000184.1 GCA_022732315.1 Prevotella sp.
TCCGTCGGGCGGGTGCAGACACCCACGTTGGCGATGGTGTGCGCACGCTATTGGGAGAACCGCCGCTTTACCCCCGAAGCCTTCTGGCAGCTCCATATCGCAACGGACGGCTGCGATGAAGGAACGGTGAAGTTTTCCTCTTCCGAAAAATGGAAAGAGAAAGAGTCCGCGACGGAACTGTATAATAAGGTGAAGTCGGCAGGCACAGCCACCGTCACGAAAGCCGAACGCAAGGAGAAGACGGAGGAAACACCGCTCCTGTACGACCTGACCACGCTCCAGAAGGAAGCCAACGCCAAGCATGGCTTCACGGCGGAACAGACGCTTGAAATCGCGCAGAAGCTCTACGAGAAGAAGCTCATCACCTATCCGCGAACCGGAAGCCGCTACATTCCCGAAGACGTGTTCGCGGAAATCCCCAAGCTGCTTGCCTTCATCGGCAGCCTGCCCGAATGGAAGGGCAAGTTGCAGCCGAAAGCCGTGCCGACACGCCGCAGCCTGGACGGCGGCAAGGTGACAGACCACCATGCCCTGCTCGTCACGGGCGAGAAGCCGCTGTTCCTCTCCAAAGAGGACAGCACCGTCTATCACATGATAGCCGGGCGCATGCTTGAGGCTTTCTCCGAAAAATGCGTCAAGGACACTGCCACCGTCACGGCAGAGTGTGCCGGAGTGGAGTTCGTGGCAAAAGGCAGCATCATCAGGCAAGCCGGATGGCGTGCCGTCTATGGCAAGGAGAATGGAGAAGAGAACAACAGCCAAGAGGAAACCGCCGCCATTCCCTGTTGGCAGGAAGGCGACACGCTGGCACTGAAAGCCGCCTCCATCACGGAGGGAAAGACCAAACCCAAGCCGCTGCATACCGAAGCCACCCTGCTGTCCGCGATGGAAACGGCTGGCAAGGAGATAGAGGACGACGCATTGCGGCAGGCTATGAAGGATTGCGGCATCGGCACGCCCGCCACCCGTGCGTCCATCATCGAAACGCTTTTCAAGCGCGGCTATATGGAACGCTGCAAGAAGTCGCTTGTCCCCACCGAAAAAGGGCTTGCCCTTTACTCGGTCGTGAAGGCGATGCGTATTGCCGATGTCGCCATGACGGGCGAATGGGAAAAGGAATTGGCACGCATCGAGCGTGGGGAACTGCCCGCCGATGACTTCCGCAGGAAGATTGAGGCATATACACGGGAAATTACCTCCGAACTGCTGTCGTGCGACAAGCTGTTCGCCCGCAGGGATTCCGGCTGCAAGTGTCCCAAGTGCGGAGCGGGGACGATGCAGTTTTACGGCAAGGTCGTCCGCTGCGACAACGCGGAGTGCGGTTTGCCCGTGTTCCGCCTGAAAGCAAACCGCACCCTCTCTGATGATGAAATCAAAAACCTGCTCACCGACGGACACACGAAACTGCTCAAAGGATTCAAGAGCAAGCAGGGCAAGAGTTTTGATGCCGTAGTCGCCTTTGACGGGGACTATAACACGGTTTTCGTGTTCCCAGAAAGGAAAAGTAAAGCGACCTCTGCGAAAAGAAGAAAATAAATGTTTAACTTTGCCACTGGTTCAGAGTAATGAATTGTTCTTCGATACCGGATTACACTCATACTTTGGATTTAGTGGTGGCACTCGGAGGGATACCGGGTGCCTTTTTCTTCTCGTTTTCCAACGATTATCCCTATCATCATTATCAATCCACTAAATTCCAAAGAAATGAACAACAAGAAGAAAAACGAGGGTCGGACCGACTTTTCCTATTACGGTCTGTACCTGCTGGACTACCTCACCACGAACAAGTTTGAACAGGCAGCCGATGAAGCCTTCATCCGAGAAAGAACCGACCGTGCCGCCGAAGCGTATGAACGGGCAAGGCTCGAAGGATATCCTGTCGACGGGGCGCAGGAACTGGCGATGAAGGTGCTGACGGAGGGCCTTCGCTACTCCAGGCACGCCATCCTGCGCGAAGTCGTGGAGAACGAATTTGCGGGTGAAGTACCGGAAGAAAAATGTGAAGCCTTTACCCAGAAGCTGCTGCCACTTGTCGGAAACGTATTCTCCATCTATGACCTCTCGGATGACAATTTCGCCCTGTCGCCCGAATATGACCTGCTCTACACGGAGCTGACGGGAGCCGTCATCCTCTATATCGAAGAGTATGGCGTTTAACCGCAAACAGAGGCTGCGGGACAACATCGAGGCGATACGGACGGCATTCCTCCTTGACAGGGAACAGCGCACACCCACCGCACGCGAACGGCTCTTGTTAGAGCGTTATTGCGGTTTCGGGGGACTGAAGAGCATACTCAACCCTGCAAGGGAACTGACGGATGCCGTCCACTGGGCGAAGTCCGACCTCGAACTGTTTGCCCCTACCGTGGAACTGCACAGGTTGCTGCGGGAGAACACAAAAGACGAGACGGAGTACAAACGGTATATGGATGCCATGAAGCAGTCCGTGCTGACCGCCTTCTATACCCCGCCGGAGATAACTGGGACCATCGCGGACGTGCTGCATGAACACGGCATCCGTCCCGACCGGGTGCTGGAGCCGTCGGCAGGTGTCGGTGCATTCGTGGACGCCGTGCTGGAGAACAGACCGGACGCGGACATCATGGCTTTTGAGAAAGACCTGATGACGGGCAAGATACTGAAGCACCTGCATCCCGGACAGAAAGTAAGGGTACAGGGCTTCGAGAAGATAGAAAAGCCGTTCATGAACCATTTTGATTTGGCTGTCTCCAATATACCGTTTGGCGATGTGGCGGTGTTCGACCCGGATTTTTCGGGCAGCAAGGATCCTGCAAGGCTCTCGGCGGCACGGACGATACACAATTACTTTTTCCTGAAAAGCCTTGACGCGGTGCGTGAAGGCGGAATCGTGGCGTTCATCACCTCGCAGGGGGTACTGGATGCCCCGACCAACGCGCCCATACGCGAGTATATGATGAACCATGCCAATCTGGTGGGCGTAGCCCGCCTGCCGAACAACCTCTTTACGGATAACGCGGGAACGGAGGTGGGCAGCGACCTGATTATCCTGCAAAAGAACAGCGGAAAGAACGGTGAACTGTATTACAACGAAAAACTCTTCGTGCAGACCGAACAGACCCCTATCGGCACTTCCGTAAATGGGTATGTATGGAGCATCGGTTCGCTTTCACACACGGATTTGATCAGAAGTACCGACCCGTACGGGAAACCAGCCTATAAACTCCTGCACTGTGGGGACATCGCACAACTGGCGGAAGACTTGCGGGAGCATCTGAAAATAGAACTGCAACAACTTGACAGGAAACTGTATGAGAGACACAGGCTGCATCCGACAAAGGAGGAAAGCACGGCTGCGGAAGTGCAACCTGCTCCGAAAACAGAAAAGGTATCACCTTCTGTAATAGCCCCCGTTTCTGTAATTGAGCCTGTCAAGGGAGTGGAGAAGCCGCAGGCACAGCCCATAGAGGAAAAGCCGGAGATTGAGCCGCGCCAACCCAATCATTCGTCAGCCGTGCAGCTTACCCTGCTCGACCTTTGGGGTATGCCCATAGAGGAACCGGTAAAAAAGAAAAAGGCAGCGAAAAAGGAAAGCAAGCCGAAGCCTATGCCGTCCACGCCTAAACCGCAAGTCAAAGTTACTCCACCCGTTGAAGCCGCCAAGCCGATAAACGGTAATAAGGAAGAAAAGCCGGAAAATGCCGAAAAGCCAAACGACCCGGACGACATTTACGCCACTCTGGATTGGGAAACCAATCCTCCCATCAACGGCTTCTATGAGACAATGATGAGCCTGACAGCGGAACGGCGCAAGGCCCTACGGCTTGAGGCAGAACGGCACAGGCAGGAACAACTGAAAAAGATGGGTATCAAAGACACGTTGAACCCTGCTTTTGCGCCTTCTTCGGACAATATGGATAAAAAGCCGGAACAAACGGAAGAAATAAAGCAACCTGAAACACCGGCAGAAGTTGTGCCTACTTCCGAAACGGTTGCCACTTCCCTGTTCCCGGAACTTGAAACGGAAAAGCCGAAGGAGGAAGTCATGGACCTTTCTCCCCGTCCGTTCAACGGCCTGCTGGAGCCACACCACCGTGACGGCTCGATGGTGCTGGATGCTTCACGCAATCTCGGTTACCTGAAAGACCTCACGCCTTACGGTGCGACCTTCCAACCGCTCGACCTCCGTGGCTATCAAAAAGAGAAAGCGATGCTGTATATATCGCTCCGTGACGCTTACGAACGTCTGTATAGCCACGAGACGGAGAACCATACGGAACACAAACCGCAGCGCGGGTATCTCAACACCTACTACGATGAGTTTGTCATGCGTTACGGTAACCTCAACGCCAGACAGAACGTGAAACTGGTGATGATGGATGCCGGAGGGCGCGACATCCTTTCGCTGGAACGTGCGGAGGACGGCAAGTTTGTCAAGGCGGACATCTTCGACCGTCCCGTTTCCTTCTCGGTGGAGAGCCGTGTCAATGCAGGCTCTCCCGAAGAAGCCTTGTCCGCATCGCTCAACAAGTTCGGCACGGTCAATCTCGGCTATATGCAGGAGATAACCGACACTACGGAAGAGGAACTGCTTGGTGCCCTCAAGGGGCGCATCTTCTACAACCCGCTCGTAACCGGTTACGAAATCAAAGACCGCTTCATCGCGGGGAACGTGATAGAGAAGGCGGAACGCATAGAGGGCTGGATGGAGGACAATCCCGAAAGTGAGCGGATGCCGGAGGTGAAACAGGCGTGGGAGGCATTGAAGGAAGCCGAACCGCAGCGCATAGCCTTTGAAGACCTCGACTTCAACTTCGGGGAACGCTGGATTCCCACGGGCGTGTATGCCGCCTACATGAGCCACCTTTTCGACACGGACGTGAAAATAGCCTACTCCGCAAGCATGGACGAGTTTTCCGTGGCGTGCGGCTACCGCACCATGAAGATCACGGACGAGTTTTTAGTAAAGGGCTATTACCGGAACTATGACGGTATGCACCTGTTGAAGCACGCCCTGCACAACACCTGCCCCGACATGATGAAAAGTATCGGCAAGGACGAGAACGGCAACGACATCAAGGTACGCGACAGCGAGGGCATACAGCTCGCCAACGCGAAGATAGACGAAATCCGTAACGGGTTCTCCGAATGGCTGGAAGAACAGTCGCCGCAGTTCAAGGAACGGCTCACGACGATGTATAACCGCAAGTTCAACTGTTTCGTGCGCCCGAAGTATGACGGCTCGCACCAGACTTTTCCCGACCTCAACCTGAAAGGGCTGGCAAGCCGGGGAATCAAGAGTGTTTACCCGTCGCAGAAGGATTGCGTCTGGATGCTGAAACAGAACGGCGGCGGGATCTGCGACCACGAGGTGGGAACCGGCAAGACGCTGATAATGTGCATAGCGGCACATGAGATGAAGCGTCTGAACTTGGCGCACAAGCCGATGATTATCGGGCTGAAAGCGAATGTG
>JAIJUV010000185.1 GCA_022732315.1 Prevotella sp.
AGAAAATGGCATATACAAGATTGAGTGCTGCCGAAGCGGCAGCGATGATTAACGATCAAGATACAATCGGATTGAGTGGTTTCACACCAAACGGCGTGCCTAAGGCAACCTTCCGCGAACTCTCCAAGAGAGCCGTGGCTGAGCACGAGGCAGGCAGACCATTCCAGGTGGGCATCCTCACGGGTGCTTCTACCTCGCAGAGTATCGAAGGTGACATGGCAGCAGCCCATGCCATCAAGTTCCGTGCGCCATTTTCTACCAATAAGGATTTCCGCACCCATACTAATCTCGGTGAAATCGACTACGAGGATATGCACCTCGGTCACATGGCTGAGCGCCTGCGCCGTGGTTTCTATGGCGAGATAGACCTTGCCATCATCGAAGTATCTGATTTGGAAGAAGGCGAAACCACCTGCAAGGCATTCCTTACCTCTGCCGGCGGCATCGTTCCTACCATCGTCCGCCTTGCCAAGAAGGTGCTCATCGAGAAGAATACCTTCCACAGTCCTGCTTCCCGCTATCTGCACGATGTTTATGAGATAGCAGAATGCCCGTTCCGCACACCTATTCCTATATTGAATGTGGGCGATAGAATAGGCAAGGAGTATGTGGAGATTGATGCACATAAGATTGTGGGTGTGGTGGAATGCAACATCCCGGAGGAGGCGCGTGCCTTCAAGCCTCTCGACCCTGTGACCGAACAGATGGGACATAATGTGGCCGATTTCCTGGTCAGCGACCTGAAGAAGGGGCATATTCCCCCTCAGTTCCTGCCTTTGCAGAGCGGAGTGGGCGTAACTTCCAATGCCGTTCTTGAAGCTTTGGGACAGAATCCTAACGTGCCTGTGTTCAGCGTCTATACCGAGGTGGTTCAGGATGCCGTGGTGAAATACATGCGCGAGGGAAGAATCAAGGATGCATCCTGCTCTTCGCTCACCGTAACCAACGATACATTGAAAGAGGTGTATGATGATATTGATTACTTCAAGAAGCATCTCACCATCCGCCAGAGCGAGATTTCGAACTCTCCAGAGGTGATTCGCCGACTAGGTGTCATCGCCATGAACACCGCCATCGAGTGCGATATCTATGGCAATGAGAACTCCAGCCACATCTGCGGCAGCAAGCTGATGAATGGTATCGGCGGTTCGTGCGATTACGAGCGCAATGGCTACATCTCTATCTTCACCACGCAGAGTACCACCAAGAACGGTTGCATCTCTGCCATCGTTCCGATGTGCAGTCACGTGGACAGCACCGAGCACGATGTGGATGTGATCGTTACCGAACAGGGAGTAGCCGATCTTCGTGGCAAGGGTCCTTTGCGCCGTGCCAAGGAGATTATCGAAAACTGTGCGCATCCGGATTATCGCCCTATGCTCCGTGAGTATCTGAAGTTTGCCGAGAAGGGACACGAGCCACAGAGCATGCGTGCCGCCCTCGCCATGCACGATACCTTCCTGAAGAAGGGCGATATGAGATTGACTGATTTCGGAGAATATCTGAAATAAGAGCTAAAAATATTTGCTTATATCCAAGTAAAATTGTATCTTTGCCGTGTTGAAAGTTATGTTCATAAGCTTTGAACTTAAGTTCAGAGCCTTTGAACTTATATTCAAAGCCTTTGAACATAGGTTCAAGGCTTATGAACGAAGTTTTCTTCTAGGATTAGAAACAATTATCAATCGTAATAACATCAATTACTACTAGGAGAGGAAACAATATGGCAAAGTACAAGTTTTATTGCTATCTTTGCCATGTCTATCGTTGGATTTTCTTGTTTTCTTTTTGCAACACTAAGATAAGTGAATTCTTCGACATGGCAAAATCCCGGACAACTTTTTGTAGCTCAGGATATTAAAAAACAATATAAACTATAGTGTTGCGGAATTAAAGATATATATAATCATGGATACTTGTTTAGATCTTATAGCTCTTCAATATACCTGCATGATTGTGATGGGCATGCTTATGTTTTTTGTATTTGTTTCGCGCTGCTATATAACTTGCCGTAACATGCAGTTTGAGCAGTCGCGTTGGATGATTATTGTGGCATTACTATTGTTTGTCGTACACTACGTGTGTCAGATGCGGTTTGGTTGGCGACAACGGGGAGACGATGTGGGCGTTCTGTTCAATCTGCTGTTTTATTCGCCTTCGGCTATATTGTTGTCGTGGTCGCAGCTCAATATTCTGCGCGCTGGGCATGGACGTTGGAGTTTTATGCGCTATGGTGTTGCAGGGTATGCTCTTATGGTGTTGTGCATAGTAGCGGGTGTTATCTCAAATGGCAGTCTGCATATTGGTACTATGCTATATGTTGCTGATGCTATTTTTTTCTTTACTTTGTTTTATTATATATGGGCATCGTTTAAGGTTCTTGGTTATGTTCAACATCGGCTCGATAGTGAACTTGGTAATCCTGTAGATGCTTACTTGAGCACTATGCGCATTGGGCTTTTTATGGTGTGTGCTTTTGCTATAATTTCGCCTCTATATATATTGTCGCGACCGTTACTCTTTGTCTTTGGACCTTTGGGACTGATTTCGCTTTCGCTGTTTATTGTTAGTTTTACGGCACTTGGATTCAGTATGTCCGAGGGGGTAACAGAGATTGTTGCCGAGACTAACGAGGAGATGGCTGCTGCTAAAGTCTTTAGTGAGATAGTGCCTGAGCGTGTTGCCGAAATAGATATGGCAGTAAGCAAATGGCGAAGCGAGGGTGGTTTTAGGGATAGCGACTTGACGTTATCCTCGTTTGCTCGTCGCATAAAGGTTAATCGTGCCGATGTAGTCTCGTATCTAACTTCCATATATGGTAAGAGTTTCCGTACATGGCTTTCGGGTATTCGTGTGGAGGAGGCAAAGGCACTCATTGTAGCACACCCCGAATATAGTAACGAGGTTGTTTCTATGGAGTGCGGTTTCTCATCGCGTGTGTATTTTCAGCGTCTGTTCAAGGAAAGGACAGGTTTGACTCCTGCCGAGTGGCGTCGCCAACGATAATGTGTTGGTTATGTGTATGTTTGCTACTGAGGGTAAGATGTAACTTTTGTACAAAGGTTACATAATGGGCTATGTGTAACCTTTCTTATAGTTACGTCTCTTTTCTACAAGAGTGACACATAAGTGATGTCTTTTGAGGTTTTGATGGTTGATATTTTTATATCTTTGCATAAGGAATTTCAAACATAAACTTTCAAAAACAATTCACAATGAAAAAATCTTATCTTTATTTAATGGCGTGTGCCATGGGTGCTATGTCTTTGACTTCGTGTTCCGAAGATTCTACTCCTGCCGGTGGCGGTGGCGATAGCACAATAGAAGTGCCTTTGGCACAAGTTTCAAAACCTAAGCCTAACCCTTGGCTTGCACAGGAAGAGTATAGTATTACGCACTTCAATTCGGCTCAGACGGATGCCTTCTCGCATGAAGTCAAGGATGGAACTTTCAATATCGATCTTTCCAAGTGTCAGATGACATGGAGCGGTCCCGTGAATTTGATGACACTTGCTTCTACTTCGCCCAAGTATATGTGGGGCATGAGTAGCGATCGCGTGTCGTATCTTGATATCAGCGACGGCAAGCTTGAAAGGGTTGCAGAGGCTGGCTTGCCAGGGATTACAATGAAGACTCAGGAGCAGCTTACAAATATGACTGCTGACTATGCTACTTACGACGAACTTTCTAAGACGATTACCGATATATTGGGCCCAGCGCCACAAATGTCTATGGCTAACGGTAATTATGTCTTGTGCGACAAGGATAACTATGCTTACACCAATGCAGGTCAGGTAATGGTACGTTATCGCCTTGCCAATCCTAATAATCCCAAGGAAGGTATCGTGCTGGATCATCAAATCAGACTTACCGACTTTACCTTCAACTCTTTTACTCTCGTAGGTGCTACTATGACCTATGACGGCCACCTTGTCGTGGCTGCACAGAACGGAATTCTTGTGCTGAATCGTGCTCTTACTACCATCGAGGATTCATACGCTCTTCCATCAGACCAGATTCTCACCAATTCTATCTGTATCGACGAAAATGGCGGTCTTTATGTAGCAAGTAACAGTCGCACACCTGGCGGAAAAGGCCTTATGCAGAAACTTATCTGCAAGGACGGCAAATTCTCTACATCTCCGGCTGATGGTGCATGGCAAGCCTATTACGATGGTGGCCCGAAGGCTCCATGTATCAAACTCGGATATGGCACAGGTTCAACGCCTACACTTATGGGCTTTGGTCAAGACGAGGACAAGTTGGTAGTTATTACCGATGGCTCTAAGCGTATGAAACTGGTGGCTTTCTGGCGTGACGAAATCCCTTCAGGCGCACAGCAAGTGGCAGGGTACGACAAGCGTATAGCCGGAGTGCATGAGGTTACGTGCGGTCTGCCTGCATCAACAGAGTGGATACAGTCTGAGCAGTCAGTTGTAGTAGGTGGCTATGATGCCTTTGTTGTAAACAACATCAATGTTACTGATCAGGAAATAAACGACAAGATTATTGGTGTAATTGCTATTGGTCCTATTGTTAAAGGCCCTCAAGGTACCGAGTGTGTACGTTGGAATACAAAGGAGAACAAGTGGGAGAGTAAGTGGGCGCGCAGCGATGTAAGTTCTGTAAGTATGATTCCTGCCGTAAGTACCAAGTCGGAGATGGTATTTGTATGTGGCTGGAACGATGCTTCGGGCTGGGAAGTTACAGGACTTGACTGGAAGAGTGGTGCCACACGTCATCGCACCATCTTGGGCAAGAGCAATCGGGCCAATGGTGCCTACGCCATCATTCAGTATCTTGCTAATGGCGACCTTTTATTCAACTCTGTTGCCGGACCAATCCGCGTAAAATATTGAGAAAATTTAATCATCATATAACTTTAAGGTTTATTGATATACAAAAATCCCCAGCCTGCTTGAGAAAAGTAGGTTGGGGATTAACGTTTAACCAACAAAGTTCGTTATGAACAGGTGCTACAACTTCAGCAGTTTGGCAAACTCCCAAACCACAATGCCGGCTGTTACGCTGACATTCAGGGAATGCTTGGTACCAAACTGTGGGATTTCCAAGCAACCATCACTCATATCCACAATGTTCTGCTTTACGCCCTTCACCTCGTTGCCGAAGATAACAGCATAACCATTTGGTGTAGAAGCGTCTTGAGAGAAAAGCTTGGCATGCGCTTCCGGCAGGTTCTGAAGCTTGGTGGAACCTTCTACCTGCTCGATGCTATATACAAAGTAGCCCTTCTGCTTCAGCTTCTCTATCGCCTCTTCGGTAGTCTTGAAGTATTCCCAATCCACGCTGTCTTCGCCACCCAATGCCGTCTTATGAATCTCGACATTGGGAGGGGTGGCGGTGATTCCGCAGAGATACACCGCCTCTACA
>JAIJUV010000186.1 GCA_022732315.1 Prevotella sp.
ATGGCTTTGGGCTATAATTACGTACCTTCCGAAGAACTTCTGGATAAGGAGGAAGAAGAGGAGGCTGCCATGGAAAGCGTGGGAGATGATGCCGTTTTAGGACTGCAGGAAGAAGAAATTGCTGATAACAAAGAAACTTTACAGTTGCAGTATGCTGAAAGACGCCAGGAAATCATCCGTGAGAAGTTGGATGAATGGTGTGCCAATGGAGGATACAGGGATACCATATTGAATATGGTTACCTTGTCACGCTCGTTGGATATCCCTAAGCCGGAGCTTTCCAAATACTTCTCGGGTCTCAATACCACCTTCCGTTTCTGGCTTGCCGAGGTACGTTTTGAGGCTGCCAAAAAGATGATTTTGGAGAAGCCAAACTATAGCAATGATATGATTTCTGCCGAGTGCGGCTTCTCTTCCCGCTCCAATCTCTACCGTATGTTCAAAGAGAAAGAAGGCTGTTCTCCTACGGCTTGGAGAGAGAAAAACCGTTAAAGAATGTATAATAGGTGTCCATTTGCCCACCAAATGGACACCTATTTTGTAGCAACTGGACACCTAGTGGGGGCAACTGGACACCTTGTTTCAAAGAAAAACACTATCTTTGCACCATGAAAAGTATAATAGATTCATTTGCCAAAGAAGAACAGGCTATCCTGATAGTAGCTTTGTTTCTCCTCATTTATGTTGGCATCATGATTAATGTCATGGTGAGGGAATATAGGACCTATCTTGATGATTACCCGATGTCTCATTTTAGCTTGGGAGATTTCATCAGGAGAGGGCGTTTCTATATTTGCCTCATCCTCGGCGTAGTGTTTATCACGTTCGTGTGTCTGGTAGTCAGTCTGATGGCAATCAGTATTCAGTAATTTATTGATAAAATATAATAACAAAAATAGTATTAATTTATGAAAAGATTTACCAATCAATCCAATGGGTCGCAAGCCGACCGTATGTACAATGGGGGGGCGAAGTTCTGTAGATTCGTTCTGTTCCCATTGATGTTGCTCATGTTGTTGCTTCTGCCAGCCGGCATGGTGGCGCAGAAGGCAGCTTCCAGTTCTAAGTATATAGCAACGTATGAATCCTCTACCCGAACTTTGACTTTCAAGAAAAATGTGGGTGAAACCCTTCCTGAAAATAGTGCTTGGGTGGAAGATAAACAGACGGTGGCTACTATCAATAATAATATAGGGAATGGCACAATTGTGCATATTGTTTTCGATAAGAGTTTTAGAACATACACGCCTACATCGTTGAACAGATTCTTTTATAATCTCACAAAGCTGAAAACAATTACAGGTCTGGAATACCTGAATACTGAGAATGTGACGGATATGGGATACATGTTCTATGGCTGCTCAGCTCTCACCTCGCTAGATGTTACTCATTTCAATACAGAGAAGGTGACAAATATGAGTTACATGTTTGCTAGCTGTGTTGCTCTCACCTCACTCGACGTCACTAAGTTCAATACCGCGAATGTGACAAATATGAGCGGCATGTTCTATAGCTGTAAAACTCTCACCTCTCTCGATGTCAGTAAGTTCAATACCGTGAATGTGACGAATATGCTCCAAATGTTCTCTGGCTGTTCAAAACTCACCTCTCTCGATGTCAGTAAGTTCAATACCGTGAATGTGACAAATATGAAGAACATGTTCTCTATGTGTAAACTCACCTCTCTTGACGTCACAAACTTCAATACTGAGAAGGTGACAAATATGAGAGAAATGTTCTTTAAGTGTTCACAACTCACCTCTCTTGACGTCACAAACTTCAATACTGAGAAGGTGACAGTTATGAGTGGCATGTTCTCTGGCTGTGTTGCTCTCACCTCACTCGATGTCACTAAGTTCAATACAGAGAAGGTGACGAATATGAATCGCATGTTTTCTGGCTGCAAAGCTCTCACCACCATCTACGCCAGCGATAAGTTTGTTACAGGCCAGGTTACTGATGGTTCTAACATGTTCTCGATCTGCACAAACCTCAAAGGTTTTATAGATTGTAAGAATAACTCAGACAAGACTGACCACACCTACGCCAACTACAAGACTGGCTACTTCACCAAGCTGGTAGGCAAGAATGGCGATGAGAAGATAGGAGCAACGGGAGAACCTCTTGCTACGGATAATCTCGTACTTGACGACGATAAGGATTTCGTGGCTTACGAGCCATTCGCAGCCAAGGCTGCATCTTATAGCCGTCCTGTTAAGGCTGGCACCACTTGGGCTACGCTCTGCTTGCCATTCGAGGTATCTCTCGCAAATCAGAACTTCCGTGCCTTCAAGCTTCTTTCAGCTGATGATGTTACAGAAACCGTAGAACTCGAAGAGATAAAGACAAGGATCGAGGCTGGTACTCCTGTTATCATCAAGATGAAGGATGGAGCAACACAGCTCAGCATCTCTGAAGCCGACAAGGAGATTGCGCAAAAGGTAGTATCTGCTGCTAATGGCAACTATCAGCTCCAGGGTCTCTATACCCAGAAGGAGTTCAGCAAGGATACTGATAACAACTGCTACATCGTGAAGGGCTCCAAGTTGATGAACCCAGCCAAGCTGTTGGATAAAACAACAACAGAGTCTGTGGGCAGCAAGCCTTTCCGTGCTTACATGGTAGATAACTCATCTGCTCCTGCAGCTGGTGCCAGAATGTTCAGCATCAACGTCGGCGGCAGCACCACAGCCATCGAGCAGTTGGAGTCTACAGCAGATAGCAAGGCTGAATACTACGACCTCCAGGGCCGTCGCCTACAGAATTTGCAGAAGGGTGTGAACATCGTGAAGCGTGGCGGCAAGACCATGAAGGTTATCATCAAGTAATAAAAAATAGTAATAAAAACAGATATGAAAAAGAAAAGATATATCAAGCCAGTGGTTAGCGTCATGGAAATGGAAACCACAGCCATCCTCGCCGGCTCTGTTATCCAGAAGGCGGGAGAAGCGGATTACAGCGACGAAAATGTAAAGGATTTCTGGGATAATGAAACTAATAAGGGAATTTGGGCAGACTAGCCCCTGATTCTCTTTCGTACCCCCAGGCAGCACATTTGATGCCTGGGGCAAAATAAAAAGAGGGTGTGTCATAAGTCACATCCAATACGCCCTGAAAGGGCAGAAGCTCCTAGCCCAGGGCATCGCCCTGGGTTTTAAAACAAATACAAAAAAGTCGCCCTGAAAGGGCAAAAGCTTTCAATATCAAAGCTTTTGCCCTTTCAGGGCGACTTTGCTTTTTGTCAACATTACCCAGGGCGATGCCCTGGGCTAGGAGCTTTTGGGCTTTCAGCCCGTCTTCGGCTGCCATTATTTAGACTTGTGACACACCCTCTTTTTCCGCTTTCTTCCTTATGCTTCCTTATACTTCTTTCCAATCTACCAATCCTTTTCCCTTATCATCCAGTTCTATGGGGTCTTATGCTCCTCTTGAAATAAATGATGTAATAAAGTTGGTTAAAAATGTAGTAAATGCTTGTTTGCTTGTCGTTTTTTTAGTATCTTTGCGATGAAAAATAAAACTCAAGTGTGGAAAATGTGGAGAATTTCACAAAAGAAGTATCAGAAATGTGTAAACTTACACATTTTCCGCACTTTAACGATGGAGGTGCTAAAAAATGTTTAATAGAATAATTATTCAAGAATTAAAACAATGGAGAGCTAAAAAAGACCGTAAGCCATTGATTATGCTGGGCGCTCGACAAGTAGGAAAGACTTCTGTACTTCAGAAGTTCGGAGAAGAATATTTTGAGCATTGCGCATATTTTAGTCTCGATGAAGAAGAGGGAGTCTGCGACATCTTTCGCAAGACCAAGAACCCGCTGCAAATCATCGAGCAATTGTCATATCTTACTTCAGAACCTATTTTGCCTCAGAAGACTTTGCTTATTCTTGATGAGATACAAGACTGTCCGGAAGCCATTAGCGCAATGAAATATTTCTGCGAAAAGACGCCGGAATATGTTGTGGCTTGTGCTGGTTCTCTTTTGGGGTTGGCTTTTGGGCATCAAGGCTTTTCGTTTCCTGTGGGTAAGGTTGACCATATAAATATGTATCCTGTCACTTTTTCTGAGTTTTTGGAGCAGCGAGATGAAAGGCTTTACCAATATTATATGTCAATAGATAGCTTGGAACCTCTTCCTGACGTTTTTTTTGATAGACTTTCTCAGGCATTTACTGCCTATCGTATATCTGGTGGAATGCCAGCTGCGGCAATGAAGATGATAGAAAAGGATCTGAGTGGCGTGGAAACAACTCTACGTAATATCTTGCAAGATTATTCCTTGGACTTTGTGAAGCATGCTACGCCTTTACTGGCTAATAGGATTTCGCATGTTTGGAAGTCTTTGCCGTCACAGTTGGCTAAGGAAAATAGAAAGTTTGTTTATCAGCTGGTTCGTCCTGGTGCAAGAGCGAGGGAATATGAGGATGCTCTTACATGGCTTAAAAATGCGGGATTGATATATAAGGTAAGCTTGTGCTCTACTCCGCAAGTTCCTTTGAAATCGTATGAAGATTTGAGCATCTTCAAGATTTATAGTCTTGATGTGGGATTATTGAGAGTGCTTGCTGATTTGAGTCCTGAGGCTTATCTGGTTGATAATCCTATATTTAAAGAATATAAGGGCGCTTTGGCAGAGAATTATATTCTTCAGAGTCTAGTGGCTAATGGCGTTAATTGTTCACATTATTGGGCTTCGGGTAATAAAGCAGAAGTGGAATTTATTGTTCAGCGTGGTTTGGAAGTTATTCCGGTGGAAGTGAAGTCGGGTACCAGTGTCACGGGGCGTAGTTTGATAGAGTATAACAAAAAGTACTCACCTGGTTTGCGCATCAGATATTCGATGCTTAATCTCAAGAGGGATGATTCCTTTATCAACATCCCTCTTTTCCTGGCTGATAGAACGGAGAAACTGATTTTTAAATAATTTTTAATGAGAAAAAAGATAAATGGGTGAAGAGGGGTGAAGAGTGGGTGAAGAGATAAAGAAAAATCTTCACCTCCCGAAACCCCGATAAACAGAGGGGTTTCGGGAGGTGAAGAGTGAAGAGATAAATCGGGAGTGCTTATATTACAACTGATAGAACTTGGTGAAAGCCTTCACGCAATATTCGTGGTCGATGACGCTACCGGTTTCGCGGCAACTGTGCATAGCGAGGATGGCATTGCCCATATCCACACCCTTCAATGGGATGGAAGAGGCGAGGATGTTGCCCAAGGTGCTTCCGCCTGCTACATCGCTGTGGTTTACGAAACGCTGGCATGGTACACCGGCTGCATCGCAGATGTTGGCGAAGATGGCTGCTGATACAGCATCGCTCGCATACTTCTGG
>JAIJUV010000187.1 GCA_022732315.1 Prevotella sp.
GCAAAAGCGCAATGCTATCTTTGAGGTCAACCAGCAGATTATTCTTTCTGGTCTTTACAATGGTGGCTTTTTCAACGAGGCAGCTTTCTATGGTGGAACATGTCTGCGTATATTCCATGGATTGCATCGTTTCTCTTATCAAAAGTAAAGCATTATCCAAAGTCCTTTTGGCAGCAACCTTGATTGCCAAGATTTTAAACTGATTACTTTCTTTTAGGACTTTGGATAATATTATCATTTACCAAGGCTTTTGAGCCATGTCTTTAGCTCGGGATCTTTTTCCCACGATGATGATTCTTCTGTTGATTGAGGTATGAGAGGCACGTATATCTTCTCCATCGCCTCTCTTTTTTGTTTGGAATCGGCCCTTGCATATACTTCTGTTGCCTGTATGGACACATGACCTAAGATGTCTCTGATATAAACAAGATTTAGACCTGCCTGTAGGAGATGCATGGCCTTGCTGTGGCGAAGGCTGTGAGGACTTATCTTTTCAGGGATTAGGTCGCTGCTCGTGCCCCTCGCTATTGAGGCGTAGTTTTTCAAGATATAGGTTATGCCGGCTCCTGTTAGTTTGCCACCTCTGTCATTTTGGAAGAGAGGTCGTTGATTAACATGCTCTTCCAATAGACGGTTTTCTTCCATATATGATTTAAGGAGTCCAACGTGGGCATCCTGAAGAGGCACAATTCTCTTTTTGCGTCCCTTGCCAAAAAGCACGGCGTGGCATGGCTGGTTTAAACTTATGTCCACTGGTCTAAGGCCTATGAGTTCCTGCACCCTGGCTCCAGTCTCATATAACGTGGACAGCAGGGCCAGATTCCTTCTTCCTCGTCTTGTGTTCGTGGGGATTACCGACAGGAGGTGCTTCATCCCATCTAGGGTCAGATAGTTCATAGTCCCCTTTATCGTCTTCTTTATCTTAATGGACATGACCTCCTGCCATTGCTGAAGACGGCCAACATCCTCATACTGCATATATTTGCAGAACGCATGCAGTGCGGCAAGGCGCTGGTTTCTAGTCGATACGGAGCATCCTCCGCTTTGGATCCAGTCAAGGAACTCCAGGACATTTTTGCGATTCATATGGTCAAGAGTAAGCCTTTCGGCCGTAGTTCCTTTCTTTTCCTTCATGAAGTCGAGGAAGGACGCAAAGGATGCTCCATAGGAGCGCATTGTATTGGGGCTTACTCCTCTTTCTGCAGAGAGATAGTTGGAGAAAAAGCCTGTAACGTGTTTGGCAAAATCATTCTTCATTTTCACGGACTAATTTTTCAAGTGATGGAAAAACATAAGAGGACACTTCCCCGATCTGCATGTTGAGTTCTGGGAATATCTCACTTGTTAGACGCACATAATGCTCGGTTCCCGCAAGGGTTTTGTGCCCCATGAAGACCGACAGTATAGGAAGAAGACAATAGATGTCTCGACCGGAGCGTACCTGTTTCATGAGTGAGTGAACGGCAAAGGTATGTCGCAGGTCGTGGACACGTGGACCACGGTGATCGCCTATAAATGGAATACCTGCCATCCTCAGTATTTTCCTAAACCAGCAGTAAGCAGTGCCTTTGGTGATTTTACTTCCTGTGTAGCTGATAAAGAAGGGTGCGCTGGCATCTAGATGATTCCGAAGAGGCATTTTCGTCCTGTGGACGATGTATTGTTTTAGGACTTCCTCGAGTGAGGGAGTTATTGGTATCAAGCGTTGGCGCTGGTTCTTCGATTTTACGATGGTAATTAGACCCTTCTCCAAGTCCACGTCAGAGAGGGTCAGACGTACAGCCTCTCCGATTCTCATCCCCGTGGCATACAGAACGCGTAGTAATGCTGGTATTGAGAACATAGCGTTCCTTTTGCCATTTGTTGAAGAGAGTCGCAACTGGTCAGCTTTCTTAAACAGTGCATTAATTTCTTCTGAGGAAAAGATTCTTGGAATGAACCTTTTATCCTTCTGGCGAGGCATCGGTGGAACATAGGATATGAATCCACAGTGGCAAAGATAACGAGCGAACTGGTTTATGGCTGACCATTTGTCGTATAGTGTTCTTTCACGGTCGTTGACTCTCCCTTTCCTCCATTCAGCAACGATTTTTTTCGTCAGGATGGGCTCTTCAATATCGAGGTCAAGAACGGTAAGGTCGAGTTCCTTGAAGATATACTCGAACTTTTCTGTTGTGAAGCCCATCGCAGCTTTCATTTTTATGAAGCTTTCAAAATAAGGCGCAAAGATGCTTTTAAAGGTGTAGTTAATCATAGAAAACACCTCCTCCCTGCTCATAAAATTCCTCGGCCACAGGAGGGATGTCAAGCACACATTCCCTGAGATTCGTCACATCAATGCGCAAGTATTCCATGGTGGTCTGGGTTGACTCATGCCCCAGCGCGCTGGAGATTGTGGAGATTGCTGTTCCCTTTCTCAGCATATTGCTCGCCAGAGAGTGGCGCAGTGAATGAGGACCGAAGCGTCTTCCGGTCAAGTTTATTCCAGAAGATTGCATGATACGGCTAACCACTCCATTGAGAGATATACGTGTCATGGGCCTAAAGGGAGCCGCTGCCGTGAGGAAAACCTCATCGTATTTACTTTTGGGTCTGGCGTCTCGGGCATAGGTAACCAAAGCTTCCCCGACCTCACGAAGCAATGGAAGTTCCACTGGAGCTTTTGTCTTGCTCTGGTAAAGACAAATCGTGCCGTTATCCCAGTCTATCTGACTCCATTTTAGCGCTGCGATATCCGACACTCTTAACCCGAGTCGCGAGGCAATGATGAATATGGCATAGTCACGTTTACCCACTTGAGAAGAACGCTCTATGGTGTTCTCAATTTTGAGTATTTCCTCAGCGGTATATACGGAGGGCAGTTTTTCATGATTTGGGAAGTTATTGGATTGCAACGCATATCCAAGATCTCTGTCGACAAAACCTTCTTTACTTAGGAATCGGCAGAACTGGCGGATGGAGTAGAAGTGTTCTCTCTTGCAGGTATTGGCGTGGTCAACAAACTCAATGATTGCTGACTCCGTGAGGTCTGCCAACTGAGATATTCCCTTCCGCCGTAATCCCTCAAGAAAGTAGCTGAGAAGCCGTCGGTGGTTTGATATTGTCTGGTCTGCGCGTCGCTGCGCCTTCAAATCCTCAAGGTACTTAAGGACTATAGTGCCCAACTCTCCGGGGAGAGGATGCTCCACCAGTGTGACAATCCGTCGGCGCACAACGCCTGTGTGCATAAATTCGGTCAGAAGATTGATTCCTCTTTGATGACCTCTTTGGGTGGAAGGAGCTAGACCTGGTAATATCCTGGATAAAAAGTCCAGCCCAGCTTGTTCGGTGTACTCTGAAGTCCCCTGTGCATTCAAATAGGAGACTATTCCTTTCTGCCATCGTCGCCGATGGACCTCGATGCATGTCTCGTCGTATCGATCTGCACGCATTTGTTCGATGCAGGCATCAATCAAGACATTGATGTTTTGTTTAACCATGTTTCTTTGTTGCTCATATGAGAGCAATACGCAAAGAAACAGAATATTATCGAGAAATATTATCAAAAGTTGATTTGATTCTCAATAATTTGGCCATGCATCATTGAAGCCACTTCTGATAAAATTTTACTTTTGATAAGAATACTTATCACAAGTTGTGATAAATTCTCTGAGGATATGGATTTTTCCCTGCTTGCTCCGAATGAAAACTTTGATTTTACACAATATTTTCAGCCCATCATTGACCAATTCGCTATGGTGGGTAGAGAGGTTGAAATCAAAAAGAAGGACAAAAAGAACTTTGGCAAAGTGGAGTCTGCCTTTCTGAAAGACAACACAGATGTATATGACATTACATTCCAAACTGAGAAATCTGTCAAGATTAAGATTGAAGTTGATACTCAACCTCCTTTGAAATTCCAAACAGAACAGAAGTTGCTTCTGCTCCCCCAATCTTTCATGACACGATGTTTCACATTGCCAACCCTCTTTGCAGGAAAGATGCATGCATTGGTGTATCGTGCTTGGAAGAACAGAGTTAAGGGACGTGATTGGTATGACTTCGAATGGTATGTTCGCCACAATGTTCCTCTTGACTTTACTCACTTGTGCGAAAGAGCCTTGCAGTTCAATCACGAAGAGCTTGACAAGGAGACGTTCCTTCAAAAACTGAATGAACGACTTGCCACGGCAGACATGAATCAAACAAAGACAGACGTGTTGCCTTTTGTCAGGAATCCCAAAGAGTTGGATATTTGGTCGAATGACTATTTTATGGAACTTGCAAGAATGATCAGATTTGAATGAAAGAAACATTTAGAAAACATCTGGGCAGACCATTTCACCGGAAATCCAGCATCGGGAAAGGTCATGGTGAAATGCGGTTTCGTCGATACTGGTATGTTGAATAAATGTAGCCAGCTTGTGGGTGGCGACAAGGATATGGTTAAAGTGTTTAAGTACAACGGATAAAGAAATAAACGTAAATTAAAACATATTGGTTATGAAGAAGATAAAGCTGAGCAATGGCGTGGAAATGCCGCAACTGGGTTATGGTGTTTATCAGGTGGAACCTGATGAGTGTGAGCGTTGTGTGCTGGATGCTCTCAGCGTGGGCTATCGGATGATAGATACTGCGCAGGCTTATCTCAACGAGGAAGCCGTGGGCAACGCATGGAAGAAGAGCGGCGTCAGCCGTGATGAGATTTTCCTCGTTTCAAAGGTCTGGCATTCCAACTATGGCGAGGGACAGACCATGAAGAGCATCGACGAGAGTCTGCGCAAGCTGCAGACCGACCACATCGACCTGATGCTCCTCCACCAGCCTTACTGCGACCGTTACGGTGCTTACCGTGACTTGCAAAAGGCTTACAAGGCAGGAAAGGTGCGTGCCATCGGAGTGAGCAACTTCTTCCCCGACCATCTCGTAGACCTGGCTTTCAACATGGAGATTGCGCCGATGGTGAACCAGATGGAGACGCATGTGTTCAACCAGCAGCATGAGACCCGAAAATTCATGGATGAGTTTGGAACCAAGCTCATGGCGTGGGCTCCATTGGCAGAAGGTCAGAACGGACTGTTCACCAACCCTACCCTCACCCAGATTGGCGAGAAATACGGCAAGACAGCTGCACAGGTAGCCTTGCGCTGGTTGCTGCAGAGCGGCGTAATCATAATCCCGAAGACCGTTCACAAGGAGCGAATGGAAGAGAATCTGAATCTCTTCGACTTCGAGCTTGATGCTGAGGACATGCAGGCGATTGCCAATCTCGACACCGCACACAGTCTCTTCCTCGACCATCATAGCGGAGAAACAACCAAG
>JAIJUV010000020.1 GCA_022732315.1 Prevotella sp.
ACCGAGCAATGGGAAGCAAGCGAAAATCAACATCGCACGCATTCTACCGATATATGGATTCATACCCTTCTTATCTACAAAGTAAGTTGGCAAGTAACCACCACCAATACTCAATACGGTAACAATCGCATAAAGAGTAAAGATGAGGGCAATACCCATACCAGAATCAGAAGAGTAACCATACTGATCTGAGAAGTAAGCTGGAGCCCAGAAAAGGAAGAACCACCATACACCATCAGTCATCAACTTACCCACGATGAACGACCAGGTCTGGCGATAGCTGAAGCACTTCAGGAAGCCGATGGTCTTCTCCTCAGTTGCCTCTGCGTTCTGATTCTCAGCCTCAACCTTGTCAAGGTCTTCATCCTGCTCAATGTAAGTAAGCTCAGCCTTGTTTACATGCTTGCTCTGAGAAGGCTTCTCATAAAGCCACATCCAGAGACCCATCCATACATAACCGAGCACACCGATGATGATGAAAGCCCACTCCCAGCCCATGCTGCGAGCCAACAATGGAATGGTGGCTGGAGCTGCCAAAGCACCTACAGAGGCACCACTGTTGAAGATGGCAGTAGAGAACGCACGGTCTTTCTTTGGGAAATACTCGGCTGTTACCTTGATGGCTGCAGGGAAGTTACCAGCCTCACCCACTGCAAGAATCAAACGGCAAGAGAGGAACAACCATACGCTGATGGTGGCGATAGCTACGGCTGCATCACTACCAGCCTGTACCATGCGGAGTGCCTCGATAGAGTCATACCCCTCCATCTGCATAGCTACCCAGCCGCAACCTGCATGCATCACGGCACCCGTTGACCATACGAAGATGGCAATGAGATAACCCTTCTTGGTTCCCATCCAATCCACGAACTTACCAGCAAAGAGGTTGGCGATGGCATAGAAGATAGAGAAAAGACCGGTAATCGTACCGTAGTCGTCATCTGTCCAGTGGAATTCTGGAGCGATGAAGTCTTTCCATGTTAACGACAGAACCTGACGGTCCATATAATTCACTGTGGTCGCAATGAAGAGCAACGCACAAATCACCCAACGGAAGTTGGACATCTTACTAGTTGAAATAGAACTCATTTGTCTAAGTTTTTAAGCGTTTTGTTATTCTAATGTAGGAATCTTCACTACCTGCATATCGTTGTAGATAAGGTTTTCTCCTGCCATACCCCAGATAAAGGTATAGTTGCTGGTACCGGCAGCGCAGTGAATTGACCACTCTGGAGCAATCACGGCCTGCTCGTTGTTCAGCCAGATAGGACGGGTCTCCTGTGGCTCACCCATTACGTGAAGAATCTTCTGACCCTCTGGAACATTGTAATAAAGGTATGTCTCCATGCGGCGGAGGTGAGTATGAGCTGGCATGGTGTTCCATACAGAACCCTCCTTCAACTCGGTGACACCCATCTGCAACTGGCAGGTGCGAACACCAGCCACACCATCGATAATCAACTGATGAATCACGCGGTCGTTGCTCTCCTTCAAGCTACCAGCCTTGATGTTGTTGGCATCCTTCAGAGTCACCTTCTTGGTAGGATAAGTCTGATGAGCGCAGGCACTGTTCATATAGAACTTAGCTGGCTTGGCTGCATCCTTGCTGCTTACCTCGATGTTCTTAGCACCACGACCTACATAGAGGGCCTCCTGGAAACCAAGGGTATATTTCTTGCCATCCACGTTAACAGTACCCTCGCCACCGATGTTGATGATACCCAACTCACGGTTGTCAAGCAGGTTCTTCTGATCGTTTGGCTTGTCTGTATAGAGAGGAGCGATTGAAGTCAGCTTCAAAGGAGCGGTTGTTGGCTCTGCACCACCGATGAGGAAACGGTCGAACATGGTGTAGGTCCAGTTTACCTCACCTGGAGCGAACACCTTCTCGATAGCGAACTCGCTGCGAAGGCGATCTGTTGTATAATGCTTGGCATCCATTGGGTTGCTAGCATAACGAACGTTGTAGTTGGTGTAGGCATTCTCAGCCTTCACCTCGTATCCACACTTACCACACTGGCCAAAAGCCTGACTTGCTGTTAATACCATTGCTGCTAATATTAATGTTAATTTCTTCATATTCTATTTTTATTTTATTTTTTTACTTTTTTGCTGCCTTTTCTTCCTTCACGATGCGCTGACGGTTGATAACCATCAGGGCGATGGTGATGATGGTGAGCACGCCCATACCGATGTAAGAGAGCTTCACGCCACGATAGATAACCCATCCGAAGAGAGAAGAGGCGAAATCGAGGGCACCACCTGCGAATCCGTCTGGGATATGAGCGGCATTATCGCCTGTGGCTGCATAAACCTGGTTGGCTGCCATCGTAAAGTCTGGAGCCATATCGGTTACGAAATAGAGACCGATAATCAGGGCTACCAAACCGATAATCAGGGTCTTCACCACATTACCCTTGGTAAATGGCAAGATCATTGGGAAGAGGTAGAACATACCTGCCAATGATGCCAAAGGCAAGAACTGGTTGCCTGGCAGGAAGACGGCGATGGCAAGAATAACCGGAATCAGGATTACCGATACCACCAGGGTAGTAGGATGACCAATCACCAGGGCTGGACTCATACCGATATGCACCTTCTTGCCGTTGAACTTGGTCTTCACCAATTCCTGGGTCTTCTCAGAGATAGGCTTCAAACCGTCAATAAACAAGGAAGTAATACGAGGAATCAGCTCCATCACGGCTCCCATGGTCACACCCAGGAAGAGCACCTTCTTGATGTCGAGCTGTGCTGCCCAACCAATCAAGGCTCCCACGATGACACCCAGAACCAATGGCTCACCCAGCACACCAAACTTCTTCTTCAATCCCTCTGCATCGATATCGAGCTTAGAGAAACCAGGAATCATATCCATAGCCTTGTTGAAGAGGATGGCGAATGGCATGAAGCTCTGGCAGAATGGCTGCGGAATGGAGATACCATCCAGGTCGTAGTACTTCTGGAACTTCTCTGCGGTCAAATCTGCACATACCAATGTAATGATGTAGCAGACGATGGCTGCAAAGTAACCCCAAAGCAGACTCTCACCCATCACGAAGTAAGCCACGGCTCCGATAAAGGCGAAATGCCAGTAGTTCCAAAGGTCGATGTTCACCGTACGGGTGGTCTTGGTTATCAACATCAGGAAGTTGACTCCCAAGCAGATTGGGATAATCAAGGCACCCACCGCTGTGTTATAAGCCACGGCAGCGGCTGCAGGCCAACCCATGTCAAACACGTTCAACTGTAGGTGATAGATGTCGGAGATTGCCTTCAAAGGGTCATTGAAGTTGGTTGTCAGCAAAGCTGTCACCACACCCAAGCCCACGAAACCCACACCTACGAAGAGTCCCGACTTCAAAGCCTTTCCGAATTTCATGCCGATACACAAGCCGATGACCGTGAAGATGATTGGCATCATCACGCTCGCTCCCAAGCTTATGATATAGCTAAATACCTGTTCCATTATTACTTTTGAATTGTTAATTAGTTAAGGAAATACACGCAAGTGTACCCCTTCACCTGTTTTTAGATGATTTGTTGGTTGCAAAGATACACTTTTTTCTTCAATTTTAATACGTTTTCATCGAAAATATTACTTAAAAAAAATCCCATCCGAGCTTTTCGGATGGGATTTCCCTATTTTTGTACGTTTTTCTAACGTTTTTTATCCTAATCTTGATAGTAAACTCGCTTCACGCGGCTGCTGATGGTGGTCAGCACCTCGTAAGGAATGGTGTCAAGAATATCGCTCAGCGTCTGAACTGGCAGATGCTCACCGAAGATTTCTACGGAGTCGCCTTCCTTGCAGTTGATGTCGGTTACATCTATCATGGCTACATCCATGCAGATGTTGCCCACATACTCAGCCTTCTGTCCGTTGACCAGACAGTAGGCATGGCGATTGCCCAGATGACGGTTCAAGCCGTCGGCATAGCCGATAGGAATGGCGGCGATGACGCTGTCTCTGTCGAGGATGGTCTTGCGACTGTAGCCCACGCTATCCCCTGCCTTGAT
The DNA here is from genome assembly GCA_022732315.1 of Prevotella sp. The sequence continues at coordinate 4,018 of JAIJUV010000020.1, forward strand.
GTTGTGCATCTGCAGGATGGTGGTCTTCAGGGTGCTCACGCAGTTGATGGTCTCGTTGTTGCGTGAGTTGATGCCGTAAAGTCCCAGACCCAGGCGGCACATATCCAACTGGCGCTCCGGGAAATGCTCGATACCTGCCGAATTGCAGATATGGCGCAGAATCTTATGGTCGAAGGCTGCCTGCAACTGCTTGCTGCCCTTGTCGAACAGTTCAAACTGATGGGCTGAGAAATCATCGAAGCTATCGGCATCACTGCCCACGAAATGAGAGAACACCGAACGAGGGATGATAGCATTCTGATGCTTCAGCTTGCCTATCAGCTCCTCCATATCGTTCTCAGGGTCGAAGCCCAGACGATGCATACCTGTATCCAATTTGATGTGAACAGGGAATCCGGTGACTCCCTCCTTCTCGGCTGCCTTGATCAGTGCATCGAGCAGACGGAAGGAATATACCTCCGGCTCCAGGTCGTAATCAAACATGGTCTTGAAGGCGGTCATCTCCGGGTTCATGATCATGATGTTGCTAGTGATACCGTTCTTGCGAAGGGTAACGCCCTCATCGGCTACTGCCACGGCAAGATAATCCACGCGATGGTCCTGCAGGGTCTTGGCTATCTCCACGGCTCCTGCTCCATAACCGTCTGCCTTGATCATGCAGACCAGTTTGGTTTCCGGCTTCATAAACGCACGGTAGTAGTTCAGATTGGCTACCACGGCATTCAGGTTCACTTCGAGTGTGGTTTCGTGTACCTTCTGAACCAGCAATTCCGTCAACTGGTCGAAACCAAACTGGCGGGCGCCCTTCAGCAGGATTACCTCGTCACGAAGCGATGCAAACACCTCGCTCTTGATAAACTCCTCCACATCCTGGAAGAAGAACTTTTCTGAAATCTGAATGGCATCATGCTGCTGGCAGAGTTCTGGTCCGATACCGATGAACTTCACCACGCCACGCTTGCGAGCCAGGTCGCTTACCTCCTTATAGAGAGCCTCTGGCGAAAGACCGCTCTGATAGATATCGCTCAATATCAGCGTATGGCGACGGCCACGATGGTCAGGACGGCGGTTCATGAAGTCGAGGGCGATGTCGAGCGAATTGATGTCGCTGTTGTAACTGTCGTTGATAAGGGTGCAGCCATGCTGTCCTACCTTCACTTCCAGTCTCATCGCCACAGGTTCCAGTTTTGCCATGCGCTTGTCGATGTCCTCGGCAGAAACACCGAGCTTCAAAGCCACCACGGCACTGATGATGGAGTTCTGGATAGATGCATCATCGATGAACGGGATGGAGAAGCTGTCCATCTCACCTTTATATATATAGGTGATGACGCTCACGCTCTGCTGCTTCTCGATGTTCTTCACATAGAAAGGAGCCTCAGGGTTCTTGAGCGACCAGAAAAGTTTTTCACCCTTGTAATCAGGATATTCAGCCACCACCTTGGTAATCAGTTCGTCATCGCCATCGTAAACCACGGTCTCTGCATCATGGAAGAGGATGAGTTTTTCTCTGCACTTCTCCTCCAGGGAAGAGAAGTTCTCCTGATGGGCAGAACCCACATTGGTGAGTACGGCGATAGTAGGCTGGATGATGTCGCGCAGGGCAAGCATCTCGCCCGGCTGACTGATACCAGCCTCGAACACGCCCACCTGGGTCTGCTCGTTCATGAGCCAGACCGACAATGGCACACCTATCTGCGAATTGTAACTGCGTGGACTGCGGGTGACGAACATGCTCGGTGAGAGCAGCTGATAAAGCCACTCCTTGACCATGGTCTTGCCATTCGATCCCGTAATACCCACGATAGGGATGTTGAATTCATCACGATGACGTTCTGCCAGGCGCTGGAGAGCCTCCAGCGTGTTGACAACCTTCAGGAAGTTGGCTCCCGGATAATCAGAAGCATATCCCTTAGGGACATCAGTCACCACAAAGTTCTTGACTCCACGACGATACAACTCCGGAATGTAGTTGTGACCGTCATTACGCTCAGACTTGAGCGCAAAGAACAGAGTTTCCTCTGGGAAACAAAGTGAACGACTATCGGTCAGGATAAAACCGATGCTGGTATCATTGTCTCCATAGCGACGCGCACCTATCAGTGTGGTTACCTTTTCAATAGTATATGTCATTGTCTTTATACTTTAATGTTTCTATTATCAATAAGAGAAAATCATCTTTATTTTATAGAAGATGATATTTCTCCTCAAATTGTCTTTTCTTCTCTTCCGTCCGGGCGATGAACTTCTGATGTTCCTCGCTTTCGGGGTGGAAGGGCTTGTGGCCGAGTGCTTCCCGGATGGGTCTCCAGTCTTCCAGAAACCGTTCTGCGGCTTTGCCGAAATAGGCGGCACGGAACTTTTCCCAGATATACTCCACAGCCTGCTGGCTCGGATGCAGCATGTCTTCCTGATAGAAGCGATAATCACGAAGCTCATCGTTCATGATTTCGTAAGCAGGGAAATAACTCACCACTCCCGGATTCGCCTTCACCAGTTTATCTGCTGCCAACTGGAGCGTTGCCTTCGAAAGCTGGCTTCCATGGTAGCCGTATTTGGCATAGCGGATGGGACTGACGGTTATAATTACCCTTTCAGCTTTCAGCAAATCAACGGCCTTCTGCAGATACCCGGCACATTCCTCCACGCTCAATTCCCTTTCCTCGAAAAGGCGCTGCGGACGCTTTTGGCAGTTATCCACAATCTCGCCCGTTTCCTTCAGGATATACACGTGGTTCGTGCCCAGCGTAAACACAGCCACACGAGGCTGAACCTCCAGGCTCTTCTCCAGGCTCTCCTCCACGTTTTTCTCCAGGCTCTTCTCCACGGTATGGAGAATGCTTGCCGGATTATACATCACCCCGAAGGGATTCACCGTGGCACGGAAGCGGTTTTCCACAAACCTGCGACCCAGATTGTCGGCAAAGCAACTGCCCACAAAGAGCATTTGCTCTGCCGGTTGTATCTCGAAGTCGGCCTTCGGAATCTCTATTTCTGTTCGAAACAGCATCTTCTCGGCTCCCTTCTATTCCTTCACTTCCTGTGAAGCCTTCTTGCGTCTCTTCACTTCCACTCCTATACCTATTATAATAAGGAGTACGAGAACGCCATAACCGATGTAAGCGATGGTCTCGGTGTTCTTCAGCGACTGAGGATGGAAGTCGAGCACCACCTTGTGGCTGCCTGCCTTCACGTTCAGGGCACGCAGAATGTAATCCACTCTGCCCAGCTCCACAGGCTCTCCATCCACCGTAGCCGTCCAGCCCGGATAGTAAATCTCAGAGAAGACGATGACACCACCCTTGCTTGACTTCACCTCGTAAGTCAGGTTGTTTGGCTTATACTGAACCATCTTCACCACCGAAGTATCATCCTGCTTTACGCTCTGATCCAATTGCTCCTTGAACTTGGCATCAGCCACAGCCACATGGCGGAGGTTCACCTTGCCCACGCCCTCGATTTCCTCGTTGGCATTGTTCACATACTTCACCTCATCCACAAACCAGGCATTGCCGTAAGCGTATGGATTCTGCACCGGAACGGTCTGACCGCCCTGCAGAGGCATGATGAAATATTTGGTGTTCAGCATGTTCAACACTGGGAAGATGCTGTCGCCGTTCACCTTGGTCATGTCGCCGCCGGCAGCAGCCACAGCCTGCATGGTCTTCTGCATCTCCGGAGCAATATGCGCATCAATCATCTCCTGATAACGGCGCAGCTTGGCAGCATGATAACCGCCGATGCTCTTATGATAGTAAGAGGTCTCATTCTCATTGAAGGTATTCGATGCCAGATTGAGCACACGATAGTCGAGCGACTTGTCACGACAGATAATCTTGTCGGTCTCCGTCATCTGCTGAGGTGCATCACGCTCAATCTTATCTACAAACATATCATCGTAGAGATAACGCTTGTTCACCATCCACATATCCACCAGACAGAGCACGGCGATACCGGCAATCATGAACTCGGCACCCAGCTTCTTCATCTTGTAAAGCATCAGGAAGCCGAAGCCGATGAGGATAATCCAGAACGAACGCCAGCAGTCGGATGTAAAGATGCCCTTACGGATTTCGATGAGGTTGCTCATCAGCGGACCCTGATATTCGGCAGGCAACTGCTGCAGCGCCTGGGTCTCCTGCACGGAGATGAAATCAGGGAAGAATACGCTTGGCATCAGGGCGAAAAGCAGACAGAAACCTGCCGTCAGACCCAAACTGGCATATACATATTTTATCTTGGTGGTCAGCACCTCAGGCTCATCCACCAGTTTCTTCAGCGCCATCATCGCCAGCAGCGGGATGGTAAACTCGGCTATCACGAGGATGGATGCCACCGTTCGGAACTTGGCATACATCGGGATATAATCCAGGAAGAAATTGGTAAACGGCATGAAGTTTCTACCCCAGGAGAGCAGGATGCTCAGGATGGTGGCAGCCAGCAAAGCCCACTTCATCGGACCCTTTACAATAAAGAGACCCAGGATGAAGAGCATGCAGACGAAGGCTCCCACATAAACCGGACCGCTCGTGCCAGGCTGGTTGCCCCAGTACTGACCCAGCTGCTGATAAATCTGCACAAAGTTAGGATCAGCCTTCTCCATCGCCTTCTCGTTATGAGAAAGAGGCACAGAGGCACCACCCTTGGCATCAGGAATCATCAGTGTCCAGGTTTCGTCGATGCCGTAACTCCACTGGGTGATATAATCTCTATCCAATCCGCTACTAGTCTGATTGACAGCGTTTTTCTTCACCAGCTCACTCTTTCCGCGCATGGTTTCCTGTCCATACTGCCAGGTGTGATAAAGGTTGGTCAGGTTGAGCGAGATACCGATGAGGGCACCCACCACGCACACCGCCGTAGCCTTTCCGAAACGGGCGAGTTCTCCCTTCCTGATGGCATCCACCAAGTAGGCAATCACCATGAAGAGGATGATGAAGAGATAGTAATAAGTCATCTGCACGTGGTTGGCATTCACCTCGAAAGCCGAGAAGATGGCGGTGAGGAGCAAGCCTTTCAGATACTTACCCCGGTAAGCCAGCACCACGCCCGCAATCATTGGCGGCAGATAGGCAAGCGCCCACACCTTCCAGATATGACCGGCGGCGATGATGATAAAGAAGTAGGACGAGAATGCCCAGATGATACTTCCCAATGCAGCCAGCGACTGTCGGAAATCGAAGGCTCGCAGCATGATATAGAAGCCCAGAAGATAGACAAACACATACCATACATAGTCGGGTAACCACAGGTGATAAGCCTTCGTCACCTGGTCGAGCACCTTGGTACTTCCATACGAAGGTGCAATCTGGTAAGTCGGCATACCACCAAACACGGAGTTAGTCCAGCGAGTCGTCTCGCCGGTCTGCTGCTGGAAGAGTTCCTTCTCGTGTCCCAATCCCTTGCTTGCCGAAGAGTCGTGACGGAACAGGATTCGTCCGTCCATGTCGGCAGGCATGAAGTACACGAAGGAAATCACCGCAAAAACAATCACCACTAGAATATCTAGCAGATACTTCTTCAAAAAATTCATTTTTCTATATAAACGTTTATAATTTGCTTGCAAAGATAATGAGAAATGAAGAATCTACAAAATAAAAAAAGAAACTTTTTACTTTTTTTATCGCATAAACCGGTTTATGTCCCCATCGGCTTACTCATATAGGGTTTTTCCTCCATCTTTTAGGGATTCCCTCGCAGCGGCTTTCTTAAAATATATTACCTTTGCATTGACAAGACAATATTTCTTCACCCCCATACGTTATAATAGTCAGTAACATTAAAATAAAAGGAACAAAAAAACATGAAAAGAATTGTATTCTTCCTGATGGCAATGCTCATGATAGCACTCCCATCATCAGCACAGAACTATAAGAATAGTCAATACTACAACGAGAAGACGGGTCATCTCGACTACAAGTTCAACAATTATCTGGGCGAAGCCTACCTGGGCGTGCGCCTCGGTCCTGCCTTCACTTACGTTACTTCCGACGATGCCCGCCTGGATGGCGGCAAATGGCAGACCGGTCTCAACGTGGGTGTTGTAGGCGGTTTTGCGCTCAGCGAGTCAACTCCAGTATTCATGGAGACGGGTCTCTACTATATAGAAAAAGGTGGAAAGAAAGACCTGGGCGGAGGCAAGAAGATGACCTACGACCTCAACTACCTGGAGATTCCGGTGCTCGTGAAATACAAGTACGAGGTGGATACCGATTTCACCGTTGAGCCGTTTGCCGGTGGATATTTCGCCATGGGCGTGGGCGGCAAGATCAAGAACTTTGCCGAGCGTGAGGCTCAGAGCTCCTTCAGAAGCAACAACTTCAGAAGATTCGACGGCGGTCTGCGCCTCGGATGCGGCGTGGGCTACGACATGTTCTATGCCGACCTCACCTACGATCTGGGACTTGCCAACATCTGCCACGACGATTTCGACAAGGCAAGAAACAGAGCCCTGATCTTCAACTTTGGCGTAAACTTCTAATTTTTCAAAACAGAAAAGAAATCAGCAGATAGCAGATATCAGAATTTATCAATAGAAATGAGAATAGGAATTATCGTTGCGATGGACAAGGAGTTCGCGCAACTCAAGACATTATTGACAGAATCGCAGACAGAGCGAAAGAATCAGAAAGACTTCGTTATCGGAAAGATTGGTGCCAACGAAGTAGTGATGCAGCAGTGCGGCATCGGTAAGGTGAACAGTACCATCGGAGCGGTGGAGATGATTGATAACTATCATCCCGACCTCGTCATCTCTTCAGGCGTTGCCGGAGGTGCCGACATCAACCTCAATGTAACCGAAGTGGTGGTAGCCACCAACTGCGTATACCACGATGCCTACTGCGGCGACGAGTGCGAGTACGGTCAGATTCTCGGCATGCCAGCCACCTTCAAGACTCCACAGGAGTATGTGGAGAAGGCGCTTGCCATCAACAACCTGCCCGACAACAAGCACCCAAAGATTCATGCCGGACAGATAGTAAGCGGCGAGTGGTTTGTAGACAGCAAGGAGAAGATGCGTTCCATCCTGGAGCACTTTCCTCATGCCATGGCCGTGGATATGGAGAGCTGCTCCATCGCCCAGACCTGCCACATCTACAAGACGCCGTTCATCTCCTTCCGCATCATCAGCGATGTGCCTCTGAAGGATACCAAGGCGCAGATGTACTTCGATTTCTGGGCAAAAATGGCAGAAGGCTCGTTCAATGTCACCAAGGCTTTCCTCGAAAGTCTGTAAACTATCAATTATAAATTATAAACCATATGAATAAGATTCCAAGTTTCACCATCAATCATAACAAGCTGCTCCGCGGCATCTACGTAAGCCGCAAGGACGAAGTAGGCGGAGAAGTAGTCACCACCTTCGATATCCGCATGAAGGTGCCTAACCAGGAGCCTTGCCTCCACAACGGTGCCATCCACACCATCGAGCACCTGGCTGCCACCTACCTCCGAAACGACGAGGAGTGGAAAGACCGCATCATCTATTGGGGACCGATGGGATGCCTCACCGGCAACTACCTCCTCATCCGTGGCGACCTGCAGAGCAAGGACATCGTGCCGCTGATGCAGCGCACCTTCCAGTTCATCGCCGACTTCGAAGGCGAAATTCCAGGACAGGCAGCCAAGGATTGCGGCAACTATCTGCTCCACGACCTGCCAATGGCAAAGTATGAATCCAAGAAGTATCTCGAAGAGGTACTCAACTGTATCACAGAACAGAATCTGATTTATCCTACCCAGGATTAATCATCCATCGTCTTAGGATATCATCCATCGTCTTAGGATATCACCCATATTATCACCAGCGCCCGCAAATGAGAATTTGCGGGCGTTTATATTTAATTAACCAGAAAAGTTTTGCAGCCATCCATAAAAACTATATCTTTGCAGCTGAAATTTATTATTAACAATCGCCAGTTTTGACAATATATAAAATAATAATAACTATAACAATATATCAACTTCTCTTATGATAAGAATAAAGTGTATCGATTTAAATACGACAACCATGAACATCAAAAAAGTTTTTGTCGGAGTGTCACTCATCATGTCTGCCATGGCGGGTCACTCCCAGAGTGCATTCCAAGTTAAGCAGCAGTCGTTGCCGAATCCCGACAACGAGCCCGCAGCTGTTTTCCCTGTTCCAAGCAATCGCCAGATGAAGTGGCAGGAGACGGAGTTCTACGCCTTCTTCCATTACGGCATGAACACCTATACCAACCGCGAGTGGGGACTGGGAAGTGAAGATGTTACCCTTTTTGCGCCTACCACAAAACCTAATCCGGCTCAGTGGCTCAAGGCGGTGAAGGCAGCGGGCATGAAGGGCGGCATCGCCGTGGTGAAGCATCACGATGGCTTCTGCCTCTGGCCTACAGCCACCACCGACCACTCCATCGTCAATGCTGGAAACGAGAACGGAAAGAATACCAACATTCCGCGCGACTTCGCCCAGGCTGCACGCAAACTGGACATGAAATATGGTTTCTATGTCTCACCATGGGATAGAAACAGCGTATACTATGGCACCGAAAAATATGTGAACGATGTCTTCCTCCGCCAGTGCGCAGAATTGGCTCAGTACGGAAAAGACCAGTTTGAAATGTGGTTCGATGGTGCCAACGGCGGCGACGGATACTACGGCGGACGCAATACCACCGTGAACGTAGACCGTTCTACCTATTATGATATTCCGAACCTCAGAGACTCCATCCACAAGGTTTGCCCCGATATCATCCTCTGGGGTGTGGGTGCCGAGTCAAGATGGATTGGCAACGAGGCTGGATGGGCTGGCGAAACCAACTGGCTCACCGACGAAAGAGGTTATGCCCCTGAAAGCAACGGTATGTATGGCACCGAAGACGGATGGCAGTGGGACCCGGGAGAGAGCGACGCCAAGCTCACCGACAAGGGATGGTTCTGGCACGAAGGCGAAAAACCTCTCTCTGTGGAGCGCCTCTTCCAGATGTATCTCGAAACCGTGGGCAGAAACGCCACCCTCATTCTGAACTGTCCTCCCGACAAGAGAGGTTTGCTGCCTGATGCCGACGTGCGCGTGCTCAAGGAAATGGGCAATATGATCCGCACCCGTCTGGGCAAGGACCTGGCTCAGAAGGCCAAGGTTTCCGTAAGCAACACCCGCCAGGCAGGAGCTAAGCGCAACTATGCCGCCAGAAACCTGACCGACAACAATAAGAATACCTATTGGGCTACTGATGATGGCGTAAAGCAGGCTACCATCACCTTCAGCTGGGATAAGCCACAAACCCTGCGCTATGTGGATATGATGGAGTACATCCGCAAGGGTCAGCGAGTAAGAAAATTCCATATCGAAATCTCGGAAGATGGAAATACATGGAAACCTATCGCCGAAAAGTGCACCACTACCACCATCGGATACAAGCGCATCATCCCGCTGAACGGCAGCACATCAGACAGTTACGGCAAGGGCTATCAGGCTAAGGGTTTGAAGATTGTCATCGACGACAGCAAGGCTTGTCCGCTGTTGCATTCCATAAAAGTATTTTAAACTTTTTCTCTACACCAAGAACATGAAGAAATTACTCATAGCATTGTGCCTGTTGCCATTGGCAGTAATGGGACAGGAAATTAAGTTCGACACCCAGGATTACAAATCCGTGGGAGTTTACGATAGATGGGAGCATTCCCCATTCCGCACAGGAGAACTGGCTGGCAACTGCGCAGTAGTAGACAATCCCGACCTCACCAACAATCCCAACCCGAAGGTGCTCGCCTTCCAGCGTTCACGCCTGGCATCCAACATCTTCGGTGCAAGAATTGATCTGAAGAAGCCGATAGCACTAGGTCCTGCAGGAAAAGTGGTTCACGTGCTCATCAACCGTCCGATGGAAGGCCGCGTGATGCTGGTTGGTCTCGGCAAGCGCAGAGACAGAGCCGGACAGTCGCAGGAAGTAGAGCAGTTCTGGATTAAATCCACCACTCCGGTTCCTGCCGGTCAGTGGGCTGATGCCGTTTTCCCTATCAAGAGTGCCGAGGGTGTGGATATCTACAGTCTGGTAGTGGTTCCTCACGCCGAGTCACCTCACGAGATGAAGCAGGATGCCGTGGTGTATATCGATGATATCAATATCCACCTGACCAACGCCCCTCGCATCACCCTGCTGAAGACAGAAGGTGCAGCGAAGAAGAAGGCTCACAGCGACTTCGTATCCGTTACCGAGGCCAACCGCAACGGTATGGTGACAGCCGCCGACGGAACCACCCTCAACAACCACAAGGTGGCATACGGCAAGGCATTCAAGGTAAAGATGGTACCAGCCCCAGGCTTCACCTACGGCGATTTCACCATCACGCATGGAGATAAGGTAGAAAGCATCAAGAAGACTGCCATAGCCAAGGATGGCACGTATACCATCCCAGCCCAATGGATGGATGGCAATGTAACCATCGAGTGCATCTTTATTTCTACAAGTAAATAAACAAGAAATACGCCCCAAATACGTTTCACCCTTCACAACTTGCAAATAACCAGCTATGTTACTGCAAGTTGGAAGGGTGAATTAAGTTTTTTCCTAAAACTGCTGCCAAGAAGACTAAAATCCCCATAAACTTTGCCAAACTCTGCAATATTTTTATTATCTTTGCATCCAAAATATACAAACGACTAGACAAATTGGAAAAAATGAGAATAAATAGATTTTTAATCACCCTTATCCTTTCACTTGTACTTGTTGATATGGCTGCATCAACAAGCATCAAGCATTTTACAGAAAGCGATGGTCTACCTCAAAGCCTCATCACTTGCGCAACTCAAGACAGCAAGGGATACATATGGATCAGTTCATGGAATGGACTGAGCCGCTACGACGGATACACCTTTTCTAATTTCAAGGCACGCAAAGGAGACAACTGTCCACTTATCACCAACCGCATCTTCTTTATTCGCGAAACGACAGGAGGAGACATCCTGTGCAAGTGTCCCAACGGATATTACCTGTTCAAGACCAATGAAAAGAAGTTTGTACTGCTAAAAGGCAAAAAGACCGACAAGGGAGATCGTTTTCGCCCTACCACACAACAGAAAGCCGCAATCAATTCCCTGCCCGAATACGAGGGCGAGGAAACCCACATCTTATATAAAGACAGACAAGGAGGCTACTGGATATACACCCATCGAGGCCTAGACAGGCTCACATTCAAGAAGGAGAAAGTGGGGCCCGTAAAGTGTAAAGGTGATGGAGAAGAAGTAATACGCTCCATATTCCAGGACAAGGAAAAAAGAATCTTCATAGCCGACAAGAATGGCTTTGTCAGGATATATGCGCCAAAAGGTTCGCTTATAGGCTACCTGAAGAAAGATGGCAATATCTCGAAAACAAGAATGCCATTCGGCGCAAACGTATATTCCATGCTTCAAGACTCACACGGTATCCTATGGTTAGGCACAAAGCCCAACGGACTTTTCAGACTAAAGGAAACAAACGACGGAAATTACTCAGTAAAGTCATTTACCCAAAATACCAGCCGTTACAGCATAAACAGCAACAGCATATATGCCATCAAAGAAGACCGGCATGGCAGAATCCTCTTGGGAACATTCAAGGGAGGTCTGAACATTATCAAGAATCCATGGAGCGAAAGCCCCAAGTTCATCAACTGCAATAATGATATAAAGCAATTTCCCAGCCAGGCAAAATGCATACACGACATGCTATTAAGCCCGAGCGGAACCTTACTGCTTGCCACCAATGAAGGTCTCTTCACCTGCAATATGGACAGGAATCTGCAAAAAATGCGTTTCCTGCAAAACAAGCGAATACCTTCCAATCCGAAATCCATAAGCAATAATGAAGTGATGGCGCTGCTACAATCAGGAAACGGGACGATATATGCAGCAACCTATGGCGGAGGCTTAAACATCATAGAAAAGGGGAAACTTCATGCAAACGATCTGAAAATTTCAACGCTAACTACCGAAAACGGTATGATGTCTGACGTGATACTCAACATGTGCGAGGACGCACAAGGCATGATATGGCTCGTATCAGAACACTGCCTGATGAAATACAATCCCCAAAAAGAATCGTTCACCAACTATTCCGAGAGTCTTTTCAAGGGCGATTTCTCCTTCTCAGAAGCCAAGCCTCTGAATGTATCAGAAAGCCAAACACTGTTATATGGCACCACACAAGGCATATTGCCAATCAATGAACAGACGGTAAGAAAAAGTAATTTCAAGCCAAAAATCCTTTTTGATACGCCTCCCCACATAGAGCTCTCGCCTAAGGAGAAGAGTCTGAGCATTTCATTCGCAGCCATCGACTTCAACAAGAACGAGCCGATACAATATGCATATATGCTTGAGGGCGTAGATAGCCACTGGCTTTACACCACGGAGAACCACATCAACCTCTCCAACATCCCCGCAGGAACATTCTGCCTGAAGATCAAATCGACTAACGGAGATGGAATCTGGTGCAACAATGAGGCATCCATAAGCATTCATCGCACCCCCTTCTTCAACGAACGTCCCATAGCCTGGATGCTTTACGGAGGAGCCGTACTTATATCATTGCTTCTTGCATTCAAGCTGTATAGGTACATACGACGGCTGGAGAATGAAGTCAAGACCCTGAAACTCTCTGCCGGCGAAAAGATGGAATACATCAAGATGAGAGTAGCCGACGTAATAGAGCGAAACGACAATGGTGAAAAAGAATCCATCATCCCGGATTCTGCCGAATCTACAGCCTTCAGGACTGACGTGGAAAAGTTTATTCTCGGCCATCTGTCCGACTCCGCCCTGAATGTAGATACCATTGCCAGGGAAATGTGCATGAGCCGCTCTACCTTATATATAATGATGAAGAAAGAGTTTAACTGTACGCCCAACAACTTCATCCTCAATATCCGCCTGAACACGGCTCGCCAGATGCTCCTTGAAGAAAGGAATCTCAACGTATCAGAAATAGCCTATCGCTGCGGCTTCTCCGACCCCAAATACTTCAGCCGCTGCTTCAAGAAGGCAATAGGGGTAACTCCATCAGAATTGAGAATGGATTGATTGAATGAATGAACCGGAAACCTGCCCACCGGCAGGACATAAGAAGGGAGGATGCACCCAAGTTTCATTATTTGGGCATCCTCCCTATCATAAACATGTAACCTACCTGCAACTTTTTATATAAAGCTCAGATATCAGGATCATTGCATATATTTATTTCCGCCCTTTACCACAATTCCATGATAACCTTTGCCTACTCGCTGTCCTCCGAGGTTATAGCGTACTTGGCTGTTATCAGAACATGGCTGCTGAGCTGATACATTAACAATACCCGTAGTGCAGCTAACAAGCGTGATTTCCTCACCAGCCTGAGTAGGAACATCATAGAGATAAGTATCTTCAAGTCGTGTTGCAGGAATCTTACTCATATCTTTCACTATAGGATCTGGCGTACAATAAGGCTGCATCAACGGATTGTCATTATCGCCTTCTGCTGTTTTCAGAGCAGTTGCACCATTCTTGAAAAGTGGCGTTGCCGAACGCAGGCGAAGGTTTCCGCCAATGGTAGACTTGATAGTTACCCACTCTATTTTACCATTTGCCCATTTAAGGTCGGTCACTACAAATCCACCACGTGAACGCAGTCCCTTAACCTCACCGCCAGTTTTCCATTCAGTAGGCAAGGCAGGAAGGATATGCAGGAATCCGGCATGCGACTGTACAAGCATCTCTGCAATTGCAGCTGTAGCACCAAAGTTGCCATCAATCTGGAATGGTGGGTGAGCATCAAACATATTGGCATAAGAACCGCCGTCAGAAGAGGCTATTGTTACATTAGGGTCGAGCAATACAAGCTGATTCTTGAGAATCTTCATGGCATGGTCGCCGTCAAGCATTCGGGCCCACATAGCCTCTTTCCATCCCATCGACCATCCACGGGCAGCATCACCACGTCCCACAAGACTTTTAAGAACAGCCTGATAGAGAGTAGGATTTTCGTAAGGAGAAACCTGATTGCCTGGATAGGCACCCCAAAGATGTGAAAGATGACGGTGGGATGACGTTTCCCTATCCCAATCTTCCTGCCATTCCTGCACCTGTCCGTACTTGCCGATTCTCCAAGGAGTAATCTTTGCCTTCAATTCATCGAGAGCATCTGCAAAGGAAGCATCCTTGTCGAGGGCACGGGCTGCAAGAGCCGTATTCTTCAAGAGGTCGTACACCATTTCATTATCCATTGCCACACCTCCAAAAAGAGCAATATTTGCCGTTTTACCATCACTCTTGGTGTAATTACCGATTCCAGGATGGTTCTCTGGCGAATTGCTTGGACAAACCACCATGTACCCTGTCCCAGGATCTTTTACAAGAAAGTCCTGATAGAACTCGGCAGCACCTTTCATCAGAGGATATATCTCAGCGAGATATTGCTTATCACCAGAGAAGAGGTAACGCTCCCACAAATGTGAACAGAACCACGCATTGCACGTTGGCCATACTCCTACAGTGCCATTATCTACAGCACCCGTAGTACGCCAGATGTCGGTATTATGATGCAATGTCCATCCACGTGCACCATACATCTGCTTTGCCGTTTCAGCACCAGTCACACTAACGTCTTTCACCATCTCTACAAATGGCTCGTGACATTCTGCAAGATTAGTAACCTCAGCAGGCCAATAATTCATCTCCACATTGATATTTGAGGTATATTTTGAATCCCAGGCAGGATATTGGCGTGCATCAGGATTCCAGATTCCCTGCAGGTTGGCTGGCTGTGTACCTGGCTGTGAAGAGGAGATAAGAAGATAACGGCCAAACTGGAAGTAGTTGGCTGCAAGCTGCGGATCGGATGTCTTATGGAATTCCTTGATGCGCTGCTCTGTATCCTTAGCCTCCTGTGCGGCATTGCCGTCGAGAGTGAGGTCTACACGGTCAAACTGCTGCTTGTACACCGCTTTATGGTCGGCAAGTGTTGTAGCATAATCCTTTCCGCTTGTCTCGTAATTCTGCAAATAAGCAAAAGCCGTTGCATCTGCATCGCCACTCACATCATTGTACTTCTTGAAGTTTGTTGCCTGTGATATGATGATTGTAGCATGTGTGGCTCCTGTAATTTTCAATTGCGGAGCTTTTGTTGCTGCTCCTATCGTTCCTTGAGCGTAGATTGTTGTCTGGTCATTTTCGATTGTACCATCACAATCAATCACACGAATATAGGTACAGAGATGAAGCTTGTTCTCTACATTCTCGCATTTGTCGCGAGCCGGACCCATCATTGCCTTGATGGTATGATCGTCGAACAGCTCGTTGGAAATAAGTTTCTCTATATTCGACTTATTGCTGCCGGCGTATGCCACATTGAAATCGAGCTTTCCAGCCTGGTCTGCCTCAAGACGAACCACTGTTACATTATCCTTGAAAGAAGTGAATACCGTGCGCTTATATCCTACATTCTTTACATGATATTCCACATTACTCGTAGCTGTATTCATGTCAAGATAGCGCACATAGCCCTGTGCATCAGCAGCATTCTCGGTTTGTGCTCCTTCCATGTCATCGAAGCGCTGACCAGGGAAGCCAATAAGCATCACTCCTGCTGCACGGTAGCTTGCACCATGTGAGCCTTGCGACATCCAGTTGCTTACAGCAAGATCCTGTACCGAAGCATAATCTTTGCTGAAGATTCCCTGCTGCACTTGCTTCAACACGCCTAGCGCATTGGCATTGTAGTTACTGTTAGGTCCCTGATCCCAGAAGGTGTCTTCGTTGAGCTGCAGCGTGTCACATGCCACACTACCCGAATGCATGACTCCAAGACGGCCATTTCCCAATGGAAGTGCCTCTTCCCAATAGCCAGCTGGACGGTTGTACCATAAGTGATTCTTACTCTCGATAACGGGTGCTGCAATAGGATCGGTATCGGCTGTTGTAAAACTGAACTTTACGCCTTCGCCACTCACATTGCCAGAAAGGTCGCTCACGGTATTGCCTGGCAACTCAAAGTTGTAGACACAACTCTTTTCAAGAGAAGAATAGGCAAAACGCAGACTGTTTCCATTTACAACCGGCGATATAGCTATTGATTTATTGGTTACTGCATTGGTCAGTTTTGCACAAGCATTCTCTGCCAGTTGTACATTCTCATTGAAATCAACTACTATGGTACCTTTTGTAGCCACATTGATTGAATTATCTGCAGGACGGCTTGTCTGAAACTTTGGAGCTTCATGGTCGTCGGCAAGAATATTCACGTATTTCAGATTGTAGTTGCTGTTCTTCGTTGCTGTAGTAATGAAAATACGGACGATGACATTTTCCTTATTATCAGCATCAAGGTCATAGTTAGCATCAACATAGGTATTCCAATGGCTTCCACTTACATAGTCATCGAGAACCTTCCATGTGGATCCTCCATCTACGGAATAGACTACTCCAAAGGGGGTAGAACTGCTCGAACCATCACCTATCGCGAAGTTGAGCTTTGCATTCTGAAGGCTGACAGTAGGGAAACTTACTTCAAAATACTGATCGTGTTTCGAAGCGTCACCATAATCCGACTTGGATGTAAACTTATCGATAGATGCCGTATTGAGGCGCAACAGGTAACTGTCCTTACTCTGCTTCACCTCCCACTTTCCATCACTGGTCTTCAGCGTAAGCATGTAATTATCCAAAACTCCATTGCAAGTATTTGGCAAAAACACTGGCTGCTTGGTTTTCCAAGGTGTATTCGAAAGTGCCGTCCACCCACTGCCATCAGGCGTATAAGTCACCACACTCCCCTTACTCGAGGCTTCCCACCCTTGTGAGAACACCCATGATGCTACTACTGTCTGCCCTGCGACACATACCGACGGACAAGCAAGTATCAAGCCAAGCAATACCAGCATCATGCGACATAAATGTTTAGAAATTTTGTTCATGATTTGTTTTTTGATAAATGTTTAAATTATTAATATTGATTATTCTCTTGTCTATGATATTGAAAATCTGCCGCAAAAGTAGTGAAAATACGTCTTTTACATGCGGATTATCATCTTTTCAAGGTGGATTATCATCTAAAAACACTATAAAAAGCCAAATCTGCATAAAATTCCTCCCTCCAACCAACTGTCAGAAAAAAAAATATGGCAAGCTTACCACTTAAGCTTGCCATATTTTTCTTTATACCATATCTGCCAGCCATTCACCAGGTTCTGCCAAACCACGTAGGCACCCGGAGCCACGGCGGCCAGCGGATTCAGGAAGGTGAGGGTGAGCCAGATGCCCACAATGGTATTCTTCTGTCCCAACGCCTGACCGGCACTGATGCTCGCATCATAATGTCTGCCCACCGCCTTGCCGATGGCAAACTGGATAAGACATACCAAAAGGGGTACCAGAAGCAGCAAGGCAAGAATCCATCCCGAAACCTCGGCATGGAGGATATTGCGAACCGTCTCTCCCATCAATATCGTCAGGTTGAAACACCACATATAGAAGCCCAGATCCTTCACGCTCTTCACCTTATCCACCCATTTAGGCAGAAACTTGCGGCTCAGCAGAGCCAGAAGCAAAGGCACCACCAGTACCGTGGTCACGTTTCGGAACACCATCGCACTCATAAAAAGAAAGGAAACATCCGCCCCCTTCTCCACCATCGGGAAGAGACTCGGAATAATCACCATCGTGAATACATTCGCTATCACCGTATAAGTAGTCAGCGAACCGATGCTTCCACCCAACTTCTCCGTCACCACCGCCACGGCAGCCGCCGTAGGACAGATAAAGCAGATAAAGGCTCCCTCCAGCACCAGCTTGGTTTCATAATCATCGCCGAATTCGAAAATCAGCACCACCATCGCCAATGCCAGACTGGTTCTGATCAGCTGCAATACAAAATGCCACGCCTTCGGCTTCATCTCCTTGATTTCTATCTTGCAGAAGGTAACATAGAGCAAGGCGAAGAGCACCACCGGCATCAGATCTACCAGCTTCGGTCCCACCGCATCCCCCAGAGGCTCCAGAAACGGAACATTGGCAAAAATCAGATAGCCCACAGCTCCCAATACCAGCGAGCAGGGCAACGAGAATTTCCTAAAGAATTTCCACAACCACATACGCTTACATTCTAAATTAAAAATAAAGAATCACCTTAAATAAAGTATCACCTTAAATAAAGTATCACCTTTAAATAAAGAATCCCCTGCAAGCAGACTGCCCAGGGCAATCGGCAAGAGGGGAATTCTTACGGATCCATTTATATATAAGCTATAACTTATTCCTTGTTACTGCGCTTGCGCTCCAAGTGATCGAGAATCACCTTGCGCATACGCATGCTCTTAGGGGTAACCTCTACGTACTCATCCTCGCGGATATACTCCAGGCACTCCTCAAGGCTCATCACGGTCTTTGGAATCACGCGAGCCTTATCATCAGAACCGGAAGCACGCACGTTGGTCAGCTGCTTTGCCTTGGTTACGTTAACCACCAGGTCGTTGTCGTGAACATGCTCACCAACAACCTCGCCGCCGTAAACCTCCTCACCTGGGTCGATGAAGAACTTACCGCGATCCTGCAGCTTGTCGATGGCGTAAGCATAGGCAGTACCTGTCTCCAGCGCAATCATGCTACCGTTAGAACGGCGGGTAATCTCGCCCTTGTATGGCTGATACTCCTTGAAGCGGTGAGCCATGATAGCCTCGCCCTGAGAAGCAGTGAGCACATTGGTACGCAAACCGATGATACCACGTGAAGGAATATCAAACTCAATATCCACACGCTCGCCCATGTTCAGCATAGAAGTCATATCACCCTTGCGGCGGGTAACCATATCAATCATCTTGGAAGCAAACTCCTCTGGCACGTTGATGGTCAACTCCTCGATAGGCTCGCACTTCACGCCGTCAATCTCCTTGTAGATTACCTGAGGCTGACCCACCTGCAGCTCGTAGCCCTCGCGGCGCATGGTCTCGATGAGCACAGAGAGATGGAGCACACCACGGCCCGATACAATCCACTTATCAGTGGTATCCTCGTAAGGCTGAACACGAAGAGCCAGGTTCTTCTCCAGCTCCTTGTTCAGGCGGTCCTGAATGTGGCGTGATGTACAGAACTTACCCTCCTTGCCGAAGAAAGGAGAATCGTTGATGGTGAAGAGCATACTCATGGTAGGCTCGTCTACAGCGATAGGAGGCAGTGGCTCCGGGTTCTCGTAGTCGCAGATGGTATCACCAATCTCGAACTTCTCAAGGCCGATAACGGCACAGATGTCGCCAGAATCCACATGGTCTGTCTTCTTATGACCCATACCCTCGAAGGTATGCAGTTCCTTGATCTTGGTCTTCTCCTGGGTTCCGTCACGATGGCAGATAGTTACGTTCATGCCATCCTTCAGGGTACCACGGTGTACACGACCCACGGCGATACGACCGGTGTAGGAGCTATAGTCAAGAGATGTGATCAAGAGCTGAGGAGTACCCTCCAGCTGCTTAGGAGCAGGGATAATCTCCACAATCTTGTCGAGCAGATAGTCAATGTTGTCAGTTGGCTTGTTGTAGTCATCGCTCATCCAGCCGTTCTTAGCCGAACCGTAAACCACAGTAAAGTCAAGCTGTTCCTCAGTAGCATCGAGGTCGCACATCAGGTCGAACACCATCTCGTACACCTCTTCAGGGCGACAGTTAGGCTTATCCACCTTATTAACAACAACGATAGGTTTCAATCCGAGCTGCAAAGCCTTCTGCAGCACGAATCGAGTCTGAGGCATCGGACCCTCGAAAGCGTCGACGAGGAGAAGGCAACCGTCTGCCATGTTGAGCACGCGCTCCACCTCACCACCGAAGTCAGAGTGTCCAGGAGTATCGAGAATATTAATCTTAGTACCTTTCCAATTGATAGACACATTCTTTGAAAGAATGGTTATACCACGCTCTCGCTCCAAATCATTGGAATCGAGCACTTCGCCGCTGTTATCCTGGCCGTCACGGAACAGCTTACCGGCGAGCATCATCTTGTCAACCAGGGTAGTTTTACCATGGTCAACGTGTGCAATAACTGCAATGTTTCTAATGTCTTGCATTTCGTTTACCTTAAATACTTAATGAATTTGGGTGCAAAATTACAAAAAATTCCCGAAAAATTTGCATAATTCATGGAAAAGTTGTACCTTTGCACCGCATTTTTACGGAAACCGCCGTGAGGAAGGTCCGAAATTGCATCATATTCATTAATATAACAATTAAATTTTTAAGTATCACAGCTATGTATTTAGACAAAGCAAAAAAAGAAGAGATCTTTAGCAAGTACGGAAAGTCTAACTCTGATACTGGTTCAGCTGAGAGCCAGATAGCATTGTTCTCATACCGTATTGCTCATTT
>JAIJUV010000188.1 GCA_022732315.1 Prevotella sp.
GTGACGGAGAGAAGTCTTGTCACCATATGCAGGTTGGTGAACGCCACACGCTCCGACGACAACCCGAATGGTTTTATATGCTTTATAATCATTATCAAGTTAATGTTTATCAAAACATGATAAACTTTCGTCTTTTTTTGTTACCTTTGCAACCAAATTTTATTCATCGTATGGCAGAATATTCAATAAATCGAATAAGAGTTGTCTTAGCCGAACAGAACAAAACGAACCGCTGGTTGGCTGAGCAAATGGGCAAATCGGAAATAACAATAAGTCGGTGGGTACAGAATAAATCCCAACCATCCTTGGAGCAGCTTTTGCAAGTTGCCCAATTGTTATCCATAAGTCCTAAAGACTTAATTAATGACATAAACAATAATGAAGCAAAAAATGTTTAGATATATAGAGAATAAAGATAGAACTTTCCTTTTTGGTGCATACCGAGGTGAAAAATCTCAGTTGGACTGGATATTGGGAGAAAAGACTCAACGATATGAGAAACTGTACAATATCCGTTTCAACAAGGATTTGTTTTCTCAAAGAAATGGTGGAACTCTTTCAAAAGTCCTGCCTGATTTTGTTTTGATATACAACACTCAAAATCCACAAGAGGGCTATCATCTGTTCCCTTGTGTAAATTCTTCTGTCAAGGAACAGTCAGAAATGGAGAAATTAAAGTACCCTAATCCCAACGGTTCTTATGTTGTTTTTTCTTTAGGAGAAGAATTGACGGCTGAGCCATTAAATATTGGCGAACTGATAGAAAGAGCTTCTGCTAAAGATAAAAAAGAGATACCGTTTGCACCAAAATTATTGAAAGGACAAGATATTGCAAATGTTGTAGATGAATCTTTGAAGCAGCCAAAAGTTGCAGAATGTAATCAGCATAATGTATTGCGTTTCATTGATTTGTTTGCTGGCATTGGCGGCATTCGTTGTGGACTTGAATTAGCAGCTAAGGAAAAGGGGTTAAAGCCTGTTTGTGTCTTTACATCTGAAATTAAGCCATATGCTGTAAAGGTTTTGCAAGAGAATCACCCTGGCGAAACAATTACTGGTGACATAACAAAAGTTGACACAAAGAATATTCCAGACTTTGATATTCTTTGTGCAGGATTTCCTTGCCAAGCTTTCAGCTCGGCAGGGAAAAGACAAGGATTTGCCGATACACGAGGAACTATGTTCTTTGAGGTAGAGCGTATATTAAAGGATAAACGTCCGAAGGGTTTTATCCTTGAAAATGTAGAAGGGCTTGTTAATCACGATGGTGGCAAGACATTACAAGTAATTGTAGATAGACTGACTGCATTAAACTATGAGTTTGATTTCCGTGTTCTCAACTCAAAATACTTTGGTGTTCCACAAGAGCGCAAAAGAATATATATTGTTGGTAGCGTCAATGAAACACCAAATCTCGATAATTTTGCAATAAAGGAAAGCAAATTAGGAGATATTCTTGAAACAGGATTGCCAACAGCAGACACTCCTTTTACAAGAACATTACTTAAACACTTCACGGTAGAGCAACTATATGGGAAATCCATAAAGGACAAGAGAGGTGGCAACACCAATATTCATAGTTGGGATTTGGAAATCAAAGGCTCTGTTTCACAAAAACAGAAGCAACTTCTTGACACGATATTGACAGAACGCCGTAAAAAGAAATGGGCTGAAATTATCGGTATAGACTGGATGGATGGTATGCCGTTGACATTGGAACAGATTCGCACTTTTTTTGACTCACAAGATCTCGAAGAAATGTTGGAAGATTTAACGCAAAAAGGCTACTTGAAGTTTGAACATCCAAAGAAACTCATTCGTGAGACAAATGAGAATGGAGTTGTAACTACCCACCGTGAATATGATACAACTAAGCCCAAGGGGTACAACATCGTCGCAGGTAAGTTGAGCTTTGAGATAAACAAGGTTATGTCACCAAACGAAATTGCCCCAACACTTGTGGCTATGGATATGCAGAAACTCTATGTTGGAGATAATGGCGGACTGAGAAGATTATCACTTCGAGAAGGATTGCGACTTTGCGGCTATCCAGACAACATTAAGTTCAATGTAAGTGAGAAAGACGGTTTTGACCTATTAGGCAATACTGTCGTTGTACCTGTTATCAAAGCAGTTGCAGAACGATTATTAGACACTTTTAAAAAATAGAAATATGGACGCATCAGAAAATTTATACAACGCACTTGTTGAGGACTTCGGAATGGAGGGCGCAACAGGTTCTGTTAGATTCAACCTTCGTGACTTTGGCATAACGGTTGAGCAAAACAACATAATAGGCAACATTCTTGAAGAATGGCTTGACAAATGGATGACGAGCAAAGGCATTGTTCACATTCATAACCACAAACAGGCATCTCCCGACTTTTGGTTAGACCCTGACAATTTGGAATCAAACTGGTTAGAGATAAAATCATTCACGGGCAGTCCCAACTTTGATATAGCAGCGTTTCGTAGCTTTATCAATCTTGTGATTGAGAAGCCATGGAAATTGCACTCAAAGCACTTACTCATAAAATACAAGATGGAGAATGGTGTGGTAGAGATAGAGCGAATATGGTTGAAGAATCTTTGGGAGATATGCAGCACGAGTGGAACATGGCCTGTCAAAGTGCAATACAAGAACAAGGTGATAGTTAATATTCGCCCTGCCACTTGGTATTCTGACCGCACAGATTTCAAGCCTTTCGATAGTCTTGAAGATTTCTTGGCTGCAATGGAAGAAACCATTTACCAATATCCAGACACAAGAGTGACCATAGCCTTGCATTGGAAAGACAAACTCATTGAGAGCTACGAAAGACATTATGGTGTGCATCTCAATATTCCAAGATGGAATGACATAGCAGAAAAATACGCCAACGAATCAGCAAAATAGAATGTCGATATGCAAATTAAAGCCAATGTCGCTTTTGCATTGATGCAAAAACAACATTGGCTTTAATTTGTTCTTAGTGATTGTAATCTACAGACACAATGACCTATGAATGTTGCCTTAGTCCGCAGTCACAACTATCAACGGCATCTAAAAGTAATTGTTGATTGCAATCAACACCTTGCCAAAGTTCAAAAGAAAGTATTGATTGCAGTTTCTTGTCATTTTTATGTGTAGAAGAATGCTTTGATTCGAGTGTCTTTGTCCACAATTTGTAAAATGAAGCATTGATTAGCATTTCCGTTCATTATATACTTCAAAAGTATGCGTAGATTTGAGTTTATAGGCTATTCTATGGCAAAATGCAAGGTTATATCGTTAAGGTTGTCAAATTTTCGCAACAAAGTTGCGGTTTTCTCGTTTATTTTATTATCTTAGCGATTGCAATTGGAAAAATCCAACGATGCACATAACAAATTGTCAAATAAAAATCCTTAACAGTATGAAAGAGATTAACGACATCAACATTCAGCGCATGAACAACGGTGCGCATTTCACGTTTGTAAGCAACATCCTTACACGTGCTGAGGCTGATACGACCGTAAAGGCAAAAGCTTCCGAACTCGTCAGTAATTTTAAGGCTGCCGTTGCCGCAGAGGACGAAGCCTTGAAGATTTCACAGAAAAGTCTCTTGACCGATGACATCGCCAAGGCAGACAGCGACCGAGATGCTCTCTATGCTGGCTACAAGAAAGCTGTTGAGGGTTTCCTCGCCATTCCTGTTGAGAATATGTCACAGGCGGCAAAGGTTCTCTCACAACATATCAAGGACTACAAGATTAATACCGCAGACCAGCTTGACAAAGAAACAGGTCTTTTGGTGAATTTCATTTCTGACCTTGAGAACAAGTATTCTTCACAAGTTTCCACATTAGGTTTGGCTGCATTTGTTACCAACATGAAGAAAGCCAACGAGCATGTAAGAACACTTACCTTGCAGCGTACCAACGAGAAGATGGGCGTGACTGTTGGAGCATTGAAAACTGCTCGCACAGCAAGTGATAACGCTTATCGTGCATTGGTTAAAATGGTGAATGCCCTTGCCCTCGTCTTTGGCGAAAAGGATTACACAGCGTTCATCGACTATGTGAACACAGAGATAACCCACTTCAAGCGTGAGGTCATGGGGCAAAAAGCGACAGCTCCATCCACGTCTGGAAGTTCGTCTGCAACGACTCCTAGCAGCAAGCCATCAAGTGGCGGTTCTTCGTCTGGCAGTGGTTCTTCTACTGGTGACGGTGAAACCGTAGAGATTTAGTAACAAATACATATAATGCTGTTCCCAATAATATGTGGGAGCAGCATTGTTTCCAGAACTTTAAAATTTAGATAAAATGAATACAAAGAAATATATAAGTACTGCAAAAACGCCCAAAATGCAGAATGGAAAAATCATTCCAACATCAGTTCCTAAGCCAATTCCACCAAAGAAAAAATAAAAGCGATGACTAATTTGGAGCAATATAAAGATGATTTGACATCAAGAATATGGGATAAATATTGTGAGATAGTTACTGACATATATTATTCTTCCATCCTTGTAGGCAAGAAAAATTCCGCTCAAAATAATCTGTATTTTTGGGGAGTTTATATTTGTTTGGCAATTCCTGCCATATTAAATGTTGTCATCAAATTTGAATTTGTTACAGATAAATACATTCTTTCGTTGCTTTCCTTACTCATAATAATGCTACCCATTTGTCTAAAATACAAGAACAAACAACTTATTTATAGTGTGTTTGGTATTCATGAACAAAGTATGAATGATTTATTGGAATTGAATGGCAAGCTTGAGCAATATAAAGATAATTTATTGAATTTATACAGCAAGTCTTGTTGTGTAGCATTGCAAAGAGACAAGTTGGATTTATTAGAAAAGGAATTTGAGACATTAAATCTCAATTATTATTCTTCCATAAAAATGCATGATAAATTAACTGGTGAAATAGACGAAAAAATTCAAGCTGAAGCTCAGGAAAAAGCGAAATTACATATTACAGGAACTTCATTTTGGAAAGAAAGTGACAAATAGAAACATACAGTTTCTTTTCCGCTCCTCGGCTCATGAAAGAAAGTGCAAGGCGAGCGCAATCAAGCTCGCTTGAAATTGCCGAGCCGCAGCCTTTCTTATATAAAGAAAGTGGCGGAACGAATTTTCATCGCTCCGCCGATAAGGATTTCATGTCGTTGCAACCATTCGTTGCTCTATAAGTCTTGCATTGCTGTTCACCAAGTTGATGATGTCGGCATGGTGCTCGGTGTCCTTGTTCTGTAGTCCGT
>JAIJUV010000189.1 GCA_022732315.1 Prevotella sp.
AGGTCGAGTTTCCGTTTAAAATCCGTGAGTAATCCGAGGAAGGCGGTTAAGGTTCCGTTTATTCCGCGTAATCCGATGAATAATGACACACCCTCCTAAAAAATCTGACGGGATTTACTCAGCAACCTGCTCAGCACGATCATCTACGTTCTCACCCTCTGTAGGAGCAAGAGTAGCCTTGAAATCGGTGATGCCGTACTTAGCGAGGATGTTGTACCACTGGAGGAGCTTCTTGATATCGCTGTCGTGTACACGGTCGCGGTCGTAGTTAGGAAGAACCTCAGCGAAGTAATCGTGGAGCTCAGCAGCTGGAGCCTTCTTGTAGTTGAAGGTGCTAGGCTTGCCCTCTTCCTTCTTGCTTACGCTGTCGAGAACCTCCCACAATGGAACCTCGTCTGCATCAGTATACATAGCGATGTCGCCAAGACTTGTAACGCGGTCTGTTGCGAAAGCTGGCACACGCTTGTGAGTCTCGTCGAGAGTCTCAACGATAAGAGTTCTGTTACCTCTTGAAACCAGTTTGTAAAGGCCTGGCTTGCCTGCAATTGAAAGGATTGTTTCCATTTTCTTTATTCTTCTATTTTTTATATGATTTCTTTTATTTCAAATGATTCAGCAGTTTTACTACCTGCTCATCCACATCCCTCACTCCATCATTCACGATTTCAAAATCAGAACGGGCTTTGAGTTCTTCCTGCGGCATCACGGCATCTATCCATTGCTGTGCCTTCTGCTGCGAGATATGATCACGCTGCATGATGCGTTCGATACGCACGGGGATGGGAGCTGTGACGCAGACCACGAAGTCGAAGTGGGTGCGACGATAGAAACCGCTATCAAAGAGGATGGCACTCTCCAACCAGCTGCAATCGCTCTTTTCGAAATCGCGCGCCACGGCTGGATGTACCACATCATTCACTGCCTGCTTGTTGGCCTCACTGGTGAGGATAAACTGGGCAAGCACGGGCTTCTGCAAGATGCCATCGGCACTATACACCTCCTCGCCCACCAACTTCTTCAAGCCGGCCTGCAAGTCAGCATCCTGCCTCATCAACCGCTTAGCCCCGGCATCGCAGTCGTAAACCCTGATGCCGTGCTTCTCCAAGATTCTGCACACATAGCTCTTTCCGCTACCTATGCCCCCCGTTATAGCTATCTTCATCATAGTAGAAAAACTATCAACTATAAACTATCAATTATAAACTATCAACTATAAACCATCATTGCTGTTCCAGCAGATAATCCACCCTATCTATTTCGAGCGATGCCTTGCTCACGGAGCGTGGCACACTGCGAAGCTGCAAGGTGCATTTATCCGACGGATTGGCTGCCAACTCTTCGTAATCTACCACCACCTTAAACAGGTTTGGCTTGATGGTACGGAAGAGACTGGCTCCGATGGTAAACCTCACTGTCACCTTGGAAGGGAAGGTTCTGAGCACCATGCCCGGAGGCATATTGATGGCAGTAATCGGCACTTCGATAGCTTCTTCGGTCAGCACATCCGGATATACCGACAATCTAACCGTAGACGGAACGATTTTAACGCCACGAATCTTCCTGATCTTCACCGCCTGGCGGATGGTATCCTGAAGATTGCGGTAATTGAAAGGTTCTATCTCTACCGTCTGAAGCTTGTCAAGCTGCTGCTTGTTGGCATACACGGTGACCATAGACGGATAGAATTCCGTATGAGCCAGATAATAACTCTTGTTGGTCGTAATCTTACCCCTGAACACCACCGGCACCTTCTTGGAAGTTCCATAGGTGAAATAGAAGTCGAATGCACCCGGTTTTACCTGCAGCAGTTTACTGGAACCATACATCTGCGAGAGCACCTGCTTCTGCACATCCGTCAGCGGTATCACTCCCTTGCCTTCATCCTCATCAGCATAGTTGCTGAATCGGAATACGAGAGGACGGAAATCGTAGGTAACGAGCGTGAATCCCTTATCCCTCACCGTAACGCGCACGGTATCAGGCAGTTCACCCGTTATCACGGCATTTCTAGGTACGCCGGACAAGCGCATAGGAATCTTGAATTCTCTCTCCATGGTCTCATTGAGCGTCATCAACAACCAGAAGGCGCCGCTGAGAGCGAGAAAGAACAAAAAAATCAGAAACTCCTTATTCAGGCCACTGAACAGGAAGTTTCTGACAGCTTTCAATATGTTCCGAACACTACGCATGAGAGTTCCTAGTGAATCCTATTTATGCGTTAGGAGTCTGGCTGGCAGCATCGGCAAATACATAGCCCTTGGCTACAGTGATGACCACGCCACGTGCAATCTCCACATCTACAGTGTTCTGCTCAAGGTTTACATGCTTTACGGTGCCATAAACACCGCCACCAGTAACCACCTTAGATCCCTCGGCGAGAGAGTTCTGGAACTTGCGTATCTCTTTCTGCTTCTTCTGCTGAGGACGAATCATGAAGAACCACATGATAGCGAAGATGGCTACCATCATAATGAGGAAACTCATGCTGCCACCACCAGCAGCTGCTTGCAATACTAAATTTGTCATGTCTTGATGTTATTATTTTGTTGAATTATCTATTTATCTATCTATTCACTCTATCATACCCTACATCATTCAATATATCATACACTCTATATAATGTACGCGCGTACATTATAATATACACTACTTATCGTAATGTGGGTTATTTGGTTGATTTGGACGATTAGGATGATTTGTATGATTAGGATGCTGACCGCCTCTGTTATTCTTGCGCTCTGGCATATCCTTCTGGATGAGACCGCGAGAGTTGAGGAAACGGGCGATGTTATCGAGCATACCATTCACATAACCGCCGCTGCGAGGAGTGCTGTATGCCTTGGCAAGATCCACATACTCGTTGATAGTAACGATGGCTGGGATGCCAGGGAAAGTCATCATCTCGGCGATGGCAATCTGCATAACTACCACATCCATGTAAGCCAGGCGTCCGAAATCCCAGTTGCGGCAGGCATCGCTGATGTAGCGCTGGTAGGATTCGCAATTGAGCAGGGTGGCACGGAAGAGCTTGCGGGCAAAGTCGCGGTCTTCTGCATCCTTATACTCTGGGAGCAACTCCTGGTTTGCCTTGTTGGCTGGGTCGAAGCGCTTGATGGTCTTCAGCACGAAGGTATCTACGATGTCCTTATCGTCGTTCCAATAGAGGCTCTTCTCTTCGAGCATGGCATCGAGGTCATCACTGTTCATGATGAAAGCCTTGTAGGCACGGCGCCAGAACTCACGGTCGTATGCATAGTCATCGAGTTCTCCCTCCTCGTGGTCCTTTGTCATGGTACCATCAATATAGCTGGTATAGAGATCGCTAGAGACGATGGCAGTATAGAGCTTGCGAACCACCTCGATATCCTCTTCCCACGAAGACTTCTTGATATCAATCCATTCTACGAGCATCTTGTTCTCCTCCAACTGCGTAGCGAAGCGGTTGAAAGCCATTCTTGAAGAAGGCTCTGGTGTACCCTCACGCTGAGCTCGTGCCACCTCTACGTCATAACGCTTGCGAGCCTCCTGGGTGATAGCCACCATGAGCTGCAACATGTAGTTGTACAAATCATACGACTTTGAGAGAGCAAACATGAGCTCCTTTTCAGCATTATCAATATTATGATTGCTGTTCTGATAGTATGCATAGGTTAACTGCACAATCTTACGTCTTATCAAATCCCTATTAATCATTCTCTAATAATTTAAAAGATTTATTTATATATTTACCTAAAACACTGCAAATTTACATATTTAATATATAATATGCAAGAAAACGGGTAATCTTTTCTATTTTTTTAAGGTTAGAAGAGCGTTTTTAAATATTTAACGCATCATGAGTGAGAAAAATCGGGCTAAAATTTGCGTAATTCAAATAAAAGTAGTAATTTTGCACCCGCTTTGCGAGAAAACCTCGCGGGGCATGCTTAAAACAAAGCTAATCCGTGTGATGGCGAGTTAAGGCAAAATTATTATTCACAACTTAATTTAGAGTAACACAAAATGAAAGAGATTAATGTAACAGGTCAGAAGCGTACAGACCTTGGCAAGAAAGCTTCTAAGGCATTGCGTAAGGAAGGTTTTATCCCATGTAACCTTTATGGTGAGAAGAAGGATGCTAACGGTGCTCCTGAGGCTTTGTCATTCGCAGTTCCATTCACAGAGTTGCGTAAGATTATCTACACTCCTCATGTATATGTTATCAACCTCATCATCGATGGTGAGAGCCGTACAGCTATCATGAAGGAGATTCAGTTCCACCCAACTACAGACGCTCCTCTGCACGTTGACTTCTACGAGGTGAACGATCAGAAGCCTATCACTATCGGTATTCCAGTGAAGTTGGTAGGTCTTGCACAGGGTGTACGTGATGGTGGTCGTATGAACCTCTCTATCCGTAAGATCAACGTTACTGCTCCATACCAGCAGATTCCTGAGCACCTCGATGTAGATGTTACAGAGTTGAAGATTGGTAAGAGCATCAAGGTAGGTGACCTCTCATTCGAGGGTCTCGAGTTGGCTACAAGCAAGGCTGTTGTAGTTTGCTCTATCAAGATGACACGTAACGCTCAGCTCGCTGCACAGGCTGCTGCTGAGGAGGCTTAATCGATAGTCATCAAAGATTTTACGAACCTGAGTAAAGCATTATCAAACATTGGATAAATATTTGATTTGTGGGCTTGGTAATCCTGGCGACGAATACGCTGATACCAGGCACAACACAGGATTTATGGTATTGGACGCTTTTGCTAAAGCGTCCAATATTCATTTTGAGGATAAGCGATATGGCTTCGTTGCCGAGACCACGCTCAAGGGAAGAAAGATTATCCTGCTGAAGCCTACCACCTTCATGAACCTGAGTGGTAATGCCGTGAGATATTGGCTGAATCAGGAAAAGATTGACCAGAGCCGACTCCTGGTAATCAGTGATGAGCTCGCCCTGCCGCTGGGTGCTTTCCGCCTGAAGGCGAACGGAAGCAACGGTGGTCACAACGGACTGGGCCATATTCAGCAGCTTATCGGCCAGAACTACGCCCGCCTGCGCATGGGTATCGGCAACGATTATCCACGTGGCGGACAGATAGACTGGGTGCTGGGTAAATACACTGAGGAAGACATGAAGCAGCTTCAGCCTGCCATCGACCTGGGCGTGGAGATTATCAAGAGCTTCGTATTGGCTGGTATCGACATCACCATGAACCAATACAATAAGCTAGGAAAGAA
>JAIJUV010000190.1 GCA_022732315.1 Prevotella sp.
AATATCTTTATATTTTCTGTATCATTTCCCATATTATAGTAGCATCTATTAGTATCGATTGCAAAATTAAACAAAAAATCGATAAATTGTATCAGAAAGCCTTGCTTTTTTTATTCGCAAGGCTTGCGAACGACTTTATCCCTTATTCCTCTTCTTCATCTTCATATACACTGTCTCCTATCAATATGATGAACAACAGGAAAAATGAGACTGCCGAAAATAATAATGCTATTAAGAGTACTACAGCAAAAGAAGAAACAGGATCGATCTTTGTCATTAAATTGACAGCAAAAAGGAATGGGGCTACCGCATAAGACAATTTCTTTAGACATTGCTTAGTACTTAATCCCGCATCATGAAATCTACGTACCATAGAAGAAAGGTTAGCAGGAATAGAGGCTATAGTAATCCCTAAAAACACTCCCGACAGCACATCAAACTTTTCAGAGTTCCAAGCCCCCAATGCCCCCAATGCTATAAAAGTAATAGGGACCTGAACCAGCCAGAACCACCAATACTCACTCTTTGAAGCTCTTCCCTTAAAATCAAAAGACTTCATGTAACACATTTTAATTGAATTGAAAAATGTCATAACCGTATATTTTATTCTGTTTGCTTATTTTGTGATTTAATTATCTTAGCTACTGCATTATCAAGAACTTCTTGGATATATGAAGAAGAAATATCAATTGACACTTGTTTTTTAGACAAGTTACCAACATAGCAAATTCTAAATGACATACCCAAAGGAGCAAGAAGGGAAGCTAACTTTATCAAATCACCCTTGACCATAAACTCATTTTTGAGTTCTACCCTCATAGACTCTTTACTTTTTTCAAACCCTGAAATATCAAGCTTATTCTCATCTATGGTATAGACAACAACACAAATTTGTCCTTGTATCCTTGCATGAGCAGACAGCAGCCCATCTTCAAGATCAACAAGGATATTCTTATTAAGTTCATTCAAATACAAATCCAGTTCTTCTCTTGGCGTTGGCTTTGGTTGATTTTGAGCATTTTTTACTTCCTTTGGTGTAAGAATAAACTTTATTTCTCGATGAGATTGCATTCCCTTTACCAACATTGCTACAGAATATCCTTTGTTGGCAATATCCACATAGCTGCAAGACTTAAAAGGAGAACTCTTTGCTACGTTTGCCATCATAATTCGCTTCTTCTGTTCTTTATTCTGCAAAAAGTCCTCAAAAGGATATTTCGTTTCGTCAATTTCCAAAGTACTAACGACTGTAGAGTCTTTCAAATCCACACTTCTAAGAGTCATACCATCCGTTAGTTTCAAAGGCATCTGCTCATTAATTTCTTCTACCGCAAGCACAACCTCAGGATCATCAGGAGGAAGAAGACTACGTCTATAAGACTCCATACCAAAAGACAATAACATTTGAACTAAACCAAAAACTCCAATACCTACTCCGAGAATACTCAACTTTACTTTTCTTGTTACATTATGGGAATTAAGTAACCAAATACACAATAATACCAACATAATTGTAACCACTATCGAAACAGCGCCAAAATATGCAGGAGAATTATCCTCCGCATAAGCAGTACGTATGGAAACCATTAAAAATGTAAACATTAAAAACTGTCTCATAACTTTTACATATTTTAGTCATCAATAAATCTCACTTTATCCCATAAACTTTCCCAATAGACATCACCAAAAGTTGTATGTTTCTTTACTGGTACAAAAAGAATGGAAGACACTATTGCCAAAAAGACACCATAAATAACGACAGCACGAATTACCAAGTTATGTACCTTAGCACAAGTATCATATTTTTTCGAAGCTAATAGAATACCTCCAAGTTCTTTCTGTACCAACATTATATCACGCTTTGTTCTTTCATCAGAATACAGATACTCAGAGTCATTTGATGCACGATAAGCATCAAACTCTCTATCATATTCTGGTTTTAGCCGATTGGTTGAACTTAGCACACGATAAGCTTCCTGAATATTATGTTTATAAGTTTCACCATACAAACTATAATCTATACCGGAATTATATTTAGTCATAGCTTTATTAAATGCCTTATCTATGTCCTCCTCAGAGGCAGATCTGTCAATATTCAACAACAAATAATAATCCTTGAATATACCCAAGCCATCCCCTTTCAACTCATTTCCATCTTTATGTATATCTCCATGACTCCAATTAGAGAAATTGCGTATTTCCATCAACAACAAAGTTATTAACGAAACAGGTAATATATAAATGAGTACACCTATGCCTAATGGTGAACTACCCAACACAAAAAGTGGATATACCAAAAAGACTACAATGCTTTTATATTCTGCATCTGTAACATGTCTATTATACAAATATTTCTTTACACTTTTCGGTACCAAATAATCAAATGTGTTTTCTGCTCTACTCTTACCGTATATTATAGTAAAAACACTTGTGATAGTTGCGCCCAAGAATAGACAGAACATACACCACCAATAAAAATCTTGCATAAACACGCCTATACATATACCATAAATCTCAGTAAAGACACATAGCATATCCAATATGCCCAATACCAACATACAACGGCACAAGATGCTTTTTTGCCTTGACAATATTGTATTAGTTCTTAACAAATGCCTTGGCATAAGCAGACAAATAAGAATAAAAACTAAAAAGATAAAAGCACTTAAAACAAACAACAAGAGTTTGCCATTCACACTGTCATTAAAATCTCCGAGATAAAACGTGGTAAAACCTTTCATTATCCACTGAGACTTTTCTTCCAACTGATGTTCACTACGGACTTCAAGCATATAAGCTTTTCTATTAGCAAAAAATATGCTTCTCAAAACAGGTTTACCTTCTTGATCTTTAGTCGAATAAGCAATAGCTTTTCTGTTAGTTGGCAAAATCTTACCATAAAAAGTAGCCCAATAATTATCATAGACAATTTTTCTCTGCGCTGGTGAAAACATATAGTGCTTATATACTTCCAGCTCTTTTGCAAATAGAAGAGTTTGCTTTTCATAAACAGAATCTGTTGCATTAGCCGAAATTAATTCTGACATGTCAAAAGTAACTAAAGAGTAAGAATATTCAAATGGGATTTTCTTGACCTTATAATCCCAATATGGTTCTTTTACATATTTTGTTCTCTTTTCTTCATCGTACTCTATATTACCAAAATAATCTCTTCTTGGGATATTTACGGTATAATAAACCAATTTGTCTCTATATGCCACATAATTTTGCCAATATTCATATTTTCCTTCACCTACCTCAGAAAAAGAAGACAAAAACTTACCATTAGGAATAGGACCTATCTCACGCAAGAAATCAGAATTGTCCTTGGTTGCTCTATTTTTGAAAAGACTTCGTGTTTTCAATGCAGATATTTGCTCTTTTTCCAAGTTGTCAAAAAACTTAATATTATGTTTTTTGAGATCCATTTGTTCTTTCAAGCTAACAGAAGTTATTGCTATATACACTATAGCAATAACAGATATTACCAATAATACGACTACTATGAAAATTCCAGAAAAAGCCCTCTTTCCATTTTTTTTTCTTTCAGAGGATTGAATATTCCCTTTTAGTATATTAAGCATCACCAATAGCTCCTTATTCCCTTTTCAGTCCCATTAGGTCTTTTTGTTAAACAGAGAAGCGTGAACTGCAATGCCCACATCTCAATACTGGAGGCCCTAGGATAGCCCATACTCATAGATGCAACAATAGCAGCCCACGCTATGCGTGAGAACCACTATGCTTTCTTAGAGTATGTCGGGAAATTTCCTAGGTTTCCAGTACTTCGATAAGCATAACGCTTCTTAAATCTCAAAAATCAGTGGAAAGGGAATACACCCTATCCGAATGCAAAGATATAAAATACTTCCGTAACTTCCAAACATTTTCGCACTTTTCTTTGTTTTCGGTGGCAACTTTCTTATTCAATCGCCAGCACAACAACATCTTAACAATATTGTAACACCTGTTTAAATCGCCTGTAACATCGTACTCGTACCTTTGCACCCAGAAAAGTAAGGGGAGAAATGTATCTAGCTATGTTGAGATAAACCCCTTATATAATAAGGTATAATAAACAATAGTAAAATATATGGGTACAATTTATTTATGTATTGTGATCTTCCTGCTCTGTTTAGCAGTGTTCGATCTCTTCGTAGGAGTCAGCAACGATGCTGTCAACTTCCTGCAATCTGCCATCGGAGCTAAGGTGGCTAAGTTTCGCACGGTGCTGATTATCGCATCCTGCGGTGTGGTTCTCGGAGCCATCATGTCATCGGGAATGATGGATATCGCCCGCCATGGTATCATGAGTCCTGACCACTTTACATTCGAAGAGGTAATGACGCTCTTCCTGGCGGTCATGGTGACTGATGTCATCATCCTGGATGTGTTCAATACCTTAGGTATGCCAACCTCTACTACCGTCTCTCTGGTATTCGAGTTGCTGGGTGGTGCTTTCATCCTCGCTACATTGAAGATGTATGGCGACGACAGCCTCAACTATGGCGTATTGCTGAACAGCAACAAGGCGTTGGAGGTAATCATGGGTATCTTCTCATCTGTCATCATCGCCTTCGTGTTTGGTGCCTTCGTGATGTGGCTTTCCCGTATCATTTTCACCTTCAACTACCGCAAGCACAGCCGCTACAGCATCGCCATCTTCGGTGGTATCGCCTTTACAGCCCTCTCTTACTTCATCTTCATGAAGGGTTTGGGCAAGAGTCCTTACCTGCCTACTGAGGTGCGCGATTACATCGACCAGAATCTCGGTTTCCTCATCTGCATCACCTTCGTGGTGTCTGCTGTCGTGATGGAATTCCTGCACCTCTGCCGTGTCAACATCTTCAAGTTTACGGTGCTGATGGGTACTTTCGCCCTGGCTATGGCTTTCGCTGGTAACGACCTGGTCAACTTCATCGGTGTGCCTCTGGCTGGTCTCTCTTCTTATCAGGACTATATGGCAAATGCCGACGGTGCAGCGCCAGACCAGTTTATGATGACTTCATTGATGGAGAGTGCCAAGACCACTCCTGGCTTCCTGCTTGCTGCCGGTGCCGTGATGATTATCGCCATGGCGACATCCAAGAAGGCACAGAACGTAATCAAGACTTCTGTTGACTTGAGCCGTCAGGACGAGGGCGATGAGATGTTCGGCAGTTCTTCTGCAGCCCGCGTGATTGTACGCAACTGCCAGGC
>JAIJUV010000191.1 GCA_022732315.1 Prevotella sp.
TAGCTTCCGTATTCCGATGCATCGAAGTATCTCTTGAAATAAGGAATCACCACATCGTGCATCATCTTCTGGCAACGCTGGGTGACGGCTGAATGGGATATGCCCAACTGCGCGGCTACGTCCTTGCCCCTGAATCCCTCTATATAGAGCATCTTCAGGATGATGCTGTTCTTGCTGTCTCGGCCATAATAGAAATTGCCGATGTCTTCTATCGTCTGGTAAAGATCGTGCTCAAACTGGTTGTCGGTCACGTCAAACTGCATCTTGCGGCTTTCCTGTCGCGCCTCGAAACTCTCGAAGCGGTGCTCCTTTACCACCTCCTTCAACTTATCCAGCAGCAGGAATCGGAAACCATTCACCATCCAGGTTTTGAGCGACATGCTCGGCTTCCGGTCTTCCAGAGGCTTGAAGTCGTGTTCGCAGAGATAGAGATAGTATTCGTGAGCCAGCGAGAAGAAATCCATACCCGGCTTGTTCTGCAGGTCGTATCGCTTATCGTAGATGCAATAAGCCACCCGGCAGTATCCGTAGTAATACTCCCTCACTATTCTGGCATCGGCATCCTTGAAGCCCTGCAGAATCTCATCATCCGATAAGCTTTCTAATGCCTTCTTATCCGATGGTTCTATCTTTTCCGAAAAATCCTTTTCTGAAAAATTCTTTTCTTTCTTCATATCGATATATCTTTTGATATCCGCAATTCGATTGCAAAAATATACTTTTTCTTTGAGAAACAGGAGATTTTTCTCCTTTTTTCTCCTCTATATTCTATTAAAAGAAAAAAACGATGGAAAAATTAAGCTGGCATTGAAAAAAAAAGCATCCGCCTTTTTACTTTTCCCGTTTCGGATGGTCATATAATCGTAATGTTCAAGAAATGAACGAATAAACAGATATGAGTAACGTTCAAGAAATGAAATGAAACGAAATATATGGGTATTAATGACAATGGCATAGTGGAAACGCTGAAGCAATCGCCTGAAAACGGATTCAGAATGCTGATGGCAAAATATCAGGAATCCGTTTACTGGCACATTCGCCGACTGGTGGTATCGCACGATGATGCGCAGGATGCCTCGCAGGAAACCTTTGTGAGAATCTATCGCTCGCTGGGCAACTACCGTGGCGACTGCTCTCTGAGAAGCTGGATCTATCGCATTGCTACCAACGAGGCGCTCCGCCTCATCGGCAAACGGAAGCAGGAGGTGGTTTCGATAGATTCGCAGCAAACGGGCGTAAACCTCGTCATGGCAGATAATTACATTGACTATGATGATAAGGTGGCTGTGAAACTGCAGAAGGCAATCTTGTCGCTTCCGCCCAAGCAGCAGCTGGCATTCAACCTCAGGTATTACGATGATCTGGGCTTCGATGAAATTGCCAAAATTGCAGATTCCACGCCAACCAGCATCAAGGCAAGCTATCTCATTGCCAAAGAGAAAATTATCAAATTCATGAATTCAAGCGATTAAGCGAGAGTTATTCAAACGATTAAGTGAGGATTCTGAATAGTTATTAATGAAGATTCAAAATGGAAAAGAATATGGATACAAAATTCGATTTCAATGAAACCGGGAGGTTTGATTTCAAACAGGTGGGGAAGCGAATGCCTTATACCACTCCCGACGGCTTCTTCAAGGATATGGAGAAGAATATCCTGGAGGCGGTGAAGGACGATACGCCGCAAGCCGTAAAGATTCAGCCGCAAGCCGTAAAGATTCAGCCGAAGAAGCGCCCTGTTTTCAAGATGATTTGGGCGGCAGCGATAGCTGTGGCAGCATCGGTGGCAGTGCTTTTGGTGCTCAACATCGATTTCTCGGCAGCGGATTCTTCGCTGGCATCATCCCATTCTTCGCAGCCATCACAGGCAAAGAGTGATCTTGAACAGGTGGATCAGGCTTTCGCTCAGTTGTCGGAAGCTGACCAGGCCTACCTGCTCGATGTTTATCAGGAGGATGTGTTTCTCAATAATTAGGCAGATTCAATCATTTTAAATAATAAGAATATGAAGAAAATTTTAGGTATGTTGATGATGGTCATGATGATGATGACCATTTCTGTAAGTTCTTATGCGCAGGCGCCTAATCAGAAGCAGCGCATTAGCCGTGAGCAGTTGGCCGAAAAGCAGGCACAGCACATTTCTCACGATTTGGGTCTTGACGAAAAGACCAGTTCTAAGTTTATCGATACCTACACCCAGTGCCAGAAGGAGATTTGGGCATTAGGTCCTCGTCCTCATTTCAAAAGGGGAAAAAGTGCTTCGGATGCTCAGACAGAGCAGCAGATTAAGCAACGCTTCGAGATGAGCGAGAAGATTCTCGACATCCGTCAGAAATACTACAAAAAGTATTCTCAGTTCCTCACCCAGCAGCAGATTCAGCGGGTTTATGAGATAGAGCGCCAGATGATGAAGCGCTTTGCCCAGAAAGGTCCTCACAAAGGAATGGGAAAGAAAGGTAAGCCTAGAGCTAGAAAAAATCAATAGCAGCAATAGTAAAAATTATACCAAAAGTATTACTTTCTATCAAAATGTATGCGAATAAAAATAAGGCTGATATGGTTTCATATCAGCCTCTTAGCGTTTTATGTGGCCACTTGTCGTAAATAGCTCTTGTCGTAAATAGCTCTTGCCGAAAGTGGCAGGAATCATTATTTTTTCTTTTCTTCCCAAGCCAGAATCAGACCGATAACGCCCGAGTAGCTCTTCCTGCCTTCTGCCACATGGTTGCCCCTGAGATAGAGTTCGAAGATGAAATCCTGGGCGGCATCCAATGCCTTGCATCGCTTGCTGAGCCAGTAGTGGCGGTCGTTTCTTGCCCGCTGGATAATCTCGGGACGGATATGTTTCAGGAATCTTTCTCCCTCCTTTTCGCCAAGGATATCGTATACATTATTCAATACATGGAAGAAGATGTGGTAATATCCGCTGAATCTCACCTGCTTATCTGCCGATGCCGTACACACAATGTAACTGTAGAAATTCGCCTCGCCCTCGTTGGCTACTCCCAGAAAGTGTGCAAATTCGTGGGCGTAGGTGGCTGGATAATCGTGGGCGAGAATATCACCGTTAAGGGTGAATTCGCAGAAGAAAGGTCCCATGCTTCCGGTTACGCCTGCCATCGAACTGAGGGGTGTGAACACCATCGTCTTGGCATGTGGATGCTGGTTGAAAGGCTTGTTGATGCCTTCCCGGTATCCTATTTTGTTATATTCTTTCAGAACCGCATCCCGCACCCGGTTCTTCAAGGCATCATCCACGATGCTATCAGGGGAAATGCTCTTCCTGGAAATGCTGCGAGATGCGCTGCTGAGAGATGCAATGCTTAGAGCGTTGAGGCTATCTGCGTATTGATAGGCAAATTTCTTAAATTTGGCTTTCGATACCTCCACCGGCTTCATACCTATTCTATAATAGATATTCGGCTGTGAATAGTTCAATCCCCAGGCGATGTAGAACCAGGCATACACCCACAGCAGATACTCCGCCACTCTTCCGAAAACCCTCTTCTTCCTCAATCTTATCTCGTAAATAGGATAGAGGATAACCCAGGCGATGCTGAGGGCGATGAAGATATCGCCCACGGCAAAGGGGAAGATGCCCGAGATGGGCGAGAGGAGGGTGCCGATGACGGGATAGATGCGATAGGTGTAGATGAATCCCCATAGCGGAATCATCTTCGTTAGGGTAACGAGGATGAGCAATGCTATCAGCACCCCATGGCGCCACTTCAATGATTTGAACCGTAATGCAAGCAATTTATGCCATGCATCTAATCTATATAGTTTCTTCATTTTGCTTCTTTTTTAAAAGTTTGAATATGCTCTGATACAGAGAATGTTTTGCACTTTTTGAGCCTATTGTGCAATGATAGTGCAAAATTACAAAACTTTTCTGAATAATTGACATGGTGAGCCTGCTTTTTTTGTATCTTTGCGGTTGTAAAGGCAGATTATTAACATCAAAAGCATGGGAGGAACTATTATGAAACAGACATTGGAAGAATTCGAGGCTAGGGGCCTTGAGTACGAGAACCTCTATAATGAGGAAGATGAGCGCAGAGAATATAATTCAATCTGGTACACCTGATTCGTTGTAAATTTTCAGATTGTATCTTCTGATTGGATTATTTGTTATATAAAAAAGGTTGAGATAGATTAGGATAATAAAAGGCTATGCCCTATTGCTCGTTCTGATGCAATAACAGCATAGCCTTTTTTTATGTATTTTCGAAGTTTCTCTTGCTTTCGAAGCTTCTCTTTTTCTATTTCTCAAAATGCTGGTAATCCTTGCTGTGCTTCCAGTCGCCTCCCCATCTGAATCCCTTTGCCTTGAAGAGGCGGTAGCAGAGGTCGCCTTTTTTAATCATGTAAACATGATGCTTGCTGCGGTCGA
Source organism: Prevotella sp. (assembly GCA_022732315.1). The sequence goes on from JAIJUV010000191.1 coordinate 4,394, forward strand.
GATAGGGGCGTGCCGTGGCTGGCTCCACCACTTCCTTGCCGTTTTTCAGCCGTTTGTGGTAAGGGTTATAGAGCGTGTTGATATCGATGGCAAGTCCCTTGCCGTGCTTCGAAACGGTATGGGTATGCGAGATGAAGCGGAAGTTGAAGCTGGATGAGTTGTTGGCTCTCATCGCCCTTTCGTCATTGGCATCCCAATAGTCGATGAGTCTCATTCGCTCTATCGGATATTTCGCCTCGTAGAGCTTTTTGAGAATATCGAGCACATCTGCCGCTATCGCCTTGTTCACCACCATTTCGCCCTCTATCTTCCTGCCGTCCTTATCCACATGCAGGCATCGCAGGTATCGCAGTTCGCTTCTTTTTACGGTGCAGTTCTTCTTGTATGTCTTCCCCTGCATCAGGTGGAAAATATCATCCGGAATGGGGGATGTGGAGAAGAAATGCTTCTCTCCCAGTTTTCTGATGGTTTGCTCGCTGACGATATCTCCTGGTTTCTGTGCCTTGGATGGAAGGCAGAAAAGCATGGAAATAAACAGGCATATTATTGAAATTCTTTTTGCTGTCATAACGTTTCTCCTTATTTTGCTACGGGAATATAATGTGAATCCTTGATTTCTCCAATCACGATGATGCTGTGCAGACTTCCGATGCAGTCGATGTTTCCCAGGGTGTTGAGCATGAAGTCCTGATAATCCTTCATGTCGCGGGCATACACCTTGATCTGGAAGTCGTAATCGCCGGTGGTGTTGTAGCACTCCGTTATCTGGTCGATGGT
>JAIJUV010000192.1 GCA_022732315.1 Prevotella sp.
AATGCCTTGTCGTATTCTGAGGTACAAGAAACAACCAACTTGTTGAGTGACATTGCTTCAGAAAACGTAGTGCCATCCATTCTGATAAAGATAGATACTGTTGAAGTTGAGGATGGCAACTTGGTTGTTGCTACCGTGAAGGAAGGACTCAACAAGCCTTATCATGACAACAAGGGAATCGTATGGGTGAAGAATGGTGCCGACAAGCGTAAGGTGTTCGATAATGCTGAACTTGCAGAAATGATGACCGACTGCGGTAGTTTCGCTCCAGACGAGGCTGGTGTTAGGGATGCAACCATCAACGACCTTGATGCAACGACTATCAAGCAGTTTCTTGGCAACCGTTTTGAAAGAGTGTTGGAAAAGAAAGGCTTGACAGGTGACGCTTATAATGAAGCATCACTTGATATGATTTGCTCTGCCATAGCCAAGGGACATGACTGTGAGAAGATACTTCGCAATCTGCGATTTATCCGTCCTGATGGTACACTGACCGTTGCTGCCATGCTCCTGTTTGGCAAATACACCCAACGCTGGATGCCAATGATGACAGCCAAGTGTATCTGTTTTGCAGGCAACAGCATCGGCGGCAAGGTATTCCGTGACAAAGTGAATGATGCAGATATGGAGGGAAATCTGCTTCATCAATATGACACGATCATGGATTTCTTCACTCGTAACCTGCATAATGTGCAGGTGGGAGATGAATTCAACAGCATGGGTAAGTTGGAAATACCTTATACAAGCTTGGTTGAGTTCACGGTAAACAGCCTTGTACACCGTTCGTTGAACATGAAAGCTCCTGTTCGCATTTTCATTTTCGACAATCGTGTGGAGATTCACAGTCCAGGTGCATTGCCTAACGGACTCACTATTGAGGATATCAAGGCAGGAACCTCTATGCCTCGCAATGTGTTCCTTTTTAACAATGCTATATACTTGCTGCCATACACTGGTGTAGGTAGCGGAATCACTCGTGCACTTGATGAAGATGTTAATGTCACGTTTATGAATAATGACAAGGCACAGGAATTTGTGATTATTGTTTGGAGAGAAGAAAGTAACCAAGTCGAAGTTGAAAGTAACGAAGTCGGTAACGAAGTCCATGATAAAAGTAACCAAGTCGAAGACCATAACACTGGACTTAGACACTCTGACACCAACTTAGACACTGGACTTAGACACTCTGACACCAACTTAGACACTGGACTTAGACACTCTGACACCAACTTAGACACTGGACTTAGACACTCTGACACCGACTTAGACACCGGACTTAGACACTCTGACACCGACTTAGACACTAAAAGGGTAACATTGACGAACAAGGAAAAGGATATTGTAAACTTCTGTTCCGTACCTCGTACAACCAAAGAGATACTTGACAGAATTGGAGTCAGCATGCATTCCAAGAACCGAGAGCGTTATATCACCTCCCTTGTTGCAGCAGGATATTTGCAGATGACCAATCCTGAAAATCCTACGGCAAGCAATCAAAAATACAAGAAAGTAACAACAAAATAGTAAGAATGATTAACTCTTTATATTTCCTTCAGTTTGCATGTTTCATCTTCATGCTCATCAATGCCCTTATCCTCGGTATCACCCACCTGCACATGAAGTGGACCAACCGACGCTATGAGTGGTCACGTTGGCTGATACTTGCAGGTATGACGGGACTTGCCATACAATATCTCTTGCAGATGCTCTTGGGTTTTCGTGCGAAAAGTGATGACTTGGGAGCTATTTTCAACATTCTTGTCTATACCCCATGCTTCACCACTATCTCCATGGGCATATACAACATTGAGGCGACCCATGCCAACCGCCGAAAGATGAACATCGTCTGCACTTGCATTTATGCCGCCATCATCGCAGTTTTCTGCATAGGCTACAGCAATAGCGGAAGTCTTAACATTGGCAACTGGCTCTATGCGATGCTCGTATTGTTCGGCACAAACGTAGCGTATTGCATCTATATGATTATGATTGAGATGCGGAAACGCAAGAAAATGTTAGAACTGATGACTGGTGGCGACATGCTGCCCTACGTGCGATATGCCCGAGCCAGTGTCTTCGCCCTGTTCTTCTCTACCCTTACCATGCCTTTCGCCATCCTCTCTACCACCTTATTATATATAATAGGACCGTTGGCTCTGCTCTCTATCCTTTTCTTCAACCTGAGTTTCGTGGCTTTGGGCTACAATTACGTTCCTACCGAGGAACTCTTGGATAAGGAGGAAGAAGAAGGCGCAGCCATAGCAGATGAAGAAACAGAATATGGGGGGGCATCTTTGGAAAGCTCCGATGGGTTGGATGCAGAGTCTGCTGATGGTAAAGGAATGTTACAGTCATTTCCTCAGGAGAGTCAGGCAGCCATCAAGGAGAAGCTCGACAAGTGGTGCGAAGAGTTGGGCTACAAAGACACTACAGTAAACATGTTCACCCTGGCACGCTCGCTGAACATCTCCAAGAACGAGTTGTCACGCTACTTCAATTCATGCCTAAACTCCACCTTCCGCATCTGGCTTGCCGAGGTACGTTTCGAGGCGGCAAAGAAGATGATACTCGACTATCCCGACTATAGCAACGACATCATTTCAGCCGAATGTGGTTTCTCCTCCCGTTCCTATCTCTATCGCATATTCAAAGAGAAAGAAGGTTGCTCCCCAACAGTTTGGAGAGCGAAAATACAATAAATCACGCCTTAGGTGTCTACTTCCCCCACCAAGTAGACACCTATTTTGTAGGAAGTAGACACCTAAGTGGGGGAAGTGGACACCTTTTTCCGAAGAAAAACACTATCTTTGCACCATGGAAAATATAATAGAGACTTTCACGAAAGAGGAACAGGCTATTTTTATAGTGGCATTGTTTCTTCTGCTGTTCGCCATAGTCATGAGCTATGCCATGGTTCAAGACTACAGGATATATCTTGATGAAAACTACAAGGCTCGCTACAGCTTCTGTGATTTCATAAAGAGGGGGAGATACTATATCTATCTGTTTCTCGGATTGTTCCTTGTGACATTTCTGGGATTGGCAGTGTTTATGATGGCCATATAAAAGAAGTGTATTGATAAAAAATATACAGAAATGAACAACAGATAACAAAAACAAGCTATTCATGATATTGATACTTGTGATGGCTTGTTCATTCCTCTATGGGGCAGCCGTGCTGTGACTGAAAAAAGAAATAAAGTAGAACCAAAGACGATGAATACAAAAAGAAGATACATCTATCTGAAGATATGTATGCTGGTCATGTTCGTGTGGCTGACAGCTTGCAACCGAGACCCGCACGAGGGAGAGAGGGGGATGGCCGTAACCATCGACAACACCCAATGTCCAGACGTGCCCATCGGGGCAATCAAGCTCTACATCTACGGCACGGGGGGGAACCTCTATGCCACCTACAACTGTGCGGACGCACGGGGCATTGCTGCCGTCCTGCAGCGCTTAAAAGCCGGACACTACACGGTAGCGGTGGTCATCAATGCGGACGAAGAAGCGGCGGAGACCTCCACCCTCACTGCCCTGCACGAGTGGTTAGAGATGGAAATGAGCCACGAGACCAACCTGCTTTCGGGCATAGCGGAGGTGAATGTGACGGAGGACGGCATCAGCCCTGTCACCGTCTTCCTGCAGCGGGGTGTTTTCACGCTGTCCACGCTCCGTCTGTTGCTCACGCTGCCCGTCCAGAAACTGCCGGATTACACACCAAAGGAGAGCAAGACTCGTGCCACCGGAACCGCCAATATAATAAGGTGTGTGGCAGAACTCAGCAAGGCAGGCACGGACATCGTGGTGCTTCACAAAGCCGTGACACCCGTCCCGCAAGCCGACGGCACATATCTCGTGGAGCTTGAACTGGCAGAAGGCTCTTACGACCTGCGCCTGTGGACGGACTATGCCCGCGCTGACAATCCGCTTGCCGACACATTTTATCATACGGAAAGCCTGAAAGCAGTGACCATCGTCACGAAGCCATACACGGCGAACACCGATGCCAAGGATGCGGCGTACTATAACAAAAGTGACATCACGTTGTCCGAAGAGGGCGCAACAATGAATGTGCAACTCCAACGCCCATTGGCAAAGTACCGCCTCATAGCCAAAGACGTAGAAAACTACCGCAAGCTGATGGAAGCGAAGCCGGATATATACCCCCCGTTGAAGAATCTGACGGTAAAGGTTCAGTATGAGGGATATTTCCCCTCTGGATTTAATGTTTCTACAGGAAAACCAAATGATGCCGTAAGTGGTATAAGTTACTCGCAGGTATCACTTCATTATAATGATGTTGACAATGAGGTTTTGTTAGGCAGCGATTGGGTGTTGGTAAATGGAACAGAGTCACTTGTCAATGTTACAGTTACCGTAACTGACAATCTTGGCAATACGTTATGTCGTGCTTCGGGTGTTCAGATAAATTACCGGAATAGCCACCTTACGACAGTGTATGGCAATTTTCTTACGGGTGGCATCAACAAGGGCGGCGTCGACATAAATACCGAATGGAACGGAATATACAATGTGTGGTTTTAAGTAACAAGTAAATATACAATTAGAAAATGATTAAAAAAGTTTTTTTGATGCTGGGCATCGCAGCGATGCTGGCATCGTGCAGTCAGAACGAGGAGTTGTTTACCGACAAGGGAAACAACACAGTACAACAGGTGACTTTCACACTCGCAACCGACGAGAAGCCCCAAACACGTGCTACCGTGGATGGCTTGCGTTATGTGGTTGCTGTCTATGATGAGGCTGGTACGACAGAAGTAAAGCAGGAAACAACTTTCGAAAACAACAGCTTTACCATCATGTTGCCTCCGGGTACATACAAGTGTCTTTTTTGGGCAGACTATGGCAGTACGAACTATGACGCAACGGACTTGACAAGTGTGAAAGAATTGAAAAGCACTGAGGCAGATGCCAATGCCGAGGCTTTTTATGCAAACCAATCGATTAAAGTCAGCAATGGCAATCAGGTAAACGTTACGCTGAATCGTGCTGTAGCCAAAGTGATTTTGAGGGAAACCGATGTGTTGGAGCCTGGAAGCATGACCGTGACTTATAGCCGCCCATTGAGCTTCAATGT
>JAIJUV010000193.1 GCA_022732315.1 Prevotella sp.
AGGATGCTACATTCTGTTTATTTCTAATTCGTAACCTCTTCTTTTTATGAGATAAAAACTTATCTCATTCTCAATCACTTATAAAAAATACGTACTTTCATACCCAGAAACGAATCAACACCAGCAGCCACACACATGGAAAACTGACGCAAGAAAGCAGACTTACCTGTATCAGAACTACCTGCTAGACAAGCAAGACCCGCCTTTGGCAACAATGGATCCAACAGAGAAGGTATCTCTTGTACATTTCGACTTAGCAACATCTCACCCGTAATCTCATTTAAAGGATTTAATGACATATCGAAATCTGCTTTCTTCTGAGCCAAATCGTTAATAATGCCTTGAACATGATTTTCCATAACTTGCATTATTAACGATTATACTTAGCCAACTTGCCTGACTTCACAAGTTGGTCAACCTCTTGCTTGAAATACAAGTTCCTGCGACCTACTTTCTGGCTTTTCAGCAAGCCACTCTTCTCTATACGCCATAATGTAGGGTATGCGATATGAAGCAACTCGCACAATTCATCACGGCTATAAAACACATCTTCACTTGAAGAGTTTGTTGTCATGTCGATATTTCTTTCATCGAGGCATCGACTTACAGCTTTATAGATTGCATCTTGAAACTGTTCCTCGTTTAAAACAATTACATTGTCCATAATCCATTCTTTTATTTGTTATACTATGGGCATATACACAAATTCCCCCGAACTGACAGTTAATCAATTCGGGGGCAAAAGTACAATGAAAAATCAAAAGAGCGAACATTTACAAACGCCAAAATATACTGTCGATCAATTAGTTGGCATTAATTGGCATTCTTTGGCGTTTCTTGAAATAAATATTCTACAAGAAGAATTCACTTTAATATTTCTTGTAATTTCTCTACATACTTATCTATCTTTACTTTCTTTGTTTCTTCTAATTTATTTGGTGTCTCAAAATAACAGCACAATAAACGATGTTGCTTACTAAAATTGCTCGAATCACATGTCTCTGGATTTTCCTTTTTAAGCAATGCATGGAAAGGGGCTACCATACCACCATCCAACCTTGCAATCACTTTGCAAGACTCCATTGCTACTGCCAGACAAGCCAATCCTGGACCATCAACTGTCATCTTCAATTCGTTTTCAACAAACTGAAAGATTGCATTTGCTTTTTCCTCATCTTGAACTATTAAAGAAATATAATCTTTTAATGATTCAGAACTTAATGATGGTCTTCTACCTTTCTTTTTTGCAATTTTAGGCATTTCTTGAACTGCTTTCTCATCATTGCATTTCTCTTCACTACTTTCACATTCATTATAATCCTTATTAACATCTTCTTCATCACAGTCCTCATCATTCTGCAAGTTTGGTGATTCTAAACATGCCTCTTGCTGTTCTTTATGATTATTCCAAATTTGCTGTAAGTTTTCTCTTTCCTCATCCTCGAACAGTAATTTTCTGTATATATGCGGAGACAGCCAATATGCTTTGTCTTTTATTTCCAGTACCATACTATTTTGAATAATCTGGAGTTCCAATTCACGCAACTTCTCCTCCAAGATATTCTCACATTTACCAATCTTACACATAAGAAAGAAATGAAAGTCATCAAGTAACACCCAATACAGAATTGCATCCTTAAGTTTTTGAGTATTCTTCTGAGCCTGCAAATACAAAAACATATCTTTATTTAGCACCTGAGCCAACATTCCCAACAATTTACTAAAACCATACTTCCCATAATAGTTCTCAAATAGATTCCCATAAGACCCAAACTTTACAGATTCAGGTAAATTAGGGATTTGACTCATTGCAAAATCGTATATATGCATATAAGCAGCCAAAGGAACTTTACCTTTTTCCGTGAAATTATCTTTTCTAATAGCACGAACATATTTATTATAAAAATTACGATTGGACTTTATCCAAACCTGCAAATCTTGCTTTAATTCTTCTATTCCCATAACGATAATGATAAAACATTCATATTATTAGTTGACAGTTGAAAATCCCTAATCATTTTCAACTTGTCAACTTCAAAATCGATTAACTTTGGCAGCCTTCAACTTCTGTGCAATAAGCTGCGCTTGTTCAGAGATTCCTACTCGGATGTATGTTTCAAATACTTTCTCCGAACGATGTCCAGTAATACTGCGCATTTCCATATTAGACAGAACTCCCATCTTATACATATTCGTAGCACCACTTCTTCGTGACGTATGCGATGAGACAAGCTGGAACTTGGGGCGTATAACCTCACCGTCTTTATTACGTTCGTAGAGAGTATCGCCACCATGTAACATGGCTACCTTCTTCAATTTACCCAAGCGTTTACGCTCATTCTCAGTCAATTTAAGTCCTGCTCTCGTCTTTTGAAGAAGCCTCAAATAAGTATCTTCTGCACTTTTTTCTCTTGAAGTCAGTACAGTTATTATTTTCTCTCCCATAGATGGAATCGTCTCTGACAGTTTCTGAGATACCACTTTTATCTTTTCGTTCAGTTGCTGTTCTGTTACAACAGGGAAAACATAATGATATTTATCACATAGATCATAGACCCTATCATCAACTATTGGCACATTCACCACCCTGCCTGTTTTCTTTTGAGTCAGGGTTATGATGCCAAGTTCTCCATTATAGTTGATAAAATTCTTCTTCTTCAAATCACTATAATCGCTGTACCTTTGACAACTAAAATAGCCAAGCAAAAAGACATCACGCACTTTCTCTTCCATGCCAGTAAGTTTCATGGCATACATTGCATCTATCTCTTCATCCGTCAAATAGATTTCTGCTCGTTTCTCTTCCTCTTTGACTGTTTTGTCTTTCCATACTCGCAACGATATGGCATTCGCATTATAGCCTTCCATTGCAGCAAGGTTACAAAGTTTACGGAAACAAGACACATTCTTATTAATTGTATGCATCATAAGTCCCTTTCTCTCCAAGAACAATGTAAAACGGTCGGCGAAAGGTTTATCTATTTGACTAAAAAGAATATCTTTTTTGCAATATTCCTTCAAATAATCGCCAAACGATTTCCATACCCCAACAGAGCCTGAGGTATATGCCGCATTATTGCCATGACGAATTGAACCTTCGGAAATACCAGCATAGAAATAATCATAAAAGCGATGAACATATTTCAAAAGTTCTCCCTCTCTTACAACTGTGCGTTCTTGTATTTCTTCTACTGTACCATTAACAATAGAAGAAATCGTTTTCTCCAAGAGACTTTTGTCCTCCTTTGAATGAATACGGTTCTCAGTATAGAGGACATCAATCGCATTCATAACCTCAACTTGGAGATTATGAACTTTTGCCCCTTCTGGAGTTGCCTCATATCTTTTAAGGGCAGACATGCTCTTTTGCGACTTGTTCCATTCCTGTATATCTACATTAATGCCAGTACAGACATAAAGCTGAAATCCATTACGTCTGATCTTCGTATAAAGAGAAGCCTCTCCTGTAGTTCTGCTTGTACGTAAGAAGAATTGTGCCATATCTATTTAATTTTTGTGGGTGCAAAGGTAATAAAACCTCCCCAAACTTGCACCCAATATGCACCCATTTTAATTCTATCTTTGAAATCTTAACTTATATAAACATCTTAAATAAAATACATAACTAACTGATTTTCAGTTTCTTACAATTTCTATACATTTTACAAGATTTCAAACTTTATGGTTCAAGCCCATCTTGAAGCGCAAAAGCCTTGCAGGTTCAACACTTGCAAGGCTTTTTGTTTTTATACAAAAGAGGCAGCCAGTCAAGATCGTAGATGACAAGCACAAATCTCTCTGCACTCATCTTCCCCAACCAGTGGCCTATGATATATCCTTGTATGTCCATCTTCTTGTTATTTTCTTGTAAATCTTCTTGTATTCTTGTAAACCAAAAAGCTTTTATCTAACTGAATTTCAAGAACTTATCTTTATTTTCTTGTAAATACAACAAATTTTCTTGTAAACTTTCACCTTATTATATTAATTGCATAAGAACCATTTCCTACCAATAACATGTATCTTTCCTGCTCTTCTTAAAGAAGCAAGAAGATTTGTCACCTTATTATATTTTTGTGTCTCATCAAGCACGTCTGGCAATTTTGGCTGAAGAAACCGCATTAAGCAAGGTTGCCCAAGCCTTGGGCATCGTGTCCCCACCCTTTGGGCATCGGTTGCCCAAGGCTTGAGTATCGTGTCCCCAAGCCTTGGTCCTTCCTTATTTTGTAGTTCCTTATTCCTATTGTAAGTTGACAATTATTTTCTCTATTCCTAATTCTACTTGTCAATCTTCTATCTTATTCCTAGTTAGTATTTACATACTGTATTTGTCTTTAGCTCTTCCACCTTTCTATGAAGAATGAATGTGTCTTCTATGAAGACTAAGAGCAGTCCTCTATGAAGACTAAAAGTAGTCCTCTATGAAGGCTGAAATAGCATTCAGATGACAGGTGATGAAGAGTGAATTTTTACCCTTCATCTCCAGAACCCCAGTGTTTATCGGGGTTTCAGGCGAAAAGATGAAGGGTGAAGAGTAAATGCCTATACGAGCTGAAAAAAGTGATTAAGATAGGGGAAAAAACTTGCCCATGGCACACAGTCGGAAATGCTTCATAAAAATTATTATTAGAATTAATATATATATCGAAGAACTTCATCATATACTCTTACTGGAATTCAAATTCAGGACTTATATAAAAAAATAAAAGGTGTATCCCATTGCTGAGATACACCTTATTATATATATTCGAATCTGATGATGATTAATCAACTTTCTTCGGATGATTAATCATTGTTGTGATCCAAAGAATCGTTGAAATCCTTAGGAGCCTGCTCATCATTACGATGCTCATAACGGCGTGGCTGACGAGCTGGACGGTCACCACGACCCTCATGACGGTCATCACGACGAGGGCGACGCTCACCACGCTCTGGACGTGGACGACGCTCACGCTCAACATAACCCTCTGGCTTTTCCATCAATACACGGTGAGAGAGCTTGTACTTGCCAGTCTTAGGATCAATCTCCATCAACTTCACCTTGATCTTGTCGCCTTCCTTGATGCCAGCCTCTTCAACTGTC
>JAIJUV010000194.1 GCA_022732315.1 Prevotella sp.
ATTGTGATGGTACGAGGATTAGGATAAGCACCCATATCCAAACCATTATCACGGTCTACAGAATCTCCGAATGATGCACCTGCTGGGTCAATACCCTTATAGCCTGTGATAGTGAAGACGTTCTGAGCTGAGAGTGAAAGGCGGATGTCTGCAATCTTGGTCATACTACGTGGGAATGTGTAAGCGATGCTGATATTCTCACAACGGAAATAGTCTGCATTCTCCAACCACTTGTCTGAGTTACCGTATGTCTTGTTCTCTGCATCGATAGAAGGCATTGTAACACCAATGTTGCTGAAGTAATCCTTGTCGGTTACGAACATTGAAGCTCCTACCATTGAGTTCATGGCGAAGCGTACCATATTCAGACGCTTAGCACCGAAGGCTGCATTGCAGAATACGTTGAAGTCCCAGTTCTTGTAGGTAACGGTGTTGTTCCAACCAAATGTAACGTCTGGGTTTGAACGACCTAATATGAAGCGGTCCTTTGATGCATCTGGATTAGCGGTCTTGCTTCCGTCTGCAGCGTAATACATGTCAACAAACTTACCATCTGCATTCTTTTCTACACCAGCCCACTTGAAGCCGTAGAATGTACCGATAGCCTCACCTTCCTTGATGATGGTACATGGCTCAACAGTACCAGGAGAAGGAGTCTGACCATAAATGATAGGATCCTCTGCTGTCATCTTGGTTACCTTGTTCTTGATGTAGCTGGCATTTAATGTAGATGACCATGACCAATCCTTGGTCTGGATAATCTGTGCATTGATGGTTGCATCAAAACCCTTGTTGCTTACCTCACCGGCATTTACCCAATATCTGGTTCCGCCCAGGTAGCCTGGAGATGAGGTCTGCAAGAGTGCATCCTTGGTCTTCTTGTCGAAGTAGTCTAAGCTGACGCTCAAACGGTTGCCGAAGAAACCGAAGTCAACACCAAGGTCAAACTGGTGAACCTTCTCCCATGTCAGGTCTGGTGTTGCAAGGCCATTTGCCCAGTAACCTGTGTAAGACTGATTGGTACCGTATGTGAAACCTGTAGTTCCCAATGCACCAAGTGTAGAATATGGAGCGATATCCTGGTTACCGATGATACCATAGCTGGCACGGATCTTCATGTACTCTACAGCATCCTTGATTGGCTCCCAGAATTTCTCATTTGAGATAGTCCAGGCTGCAGCTACAGATGGGAAGTAACCCCACTTCTTGTTGGTAAAGCGACTGGAACCATCCGCACGGAAGGTGCCGGTCAACATATAACGGTCTGCATAGTTGTACATAACGCGAGCTACACCAGAGAGCATAGTCCACTTGCTGTAGCCGTTGCTAGGACTCTTGGAAGCTGCATCTGCTACGTTCCAGTAACCCAACTGCTCGTGAGCAAGGCCTGTACCGGAAATACCCATGCTGCGAACCTCGTTTGAGGTAACTTCCCATACTCCTGTTGCTGTCAAACCATGATCGCCCCACTTGTTGCTGTAGGTCAAGTTGTTGGTTGATTGCAATGCGGTAACGGTAGCATCGTTGTTGCCCATTGAATTACCAGACTGGTTCACCTTGGTAGACGTGAAGTTATACCACTTGTAATCGTTGTAGTCGATACCATTGGTTGTGGTGAATGTCAAGCCCTTGAGAAGGTTGAACTTCAAGTCAACGTGACCAGTTACCATGGTACGCTTGCGGTCGTTGTCACCACCATGCAGAATACCGTAAGGGTTGTTCTGGATGTTGTTATATGGGTCCTTGTTATACTTACCGTTTGCATCCATCATCTCCATAGTAGGAGAGTAGTTCAAACCTACCCAGATTGGGTTAGACTGGTTCTGACCGAAACCTACACCAGAATTGTTTGTCTGAGAAAGATTGAGGTCGGCAGTCAATTCCAACCAGTCGAATACCTTATTGTGGATATTTGCCTTGAGAGCATAACGCTTAGAACTTGTGTCTGTAATAACACCCTTCTGGTCCATATAGTTGGCAGAGAAATAGGTCTGAGTCTTCTCGTTACCTTGAGAAATAGCTACCTTATAGTTCTGAGTAATACCTGTCTGGAGTATCTGGTCCATCCAGTCGATACCAGAATCTGTACCATCCAGATAACCCTGAACTGCACTCTGAGCTACACCCTTGTAGTCAACCAAAGCCTGTGCATACTCCTTGGTACCCATTACCTTTGGCATGTTGTAAGCGTTAGAGAAACCGAAGCTACCGTCGAAAGTAACCTGGGTAACACCAGCCTTACCGCTCTTGGTCTGTACCATCACAACACCATTGGCACCACGGGCACCATAGATGGCTGTAGAAGAAGCGTCCTTCAATACCTGAATGCTCTGGATATCTTCAGGGCTGATACCCTCAAGACCTGTCTCGCGAACGATACCATCTACTACGTAGAGAGGGTCGTTGCTCTTGTTTACAGAGCTGGCACCACGAACACGAATCTTCATAGATCCGCCAGGAACGCCACTTGACATTACCTGCACACCAGACATACGACCGTTGAGGGCGTCCTCAACACGTGCTACTGGCTGGTCCTTGAAGCTCTTGTTGTCCATAACGGCAACAGAACCTGCCAAGTCTGCCTTCTTTACTGTACCGTAACCGATGACTACGGTCTCTTCAAGCATGTTGGCATCATCCTGCAAGGTGATGTTGAGCGGACTGCCGCTCCATGTGAGGGTCTGTGACTTGTAACCTACGTAAGTGATGGTGAGTTTAGCTCCCTTAGCCACGTTGCTGAGGGTGAAATTACCATCCAGGTCAGTTACGGTTCCACCGGTCTTACCTTCGATTCTGATGGTAGCGCCGATGATAGGTTCTCCGGTAGCGTCTTTAACAGTACCTGTACATGAGTTTTGCTGCTGGGTAGCTGTAGCAATGGTAGAATTGCTTTGAGCAGCCAATGCAGAAACAGTGCAAAGAGGTGACATCGCACCTAAAAGCGCTGCAAAATACAAATTTGCTCTTTTGTTCATAGGGCTATTATTTATTGTTAGTTATAAAAATTTTCGTACTTCTTTCTAGTTATTAGAATGCTGAAACAGAGTTTATACAAGGGTATCCCTTTGCATCGTCGATTACGATGCGGATGCCACTTGTAGTAATCTTATCGAAGCGAAGTATTCGCTTGTAGCCGATAGTGGTAGTCTCTTCCTTAGGGTCGAGCCTTACCCAGTTTTTGCCTTGTCGGTAATAGATTGAGAAGGCTTTTACGCGCTGCCCCAGAGGTATGTATTCCTGGAGCATGAGGCGTGTGATAGATTTTGGCTTTCCGAGTTGAAACTCGATATAGGCATCTTTTTTCTTTTTAGAAGCCCAGAAGGTGTCATACTGGCCGTCTGTGATATTCTTGCCAATGTGCTTGCCTTGCTGGCTGTCTACTTTAGGTGTGATGCCTTTCAGTAGATTGACCGATAATTCTTGTCGGATTTTCCTGTGGAAGTTTACTGCATTTGCAGAGTCGATAGGATGGATGAGTCCATCCTTGTCTACCGGGAAGTTGAGTAACATGGTAGCGTTGTGTCCTACACTCTTGTAGTAGAGATCGCACAGGTCTTCAACGGTTTTTACCTTACTGTCTTCTTTCTCATGGTAGAACCATCCCGGACGGATAGAAACATCGCACTCAGCTGGTGTCCACTGGTCGCCGTCTTCCCATCCAAACTGCAACTGTTTGTAGTCTTTGAAGCCTGGATAGACGGTGTTGGATGGTATTGTAGACCAGCAGGTCTCGCCTGCAAATCCATTTTCATTTCCTACCCATCGGCATCCCGGTCCGCCATCACCGAAAAGAATGGCATTGGGTTGTAAACTGTCAACAATTTCGAAAATCCTAGGAAAATTGTAGTAGTTCCTTCTGTCGATGGTTCTGCTTTCTTCGGCACCTCCATACCAGCCGTCTCCTCCGTTGGCTCCGTCAAACCATACTTCGAAAAGTTCGCCGTAGTTGCTCAAAAGTTCCTTGAGCTGGCGCTGGTAGAGTTTCAGGTAGTAGGGAGAACCGTAGCTTGCCTGGTGTCTGTCCCAAGGCGAGAGGTAAACTCCGAATTTCAAACCGTATTTCTTGCATGCTAGGGAGAGTTCTCCTACCACATCACCTTCACCATTCTTATAAGGTGTGTTGCGGATGCAGTAATCTGTGGTGCGTGTAGGCCAGAGGCAGAAGCCGTCGTGATGTTTGGCAGTAATGATGACTCCTTTCATGCCCGCAGCAACCAGGGTTCTTGCCCATTGTTCGCAATCCAGTTTCTTAGGATTGAAGGTCTTTACATCCGAATTTCCGTATCCCCATTCCTTATCATTGAAGGTGTTGAGGCCGAAATGGATAAAAGCATAGGTTTCCAGTTTCTGCCATGCCACCTGCTTAGCGGTTGGCACAGGTTGGATGGGGTCTACCTGGCTGTAGTTGCGCTGGGCGGCAGCTGTTATGGTTGCCAGCTCCAGGCATAATGCAAAAAGAAGAGACTTCTTCATACTTAAAATAGGTTTTGTATTGGTTGTTTAAATTCCTTATTTGTCGATGTTCTCATTCAGAAGCCGGTATCTTGCCATCAGACAGGCTCCCGTGATTCCTGCAAGACCTTTCAGACTTGAGGTAACGATCATAGAATCCTCATTCATGATGTTGAGAGAGAATTTCTTGATACCCATCTTTACCGGTAGCGTGAGGTAGTCGCCTGTAACCGACATTTCTCCTCCGATGACCAGCATTTCAGGGTTGAAAATGTTGATGACTCCTGCCAGCTGTTTGCCAAGTTCATCTGCTATGCGTTGCAGTGTGGCAAGGCTCAGTACATCTTCCTTTGCTATGGCGTCCAGGATATTCTGGAGTGATAGGTCTTCATTCTTTTTCAGAACTCTTTCAGAGAGGATGGAAGTCTTTCCTTCCTTTATCTTCTCGATGAGTTTCCTTTTGAGTGCTCTGCCCGAAACTTCTGTTTCTATGCAACCAATCTTGCCGCAGTGGCAGATGATGTTGTTGTTGTAGGCAGTCATGTGACCGAATTCGCCAGAATATCCCGACTTGCCGTAATAGAGTTT
>JAIJUV010000021.1 GCA_022732315.1 Prevotella sp.
GCTGAATAAACGGAACCTTAACCGCCTTCCTCGGATTACTCACGGATTTTAAACGGAAACTCGACCTGACGGTCGTGGCGATACCCCCTAAAACTGGAAAATGCCAGCCATTACTGGGCAATCGCAAGCCAGCCTATACGGCGCTAGCCCAATGGCCGTAAGGCCAAATCCGTTTAAATTCCGTGCGTAATCCGTGAAGCAAGAATGTTCCGTTTACTCTGCGTAATCCGATGAATAAAATAAAGAATGAATAAAATAAAGAATGAATAAAAAGGGTGTACCCGTTAGCAGGCACACCCCATTTGTTTTATGATAATCTTATTTCATCTTGCAATCCGGCAATACAGCCATGCATCTCTTTCCCTCCATGGTCTTCAGGATGCAGCCAATGGTCTTTCTTCCTATGTTTCTGTTCACAGGAACCTGCGATTGCGGAATCACCTCTACATAGTGAACGCCGGCATTCGGCACATCCATCGGCAGGACGCCCTCTGCCTGCATCTTCTCATGATTGAATTTATCTACGTCGTCGAAACGCACATAGCGGTTGGTCTTGCTGTCAACGAATCCTACGCATACCGAATCTTCATCGGTGGCGATAGAAGCGAAGATGAGTTTTTCACCTGCATATCGCTTGAATACCCTGCCTCTCTCTCGCTGCAGAAGCTCTGCCATCGAAACCTTGCAGACTCTTCCGCTTTCATATACCAGGATGAGCCAGCCTTCTTCCTCGTCCTCGTGAACGGCGAGCTTCAGGCGATAGTCTTGCCAGTCATCCTCGTCGAGCAGTTTATATTCATCGGTGTCAAGCAGACAGATTACGGCAGTCACTGGGCGATAGCCTTCCTCGTAGTCGTGCAGCGCATTGTTGCGCAGGCGTGAGGTTTGGATATGGTCGGTAATAGGTGCCGACTCCACATGCTTGGTAGTAGCTTTGGCATCCTTTTCTGCTGATGGTGCTTCAGCCGCTGCAGATGCAGTGACGGGTTGCGTGATAGCCAGATGAGGCACATGTTCCTCAGCCCACTGCTTTCTGATGGCAAAGAACTTGTCCTTGTAGTTGCCGTTCACCTTTCGTGCCGATGTACCCATTCGCTCGAAGTATTCCGAACTTACGGCGATAGGATGCGGACATGGTTCGATGTCGATGATGAGCACGGCATTGTTCACTTCATTATCAAAATGGGTGTGCACGTAGTGGGCACCCTCCTGGCCCAGGTAGTAAACTATCTGGTTGTTCACATACACCTCGAATTTATCTCTTGAACCCTTGAAGAGCGGATTCTTCAGGTCCTCTTCCAGTCCCATCTCGTAACCGATGTCGGATACACCCAGATAGAGATGTCCACCCTCGGCATTGAGGAAGGCGCAGATTTCCTGCATGATCTTTACAGTCTGAGCCTGCACGTCCACCTTCATAGAGTTTTCCGGATAAACGATAGAAGTCTTGAACTCCGTATGGAAATCTTCCTTGCCATAGTTCTTCTTGTTGGAAGATGACTTGTGTAGCTTGAGCAGTGCCCTGATTTTGTCGAGGATGTCGCCAGCCTGGGTAAGGAGTCCCGATTTCTTCACGAAGTTGTGCGATAGAACCAAGGATGCAAGCTGCTGCAGCTGCGGATCTTCCGTCAGACTGCTCCATTGGTAGAGTTCCTCGTAATGATCATCGCTGTCGAGACATCCGATGATGCGCAGCTGCATGAAGTCGTGGCGCAGGATGGCATTTCTCTCAAAGAGCTCAGGCTCTGTTTCTGCGATGAGATCTATCTTCTTGGTATCCACCTTGTCTAATGCTGCAAAGTCGTTGAGCAGTTCAAGCAGAGTGAGTCGGCTGTCGTAATAGTTGGTGCGTTCCTTGCTGTCTATCATGATGGCGAGCAGTCGACAGAAGTTCAGATAGTTATATGCCTTGATATTATCCTCTTCCAGGGTAGCCTTGGCGTCGATGATGCCCATCAGTTCTGATACATATACGCTGTCCATATCCATGGCATCCGCCAGTTCGTCTTTCTCTGCCTTCGGGTTATACACCTCGTGGTTGGCATAGCCGAGCATCAGGTTGTGGAAGGCTTCGGCAAGACTGAATCTGCTTTCCGGTGATTCGCGCAGGAAGGTGCCATAGAGATAGTCGCTGCTGCCCTCGGTGATGTTGTCCACCTCCACGATCATGCCTCGTCTCAGGTCGTCTACCGTCATGCCCGGTGCAGGCGAAACGGATACGGAGAAGCCCTCGCTGCTTACGGCAGGTACTCTAGTCAGACCCGGAACCTGACTGAAAACCAGACAGGTGAGTCGGGAGTTGTAGAACAGGTCGTTCACTCTCACGTCGTCCTCATATTCGCTGATCATGTCGCGCATGGCAAACTCATAGGTACCATCGCTCTTCACATTCTTTACGTAGGCACGCAGCAGGAGCGGCATGCCCTGGTATTCAAACGACTGCATACTGACATCGCCAGGGAAGAATGGCACCACGTCGTTCAGAACATCCAGCGTACCCGTTCCCTCATATCCGTCTTCCACCACCTTGCATTCAAACATCAGGTTTCCTGCAATCTTCTTTGTGATGATGATATCCGTTTCGTCATCGATATAGAGTTTCTTGCTTTGCTTTTTGGAAGTCTTTCTCTTTTTCGAGAAGAGCGAGTCGTTGATGTACCCCCACAGTTCCTTGAAGTGCTCGATGGTGGTACCCACCTTTCCGCGCAGTTTCACCGGAGGCTTTTCGTCGAGTCTTACGGAGAGTCCATGCCATAGTCCCATACGTGCCGACAGGGGCAGATAGAGATTTTCCTTATCCAGATTCTTGGGTTGGATGGTGATGGCCTGTTCGTTTACGGTGAGCAGAGCCAGATCGCTTTCATATTTAGCCGGTTCGATATTCTCCACGGTTTCGTTCTCCTGCGAGCAGAGCATGTTGGAAAGCACGAAGGCATCGTCGCTGTTGTATGGCAGGGCGGCGTCGAATTCCGATTGCGTGAAGAGCGAGAGGAATGATTTCTGCAGTGTCTTGTTCGGATCGCTCACGTTCATGAGCGATACCAGTCGGTAGAGTAGTGCCTGGTTCAGCGAACTGTCGTAAATCTTGTGGGTAGCATGTCTGCCCAGAATCAGTTCGATGGTGAGCACCTGTATCATGGTCTCCTTGGTATGGATGTCGCTGGTGAGTCGGTCGGTCTGGTTATAGATATTGTCCACGTATCCCTGGAGCAGTTTGATCCATTGCATCTGGAATGGTTTTCTGTTCCATAGATACATTTCCTGTCCTCTGATGGTGGTTAAGATGGAATCGATGAATTTCTCCATGATGGAGAAATCGAGCATGAAGATGCACTGCATGATGCAGAATTGCTTGCGCGGATGATAAATATAGGCGCAGGTGGATAGGGTTGAGAGGATTTGGCTGATGGTATCTTCTGCCTTGCCTTTTCTTAGGATTTCGATGGCTTGTATATAGTAGGATAGCAGCTCGATGACATCGGTGAAGCGCTGTTCTAGCAGAATGCGCTCGGCTTCCTTGCATCGTGGCAGCAGATTTTCGCTTTCCAGCGTTTCCAGGCAGTGGGTATGTATCTGTCGGAGCAGGATTTGTAGTTCGTCCTGGTTCAGGGAGTCGGATAGGCCCACAATCCATCTGTGGCATTCCAGGTCGAAGATGTCGGATGGAGTATCTCCGAGCATCAGGTTTCTGAATTCCTGCGTATTCCAGTTTTCCTCGCCGATGATATCATAGAATTCCTTTTCCGACAGTGAGAATTCCGATTTGTCGGCACCCAGCACTTCCACGAGCTGCACGTCCATGTATTTCTGGTGGAATTTCAGGATGCGGCATCTTACCATAGGCGTGAGTGCGGCATTGATCACCGTGTCTCTCTTGAGCATGGCTGTGAAGCCAAACTCATCTTCCAGATGGTAGAAGTTGCCCAGTGCCATCTTGATTTTAAAGTTCACCTCGTCGTTTTCCTTGTAGTTTTTTCTCATGAGGTGCTCAATGTCCTGAGCGATGAAAACCTTGCCCAGATGAGTGGTAATCATCAGGCAGTTGAGCGTTTCCGGAGCGGGTTGCCTTCTCTGGAAGTCAACCTGTGCCACCTTGTAAATTCTGTCTTCCACTTCGATGACGAACTTGTGTTCTTCTTCATCTACTCGCAGAACCTTTGCTTTGATGTTTTTGATATTATTCATACTGATATAACAAATGTTTTAAACTGATTACAAAGGTACATAAAAAAAATGTGTTTCCTTATAAAATGCCCATAAAATAATCACTTTTTAGTATTTATTTGTCTTAAAATACATTAAATGTTAGATGAAGATGCAAATTAATGACATAATTCTATTAATTTTGCAGAATAAATAACATTTTATGCTTATGAAGAGAGTACTACTTACTTTTATGGCTGCTGCCGCAACCGTTGCCGCAACAGCACAAGACATTTACATGACTGATTTCTCTACGGAGGAAGAATTCCAGAAATGGACGGTTATCGATGCCAACGAAGATGGTGCTACCTGGAAATTCGATGCCGAGGGCAGTCAGTCACACGTTTATTACCCTTATTCGGCTACGAATGTAGCCGACGACTGGCTGGTTTCTCCTGCCATCACTCCAAAGAAAACGGGTAACCTGCTGGTGAAATATACCACCTATGGTACCAGCTATGGTGAGAGAATCGAGGTGCGCACAGGTTCAAAGCCAACCGTCAGTGCTTTGAAGAAACTTCAGAATCTCAACGATGCTGTCAAGGGGCAGGCTACCACGGAATCATTCATCTACAGTGCCAAGGAAGGCGAGCCTTTCTATGTAGGATTCCGCTGCTTCAGTCCTGCCGACCAGTGGAAGTTCTATATGTGCGACTTCAGTGTTTCTGAAATCGACAAGGCCATCGATTTGCAGGCCACCGACCTGCTTACCCCTGAAACAGGTGATAATCTTACGGATGCAGAAACCGTGAAGATCAGAGTTGCCAATATCGGCTTCGATGCCAGCCAGAACTTCAAGGTAGCTTATCAGATTGACGACCGTGAGCCAGTGGTAGAGGATGTGAATGCCACCCTGGAGGCTGGCGAGAGCATGGAATATACCTTCAATACCAAGGCAGATTTCTCAGAGCCACGCCACAACTACAATGTCAAGGTCTACTCCATCGATTCAGATGATTACAACATGGCCAACGATACCTGCCAGGTAGCCGTGCGCCACAATGGTGCCCTCACTCCTCCATGCACATGGGGATTTGAGCCTAATGAGGACAATGTGCAGTTTAAATACTACAACCTCAATGAGGATGATGGCAACTGGACCCTGTATTCAAGCCTTTGGATGAACATGGCACGCACAGGCGTAACCTGTCTCGCCTATAATTATAATAAGGAGAACAATGCCAACGACTGGGCTGTTCTCGACCCAGTGAAGGTAGAGGCTGGCTACTACGTATTGCGCTACTGGTATTCCGGTTCCGACGGACATACCGAGAAGTTGGGCGTATATTATGGTAATGGCAATACCCCTGCCGATATGACCAGCAAGATTGATGAGCAGACCATCCAGCAGGGTGCTTACCAGGAAGCGTTCAAGGTAATCAAGTTCGACAAGCCACAGACCATCTATCTGGGCTTCTATGCCTTCAGCGACAAGGATGAGAACTGGCTCACCATCGACGATGTACAGTTCTACAAGGCATCCAGCGATGCATCCGACCTGGGTATCAACAGTATTTCCAAGCCATATGATTATGCCCGCACTCCTAACGACAAGAATGTGGAGTTCGAGGTTCAGAATGTAGGCATCAAGGATGCAGAGGGTAAGGCCATCATTTCTGTAGATGGTGAGGTGAAGAAGGAAATCACCCTCGATATGAAGGCACAGAAGATTACTTCTTTCACTGCCGAGGATGTCATTGCAGGATTATCACAGGGCAAGCATAAGCTGAAGATTGAGATTCAGAGTGCAGATGACAGCTCTACTGATAACAACGTGATTGAGAAGGAGTTTGTATCACTCGGCACACCAGTCATCCTCTACGATTTCGAGGATGCAAAGATTCCTGAGGACT
Source organism: Prevotella sp. (assembly GCA_022732315.1). The sequence goes on from JAIJUV010000021.1 coordinate 6,057, forward strand.
TCAGCTTCTATGTAGGCGACAAGGGTACCGTAAACCCTAATGCCGGTGAGGAATTCAACGAGCAGGGCTGGGGTATCTTCAACCTTGGCAAGCACGAGATGCTGGGCGAACACCTTCTGGCTGGTACATCCTGGATTGACGGCGCAACACCAGACCGCTGGATTATTCTTCCACAGGTGAAGGTTACCGATGAGAACACCTATTTTGCATGGGATGCGAATTCATTCAACGCTTATGGCAACCTGGATAGCTATAATGTGAAGGTTTCTGATGGTTCTACCAATCCTGCAGATTACTGGTATACTTCAGAGGCAAAGATTTCCAACGAGAGCACTACTCCAAAGACCCGTGGTATCAGCCTTGGCAAGTACAATGGCAAGGATATCGCCGTGGCCTTCAACCTTGTTTCCAAGAAGGGTGAGGCACTCTGCCTCGACAACCTCGGATTCTATGGTGGAATAGAGAAGGTAGCCACAGGTATCAAGGATATTGCCAGTGATGCCCACGAGGTGATTGCCTTCGACAGCAACAGTTTCGCTGCAGCCGGCGCCGCATCTATCAGCATCGTTGATGTAAGCGGCAGAACCGTGATGAATGTAAATGGCAATGAGGCAAGCATCTCTTCATTGCAGCCGGGCGTCTATGCCGCAGTAGTCAACTATGGCAACGGCAAGACCAGAACCATGAAGTTTGTGAAGAAATAAATAGAAGATAAATGAAATCAAGAAACGGCATCAGGAACCCCCTGGTGCCGTTTTTATATCTTATTCATTTCCAAAATAACGTTAAAAACCATTAAGAACTTTCCAAAAATACATAATTAATTGTGTATCATGACTTTTTGTCCTTACCTTTGCAAGGTTATAGAAGATTATTCAATAATATTTGGAATAAATATACGATTTTAAATGAATAAAAAGCGATTCTTGCTGGGGGCAATCACTGCCACCCTGATTGGAAGTTCTTGCTATGCCATCTCCATGGAAGCTGCACCGGAGATGGGATTGTTCAAGAAGAAAAAGAAAAAAACAGAGCAACCTACATCGGATTATAAAAAAATAGTAGGCAGCGACTCTGTGAATGTACGAGGAGTCATGAATGTAGTAAAGAAGGAACAGGATTTCTACCTTGAAATGCCTACCAAACTGATGGGGAGAGTGTTCCTCGTTTCCAACAAACTGCAGCGTGTGCCTTCCGAACTCAACGAGGCAGGTGTAAACCGTGGTATCAACTACGAAAACCAGTGTATCCGTTTTGAATGGAATCAGGATAAAAAGACCGTTTTTGTGCGCCAGCAGCGCCTTACTCCCGAAGTAGATTCCAAGGATGCCATGGCGGCATCCGTAGAAAGCAATTACATTGATCCGCTCATCGCAAGCCTCAAGGTAGAGGCGGTGGCCAAGGATTCTTCCACCGTCATCTTTAAGGTGAACGACCTCTTCAACGGAAAGAAGACTTATCTCAATGATGTGTTCAATCTCATCAATCTCGGCACTTCTGCCGATTCCGATTTGTCACGCATCATCGATATCAAAGCTTTCAGCAATAATATCACCGCAACATCTGAACTTACCACCGTGGTACACGAGGGTAAGAGCAAGACCAATATCACCGTGGAGGTAAGCAGCTCGCTGGTTCTCCTTCCAGAAACCCCGATGGTGGCACGCAAGGAAAACCAGCGCGTGGGCTATTTCACCACCAGCCGATTGCAGTATGGCGACCACCAGCAGGAGGTGACCCGCAACAACTATATCACCCGCTGGCGCCTGGAACCTAAGGATGAGCAGGCCTATCTGCGTGGCGAACTGGTAGAGCCTAAGAAGCCTATCGTCTTCTACATCGACCCAGCCGTTCCGGAGTTCCTGCGCCCCTATATTAAAAGAGGTATGACCGACTGGAACGCAGCGTTCGAGAAGGCAGGATTCAAGAATGCCGTACAGGTGTTCGACCTCACCGACAGCATTGCTGCCGAAGGCGACGACATGAAATATTCGGTATTGACCTACGATGCATCAGAGAAGGCGAACGCCATGGGTCCTTCCGTCATCGACCCACGAACAGGCGAGATTCTGGAGGCAGACATCATCTGGTGGCACAACGTGAAGTCGCTCCTGCGCGAATGGATCATGGTGCAGACAGGAGCCTACAACAAGGATGCACGCCAGTATGAATTGCCAGAGGCCTTGATAGGCGATGCAGCCCGATTCGTAGCCTGCCATGAGGTGGGCCACTCGCTCGGATTGCGCCACAACATGATAGCATCCAATGCATACCCTACGGATTCCCTCCGTTCCAAGTCGTTCACCGACCATGTATGCGGCACTGCAGCATCCATCATGGACTATGCCCGTTTCAACTATGTGGCACAGCCGGGAGATGGCATCCAGCAGATTTCTCCGCAAATAGGTCCTTACGACCTGATGGCGATAGAGTGGGGTTACCGCTGGTTCCCGGATGAGAAGAAGGCCGCTTCAGCACAGCAGGATTTCCTGAAGAAGCACAGCGGAAAGGAATTCAGATACAGCGAGACGCAGAGCCAGCGCACCGCCATCGACCCACGTTCCCTGAGCGAGGATTTGGGCGATGACGCCATGAAGTCGGCTGCCTATGGCATCGCCAACCTGAAGCGCGTGATGCCTAACATCATCGATTGGACCCGCACAGGCGAACCTGGTCAGACCTACGATGAGGCTTCGAAGCTCTACCAGGGCGTCATCTTCCAGTGGAGTCTCTACCTCTACCATGTGCTCGCCAATGTGGGCGGCATGTACATCGACAATACCACCATCGACGATGGCAAGCCTACCTTCACCTTCGTGGAGAAGGACAAGCAGAAGCGAGCCGTGCAGTTCCTCATCGACGAGGTGTTCACCTGTCCGAAGTGGCTCTTCAGAAGCGAGCTCAACAAGTATACCTTCATCAACAAGAATACGCCGCTGGGCGTGCAGGAGCAGTCACCAGACTATGCGCTGCAGAACCAGCAGAGCTACATGCTCTGGGATATGCTCGACAACAGCCGCATCATGCGCATGTTTGCCAACGAGCAGAACAACGGCAAGAATGCATTCACAGCCGTAGAGATGATGGATATGCTGCATAAGCACTTCTTCGGCAAGACCCTGGCAGGCAAGTCGCTCAGCGTAGACGACCGCCAGTTGCAGAAGAACTTCGTGGATGCGCTCATCACGGCTGCCGCTCAGCAGGAGGGCGTGAAGATCAACAAGAAGATTTTCGATTCTCCTGCCATCATCGACTCGCCTGATTTCAACATGCCATGCCATAGCCTCAGTTCGGCTCCTCGCACCATCGACATGGGCGGCACCCAGACGGCACGCGTGAGCGATGCCATCAGCGTGAAGCGTGGTGAACTCGTGAGAATCCTCAACCTGCTGAAGGGCAAGCGCCGTTCGGGCGATACTGCCACCCAGTTCCACTACGAGGACGTAATCATGAGAATCCAGACGGCTTTAGGTCAGGAGATTAGATAGTTTATAATTAACAATTGATAATTGATAATTAAGAATTAAGGGATTAAGTAATTAAGGTAAACAAAAAAATAGAGAGATTGTATATGAGAATGAGAACATTCATGCTTTTGCTCATGGTTTTCGCCATGAACATCCTCTCGGCACAGGAGCGCACCATCACGGGTATCGTGGTGGATGGCAGCATGGGCGACGACCCGCTGCCAGGCGCTACCATCTCTGTGGTGAGAGGTCCGAACAAGAAGGTGTCACATGGCACCGTGACCGACTACGAAGGCAAGTTCACCCTCAAGGTGGATGCCCAGGATAAGTCGTTTTCCGTAAGATTCATGGGATTTGAAACCAAGGATGTCAACATCGAACCAGGAAAAAACGACTATAAGGTGGTTTTGGAATCTGACGCCAAGCAGATTGGCGAGGTGGTGGTGACGGGTTATCAGGAACTGGACCGACGCAAGCTGACTTCGGCGGTAACCACCCTGAAAATCAGCGATGAGAAAATCGGTGCCGTCAACAACATCGACCAGGCACTTGCCGGACAGATTGCCGGACTTTCTTCCATCACCTCTTCGGGTGCACCGGGTGCGCCGGTGAAGATCCGCATCCGTGGTACCGCTTCCATCAACGGTACCCAGGAACCGCTGTGGGTGCTCGATGGTATCCCGATGGATGGCACCGATATCCCAAGCATGGAGGATCTGAAGGATATCGACAATATCTACCAGACTTCCATCGCCGGATTGAATCCATCCGATATCGACAACATCACCGTGCTCAAGGATGCTGCAGCCACTGCCATCTACGGTGCGAGAGCAGCCAATGGTGTCATCGTCATCACTACCAAGAAGGGACGTGCGGGAGCACCGGTCATCAACTTCTCGGGCAAGATGACCTTCATGCCTAAGACGGATATCGACCGACTCAACCTGCTCAACAGCAATGAGAAGGTAGACCTGGAACTCGGTCTGCTGGCATCTGATTACACCTATCGCCAGAACAAGGGTGGGGTAGCAGGCATCCTCAGCAGCCTGGGCGAAACCAGTGCCTACAAGGCAGGCGGATGGAATGCGCTGAGCCAGACAGCCCAGAACCAGATTAACCAGCTCCGCAACACCAATACCGACTGGAATGATATCCTCTTCCGCAATGCACTCACCCAGGAGTACAACCTCGGCATCTCGGGTGGCGGCGACAAGAGCGACTACTATACATCCGTGGGCTATACCGACGAGCAGGGTAACGTGAAGGGCGTGGGAAACACCCGATACAACATCACCCTGAAGACCAACTACCAGGTGAACAAACTCCTCAAGGTGGGCGCTTCCGTATATGCCAACGAGCGTAAGCAGAACACCTATCTCACTGATAGCAACGGCTTTACCAACCCGGTATATTATTCCCGATTGGCAAACCCATACTTCACTCCATACGATGAGAACGGTAACTACAACTACGATACCAACGTGCAGGGCAAGGAGGATTCCTCACTCAACTTCAATATCTTCGAGGAGAGATCCAATGCCAACACCAAGCGCCGCGACCGTTCGATGATGGCAATTCTCAATGCCGAGCTGCGCCTCACCGACTATCTGAAGATTACCTCGCAGTTTGGTTTGCAGGAGGATTCATATTCCCTGAGCAAGTATGCCAACGAGAACACCTACGCCATGCGCAAGGAGAAACTCTTCACCGAATACCAGGGTGCCGACGGCGTGAAGAAGAGTTTCCTGCCGGATGGAGGTATGCACAAGACCACGGAGTATCACAACCGCCAGTGGACCTGGAAGGCGATGGCTGAATTCGTGAAGACCTTCAACCGCATCCACGATGTCAACTTCATGCTGGGTACCGAGGTTCGCCATGCCAAGTCAAATTCCATCTACAGCGTGGCTTACGGATATGATTCCCGCACCCTCACCACCCAGCCGGTCATCTTCCCTAGCCAGACCTGGGCAGATTCCTATCCGCTGCATCAGGAGACAGAGTCGGAGAATGCCTACGTATCCTGGTATGCCACAGGTTCTTATTCGCTTCTCAACCGCTATACCATCGGTGGAAGCGTTCGTTTCGACGGTTCAGACGTCTTCGGCGTAGCCAAGAAATACCGCTATCTGCCTCTCTACTCCGTGAGTGGACTCTGGAGAGCGAAGGAGGAGAATTGGCTCAAGGACGTGAAGTGGATGGACAATCTCTGCCTCCGTGCCTCTTACGGTTTGCAGGGTAACATCGACAAGAATACATCACCTTATTTGATAGGTATACTGAAGAAGGGCACCATCCTGCCAGGCATCAGCGAGGACATCATCAACAGCGAGACCGCTCCTAACCCTAACCTGAAATGGGAGAAGACGGAGAACGTGAACGCCGGAATCGACTTTGCCGTATTGCACAATGCCATTACCCTCTCTGTAGACTACTACTATCGCCACAGCACCGACCTCATCGGTCTGAAGATGCTGCCGCTGGAGAGTGGATTCTCTTCTACCACCATCAACTGGGCGAGCATGAACAACAAGGGTGTGGAGATAGCCCTGGGCACCAGAAACATCCATACCAAGGATTTCAACTGGACCACCAATCTCAACATCGGTTACAACGAGAACAAGGTGATTCAGGAAACCGTGGCTCAGAACGCCACCTATCCTGGCCGTGAAGGTTATCCTGTGGGCGCACTCTTCGCCTATAAGACAGCCGGACTCGACGCCGACGGTTATCCGCTCTTCGTCAACAAGAATGGCGAGAAGGTATCTGCCACCGAGTTCCTGAAGCTCAATGCCCATGGCGCCAGCACCCTCACCGCCGAGGAACAGCGCAACCTGTATACCTACATGGGCAGCACCGATCCAAAGTGGACGGGTGGTTTCATCAACACCTTCGATTACAGGAACTGGCAGTTGGGCATCAACTTCACCTTCAACTTCGGCATGAAGGTGCGCGTGCAGCCTAGCTACTCGCCAGCCAATTACGACAGAGGCTTGAACGTGAACCGCGATATTCTGAACCGCTGGACGGCAGATAACACCAGCGGCAGTTTCGCCAAACTGATGGTCAGCACCGAGCGTCCACGCGAGTACGTGCAGTACAATGAATACAACCTCTACAGCATGCTCGATACCTGGGTGAAGGATTGCAACTACGCCCGCCTTCAGAGCCTGCGCCTGGGCTACAAGTTGCCAACCCAGTGGCTGAGCCGCATCGGCGTGAAGAGTGCATCCCTCTCTCTTGAGGCACGCAATCTGCTCGTCATCGCCAGCAACTACGACAACTATCTGGACCCAGAGACGATGGGCAACCCATACGCGCAGCCTATCCCGAAGAGTTTCATATTTGGCGTAAACGTAAATTTCTAAAAGAATGAAGACAATGAAAAGAAGATATTTGATGGGCATCGTCATGCTGTTGGCGATGATAGGATTCACCAGTTGCGATGATTTCCTCGACATCACCCCAACCGGAAAGGTGATAGCCAAGACGGGCAAGGAATACAGAGCCTTGCTCACCTACGAATACAAGAATTTCCCGGAAGACCGTGGACTCGCCACCCTGAGAAGCGACGAGATGACCCTGAGCAAGGCATCCACCTCTACCGAGGATTACGATTCTTACTTCGACATCTGGGCATGGAACGACCTCAACCAGCAGAGCACCACGGCTTCTTTCGGCTGGCGCCGTTACTATCATGCCATCTACATCGCCAACTACATCATCGAGAATCAGAACAAGATTACCGAGGCTACACAGGATGAAATCAGCCAGCTGGTGGGCGAGGCCTATATGATGAGAGCCTACTGCCACTTCCTGCTCGTCAATCTCTATGCCGATGCCTATACCCATTGCAATCCGGCTACCACCCGCGGCATCCCGCTCTCGCTGGAGGCAAATGTCAACAACGTGCTCACCTGCAGCAGCGTGGAACAGGTTTACCAGCAGGTGATTGCCGACATCAAGGAGGCAAATACCCGTCTGAAGGTGGCTGCCTGGGACGAGGGCTACACCTACCGATTCAACCAGATTTCTGCCGATGCTCTGCTGGCTAGAGTCTATCTCTACAAGGGCGACTGGCAGGATGCCCTGGCAGAAGCGAAAGTGGTGATGGAGAAACATGGCGACCTGGAAGATCTGACCGATTCAAAGGTATTGCCAAACTACTATAAGTCGGTGGAGAGCATCGTTGCCCTGGAGCAGGTGATGACTTCCGGCTATGTGAAGATTGGCGTACCTAGCAAGGCGCTGGTTGATTCCTATCGCACGGGCGACAAGCGCAAGGCGCTCTATTTCAAGGCACAGACCGCCAGCGTCTACAGTCTGATTAAATATGGCGACAAGGGCAACGACGGCTATCGCTGCTCCTTCCGTTCTGCCGAGGCCTACCTCATTGCAGCTGAGGCTGCTGCCCAGAATGCAGCCGACAACGCAGCAGCCGATGATGCTAATCTGGTTGAGGCTCGCACCTATCTCAAGGCGCTGATGGCAAAGCGATATGCAGCAGCTAAATACAACCAGTATGCAGCCGAGCTTGATACCATGCAGAAGGCGGACTTGCTCAAAGCCATCTACAGCGAGCGCACCTGCGAACTTGCCTTCGAAGGCCATCGCTGGTTCGACCTCCGTCGTACCACCCGTCAGCAGTTAAGCAAGACCTACGGTGAGAATAGCTATGTACTTGAAGCCAACGATTCCCGGTATACCCTCCGCTTCCCAATCGAGGCAGTAGAGGCGAATCCGAATATCGAGAAATGGGAGGGCAAGTAAAATAATTGTTTCACATAAAAATTAATTAATCATGAGAAGATTTACATTTTCAATGATGCTGGCGCTGGCAACGGTTGCTGCCAATGCCAAGGATGTGTTGGATGCTCCTACCTGGACAGACAACCTCACCACCACAGCAGAAGCCAAGGAATTGACCCGTGCTGCAGCCATGGCAGTTGACAACGAGGGTAACTCCATCGTAACCGGTAGCTTTACCAAGGATCTGGAGTTCGCTGCCAGCTATCTGGAGCATGTGGCCAACAGTGCCTTCATTGCCAAGTATGATAAGGCTGGCGCCAAGAAGTGGGCTGCCGGTCTGGCTGGTGCTGCCACCATCACCACTGTGGCTACCGATGCCGAGGGCAACGTTTATGCAGCCGGCGTATTTGCTGATCAGGTAGCAATCAAGGATGCCAGCGGCGAAACCAAGGCTACCATCACCGGTATGGCCGACAAGGTAGATAAGGTATCCGGCTTCATCGTGAAGTACGACAAGCAGGGTGCGTATGTAGCTTCCAAGACCATCCTTGCCGAGAGCGATGCAGAGATTGCAGCCTTGGATATGATTGGCTTGCTGAACCCTTCTTTCACAGCCAAGAAACTGGTAGTTGATGGCAACAAGCTCTATCTTTCTGCCTCTTACAAGGGCAATGTAGCCTTGGATGGTGTTACCCTGCAGGGTAAATATGCATGTTCAGATGGTATGTTGTATAGTGATGAAACCACCATGTGCGTGCTCTCTTTCGATGCAGCCGACCTGGCAAATGCCAGCATCGTTTCTGTGCTTGGCGCTACAGAGCAGTTGACAAATGAGGCTACCTACAATACAGAAGACGTTAACTTCGCCATCAACGACGGCAAGATTTACGTAGCTTACGTAGCATCCGGTAAGGATATGACCCTTACTGCTGCCGGCAAGGATACCAAGATTGAGACAGCCTATGAAGCGAGTGCTACCGAGCATGCCTACGTATTGGCAGCCATCGATGGCGACCAGGTAACTACCCAGGTTTATCATTCTGTAGCCACAGATAATTCCAACACTCTGAACACCATCGACGAGATGGTCTATCAGAAAGGCAAGCTCTATCTGGCAGGTTCCTTCAACCAGGCACTTCCTTTCGACAACACCATCTCTTATCTGGGAGGTTGCGATGCCTACGCAGCCTGTCTGGATGCAGCAAGTCTCAGCAAGAACTGGGCTGTAGCCAGTGCTTTCGATGAGGGTGATGCCAAGCACAAGGCAGAAATCATCAGCGGCATGCTGGTTGATGAGGATGAAGTCACTCTGGTAGGTTGGGTAGAGAATACTTTTGACCGCACCATCGAGGCTCCTCTGGGCTATCAGATCAATACCAAGACCCCAGCCATGCAGAAGGGTGAGCAGGTGCTGATTACATCCGTAGCCGAGAACGGCAACTATGCTCTTTATCAGACTGATAATGTGAAGGGTAGTGATGAGGACAAGACCACTGAAGGCACTTACTCATACATCTTCTACAGCAATGCAGAGTCATCAGGCATCAGCAAGGTTCTTGCCGACGACAACACCATCGATTGGGATGGCAATGAGGTAACACTCGCCAAGTCAGCCGACATCACGGTCTATACAGCCGCAGGTGCAGCAGTGAAGTCAGCCAAGAACGTGAAGTCATTGTCGCTCGCCGATGCAGCTCATGGCATCTACCTGGTAAAGGTAGGCAAGCAGGCGTTGAAGATTGTAAAGTAACTTTCGCCAGAAAGTAATATAATAAAAAATGGCATTAGGATAGGAGCTTTTCCATATTCTAATGCCATTTATTTGTTTTCAATCATTTATTTCCATGAAAATACGCAAATATTTTTGTTCGAATCATATTTTTTTGTATTTTTGCAAAGGAAAGGTCTCTCTTGTGTCCAGGCAAGGACACTCTTTGGGAGTAGTCCCCGGCAAATCCCGATGCCCTAGAAATTCGGCTTTCGGAAAAAGCCTCATCAGAACAGCAACCAGTTCACAGATTCTGGAATACTGCTCCGGAGTCAGGGTGTTCTGAGGTCTCCCTTCCTCATCCAGGCCGCCCTCATAGCAGATGCCGATAGAACATCGGTTATAGGGGCGGGCATGAGCACCCACCTCCAGCAGGAGACGGTGTTGCGTACAACTGCCGTCCTTCCTCACATAGAAGTGGTAGCCGATGTCACGAAAACCGCGAGCCAGATGGTCACGCCGCAACTGCTCCACCGGATAATCCTGATTGCACCTCGTAGCAGAACAATGCAGCACAAGGTACTTCACGGACTTGGGCGACATCATAAATCGTCCGCCCTCCACGCTGGCAAGGAGGGTCCGCTCATTGCGAACCATCTCCCCGCCAATCGTCATAGGAAACTGATCCTTAGTCATAGGCTCATCTTGTAGTTAAGGAATTAGTAGTTCATCAATAGGGCGCATGAACTCACACCCAGTGCCGTGAGAGCAGCAATCAGCGCTTGCAGCACGGCATACAGCACACTGGTCCAGGAAATCTTCCTGTTATGAACATCATTCAGATTCATAGGCAGTTATGGTTTTTCCGGTTAGAGAGTAATGTGCTCGTTGCCGCCTGAGCTCTCGCCACCCTGGTCGGTATTGCCACCCTGGTCGGTGTCTCCAGTGCCGCCCGTATTGCCCGAACCGCCTGCGCCCTGGGTGTTATCGTCCGATCCCGGGTTCTTGTTCTCGCCGGTAGAACCGCCGCCATCAGAATCACCTGGTGTCTTGCTCTTCTTCTCGTCATCGTAATTCACGAGTTCGATGTTGTCAGGAACCAGGTTATAGACACGGCTTCCGTTCTTGAGCAGGCTATACGCAGGACGGAAGGAAGGGATGAGGCTCTTCACGAGCTTAGCGTTGGCATTCTTCTCGTCCTCCACGGCACCGCTGGTGATGAAGCGGAGGTAAAGCTTTCCGAAGCCGAGCAGCTCGATGTCGTAACCCTTCTTCAGGTTCTCCTTCACATAGTAGGCATAGCGGTCGAGCACAGCCTTTACGTCGGCAGGAGTAGCGGTAGACTCCATGGAAATCTGCTTGGCTACTTCATCGGTGGTCAGCGTACCGTAGCTGTAAGGTCGAACGCTGTAGAGTGTCTTACCATTCTTAGGTCCCATGTGGACCACTGTCTTTAAAACTTTGTAACTCTTACTCATAAAACAAACTGTTAAAAGGTTAATAATTAAGTTTTTGTCTGATTGACGTTGCAAAGATACAACAAAAAAAGAGCAAAGTCAAGTGCGTTTACTATTCATTCTGTTTGGTTTACTTCTGATTCACTGCTCGTTTACAGAACTAAAAAATAATGGATATGCTAGTACAAAAAGAAGCCGGAATCGAGACTCCGTTATTGAAGCTCCGCCAGGAAGAGCTTCATCTTGCTATATATATTAATAATGTGGAGACCTTGGAGGAGTATGTTGCCAAGCTCTCTGTATGTGTCAGTGCCCGTGAGCTGGCCCTGGTGGTTGATGCCATGGTGTGGGATTCATCCGTGAAGGTGGATCGCGATACGGCGGTGATGCAGGAGTTCATCCGTGTTCTTCTTCCGCTTGCTCCCCATGTCACCACCGGCATCAACAATATCCGCAAGCAGATCAACAATCTGCTGTGCAAGTCGAGATAGGTGAGGGGAGCACAGCAGAAGGTTTTTATCTATATTTCGCTTGTAATATGTCATTTCTCTCTGGTACTTCGGAATGAATTATTAACTGAGTACACTTCAAAAAAGTACTGATTTTATTCATTTTGTTCATCGTATTGAATAAAATCAGCACTTTTTTATTCAATACGAATGATATATTGAATATTTTTTGTATCTTTGCCATGGTTTAATCAATTCATCTGAAGAGAAATGAGAACAATTATCAATAACCAGAAAAAGGAACGGGATATCCTGCTTTCCCGTCCTTACCTTACACGTCATACCCAATATGATGTGGATGAACTGTTGGCAAGCACGCAAATCAAGTTGATAACGGGTCCTAGAAGAACAGGCAAATCGACAGAGGCTTTGCTGATGCTGAAAGGCAGGAACTTTGCCTATCTGAATTTTGATGACGGCAAACTCCTGAGTGCATGGGATGATGACTTGGTTTGGGAAACACTGCGTGCCGTTTATCCCGACTTCGAGTATCTTCTGCTTGATGAGATTCAAAATCTGGATGGTTGGGATTTGTGGGTCTCCAAGCTTTACCGCATGGGAATCAATATGGTCATTACGGGAAGCAACGCCAAACTGCTGAGTAGCGAAATGGCAACATTACTCACAGGCAGATATATCCAGATAGAGATGCTGCCTTTCAGTCTTTCAGAATTCTTTATCTGGAACCACAGAAATCTTTCGGAAGTATCAGAGATGAAAGATAGCTCATCAGACCTCTCGCTTATAGCAGACTATCTGCACCATGGTGGTTATCCAGAGACTGTAGCAGCAAGAAGCCTGACCCAAAACTATCTCTCTACACTCTTTGATTCCATCATTTGGAAAGACATTGCCAAGCGCCATAAAGTACGCAATGTGGAGGATTTGAACAACCTGGCCATGTATCTGGTTTCCAACTTCTGCAATCCTTTCAGTGCCAACGAACTGGCAGAAGCGCTGGGATTTTCAAGCGTAGCAACCACCAAGAAGTTTATGGGATATTTAAGAGAACCCTATCTCTTGTATTATCTGCCGCGTTACAGCAACAAGTTGAAAATGATGAAGAAGGCTCCACAGAAAGTATATGTGGTTGACAATGGTTTTGTAGAAGCCAAGGCTTTTAGTGTGAGTGAGAACTTGGGCAGGTTACTGGAAAACCAGGTCTTTATCGAGTTGGTTCGCAGGGGGTATCATACGGAAACCTCTCTTTTCTATTATCGCTCCCATAATGACAAGGAGACAGATTTTGTTACAAGGCATGGTGCTCATGTAGAAAGTCTGATACAAGTATGTTATGACCTATCTTCCGAACGAACGCTCAAGCGAGAGATAGATAGCATCATAGAATGTGCGGGAGAACTCAAATGCTCCAATCTGATCATTGTCACGATGAATGAGGAAAGAGTAATTGAGAAAAATGGATATAAGGTCAAGGTTTTGCCTATATATAAGTTTTAATGAGCTGCAACACGGCTTTACGGTCATACCAATATTGCTGGCATTAAGCACATATACCCAGGGCGATGCCCTGGGCTAGGAGCTTCTTCCCTTTCAGGGCGTGTGGGGCAAAACTTGCGAAAGTTCAATAATGTATAAACAAAACTAGTTGCTCATAGCATGCCTTCTCGTTGTTTTATGTATATAGTTATTGGAGTAACCAATACACTATCTGGTATAAATGTGGCCTTGTTTATATTGCATTTATCTTTTATTTCTTTTCTTGAAGCAACATAATATTTACGACCTTCATTTTCTGCCTTAATAGTATCTATAGTCAAACCATATTTATACAACAATTTGTTCATTTTCTCATAAAGGAGAGTATTACATAAGGTATGATCTACAGCATGGCAATAGTCAACATAATAATCAAATGAATGGTAGTCTATTTTTTTTGCATCCAATAGAGCGTAATCAGCAAACACGAAAGTATCACCAAAAATGTATTTTATATTTTTTATTGGATATAAATTTGCCGCATGCTTTAGACACAAATCTAATTGATGCAAAGTTTCTTCTCCATGGGGGATTTTTACGTTTCTAAAGACTCTTTTTTTTCTTGTCCAATATTCAAATTCATCTCTTGACAAGATACCAATACATAGAGTGTTTTTCCTCTCGTACGAAAAGGAAAAGTAAATAGACGTAGGAATATTCTGTTTTTGTACATGACAAATATAGGCTTCGTCATAGTATTTTTCTACGACAATTTCTGCTTTTTCTTTTTTTTGTGTACAACAATTAATGATAAGCATTAATACACAACTGATAATTGCAAACTTTTTCATTGTCTTCTTGTTTAATCATTTACGTAACCAGTCAGCACCCCTACGGGTGCCGACTAGTTACTACCACACAGAGTTTTTCTTTTACAGATCTTCAGTCTTTAAAAGAGCCTTCTTTTCGTTTCTTTATCTTTATCGTTATAGGAGTAAGCAATACACTATCTGGTATGAATGTATGTTTATCAATATGGCAACTTTTTATTATCGCCTTTTTAGGCAGAATAAGATATTTGCGTCCATCTCTATTTTCAGCCTGAATAGTATCTATGCCTAATCCGTATTTAAATAATAATTTATTCATTTTCTCGTAAAGTGGAGTTTTTGTTAAAGCATGATCTACTGCATGGCAATAGTCTTCATATCTTGCAAACGAAGAATATTTTGTTTTGTTTGCGTCCAATAGAGCATGGGTTCCAAACATAAGTGTATTGCCATAAATATAATTTAGATTTCTTATTGGATACAAGTTCGAAGCATGCTTCAGACACAAATCAAATTGTTGCAAAGTTTCTTCTCCAAGGGGGATTTTTATTTCTTCGTCTTTGCTGTTTCGACTAACTATGGTCTTTCCTCTCAAATAGTCAAACATGTCTTTTGTCACAACACAAATGGTTAGTGACTTTTCCTTTTCATATGAAAAGGGAAAGTAAATAGATGTAGGAACATCCTGTTTTTGTACATAGAATATGTTGTATTGATTATAGGATGTCTCTACGACTATTTCTGATTTTTCTTTTTTTTGTGTACAACAATTAATGATAAGCATTAATACACAACTGATAATTGCAAACTTTTTCATTGTCTTTTCGTTTTATATTAACTATCTATATCCACTTTTCCATAATTTTGTGGATATATTTTCATAATTGTGATAATAATAATCGACCCCGCCAGGCGTCCCGGCGGATTTGCAATCCGCCGTAAAAAAAGGTTCGACCTATTAAAACCGGGGGATTTGTAATCCCCCCAATAAAAGGAAAGACATACTCCTTTGCTGCGGATTTCAAATCCGCAGAGCATCAATAGGTTAGGACATTTTTTGATGCCGGATTTCAAATCCGGCAGGACGCCTGGCGGGATACATAGGGAGGAAATGCTAACATCATTGACTTAGCTTTCTGAGTTCTTCTATCATGCGGCCCAATTCTGAGAAAGTATAATCTCTATTGCCTGCACTTTTTTCCAAAATCGAACGGTTGGAATTATCAATAGCGACAGACAAACTACCACCTTTCTTCTCAAAGTAAGAATGGAGACCTCTGCATTTGATAAAGAAGTCTATCTTCTTGCGATAATCACAACATTGGTTTAAATCTCTCAACAAAGGCTCTTGTTCAACATACATCTTTGATGTATAACGGAAATAATAAAGAAAGAACAACTCGGTGCAAAGATGAGTTTCAAAGAACTTTACCTCGCAAAAGATTCCTTTCTTTGGCTTATCAATTATCAAAGCATACTTCTTTTTTAAACGAGCATATTGCGAACGTTCTGGCTCTCTATCCTTGGTATCCATGTCTATCACGCAGAAGATATGGCTATAACCAAGGGAGATGCCTTCTTCTATCTTATGTTCCAACTCCTTCAGACTAGTGTGCTTAGGATAGTCGGGCTTGATAGTTAAACCTTTCAGTTCATCACATAGCGACTTGAAATAGAAAAACTCGGTTGGTCCTTCTCCCAATATCAGTATTGTATTTCTTTGCTTGCCCATAACTTAGTCCTCCAAATCTACAAAT
This sequence comes from Prevotella sp., assembly GCA_022732315.1. Next base: position 21,971 of record JAIJUV010000021.1, read on the forward strand.
ATAGAACCTAATTCAGGCTTTGCTCCTAATCTGCCAATTCGATACGAATTGTAGAGAGAGAGATTCTTGTGCAAGCCATAAGAATCACCACGACTATACTCTGACGAAGCTGTCTCCTTGTTTTTCTCTACGAACCATACCACGCCGCGATTGTCATTAATCATGTCTTGCGACAGCAAGGTGGTCTCTTGACTTGTAATCAATAGTTGCGACTGGTCCGAATTAAACAGGAAGATGTTGAGATAATAGAACAGCAAATCATAATGCAAATCTTCTCCCAACTCATCCAAGTAATAGATGTGGTTGCCACTTATCAAATCGTATAGCGTATCCAAAATACGGATGAACTTAAGCGTTCCCTTGGATTGCAATTTGAGAGAAACGTCAAAAGTTCCTTTCTTGGAATGATTTTCAAAGACTACCGATTCAACCGTTGGACGCAACAGCTCGTTCTTGACAGATGTCGGAATAGATTCCTTCTGAATATGCTCACGGAAATCCTGAGATAGCGAACGGTCTTCCAATACAGGGCGAAAATCTGTGATATTCAAATCTGCCTTTTTCAGCATCTGACAGAAAAACTGATGCTTGTTTTTGTCATCATACGCAGCCTTTAGAATCTCAACAATACCTTTGCTTTCGGTATCACCATCCACATTATGGTAATGAGTCATGATGTATGAATGAAGCTTTGCTAATGGCTCTATATCTTCCTTAAAGGTGTTTTTAAGGCAAACCGACAGGACACTATGATTATTGAGCGTATTCTCACGAATACTATCTTGGGTCTTTTGTAGCAAGCGAAGACTTGCACCAAATTTGATTTCTGCCTGTAGATTTTCTCCCTTGTAGGTACGTTCATAAAAAAGAGCCTTGGAGCCTTTTGGGTAGTAATTAAGCTCTTCATGGAGAATCTGGTTGACATCAAACCGCACTTGATAGTCATAACGAATTTCCTCTGCATAAAAGGAAACGAACATTTCTGTTGGTTCACTCTTTGTCAACTCAAAAGGAATGCATCTTGTAATCTTCATATTAGCGTTTCCCTTTGGATAAGCCAAAAGATGGAAAACTTCATCCAGTGCCCATAGCATGTTGGATTTACCTGAAGCATTTGAGCCATATAATACACCTAATTTATAGAGACATGTACCATCAGGCATCTCCGCTACAAGTTCGGAAACAGAACCCTTTGCAACAAAGTTCAGCTCCTGTTTGTCACCTATCGACAAGTAATTCTTTACCCAAAAACTTCTTATCATATTCTGAATATTTTAGCCAAATTCGTAATTTTCCTACAAAAATACGATAAATATTTCATAAATCGACTAAAATACGGATTTTTTTTAGATTAATATCATATTTTAATAGTGTTGAATACATAGGAAGGGATGCTGCAATGGGATAGATTTTGTCACATCCGAAGATTGCATAACGTGCAAAAATCCCCCAATGAGGGATAAAAATGCTTAAATTCATCCCTCATTGAGGGAACTTTTCTTCATCTTTATCTCTTTTCTTCATCGGATTACGCTGAGTTAACGGAACATTCTTGCTTCACGGATTACGCACGGAATTTAAACGGATTTGGCCTTACGGCCATTGGGCTAGCG
>JAIJUV010000195.1 GCA_022732315.1 Prevotella sp.
GAAAATCAAGAAGTTGGGCGTTTGCCTATATTATATAGGTAACAATATGGAAACGAGCGGACTTCTGCTCGTTTCTGTATTTTGCAATATGCAAAGAACACCTCAATTTGGGGGCAAAGATACGATATTTTCCTAAATATCCAATAATTTACAAGAGGAATTTTATGGAAATTAGAACTTTTTATAGTAAAACCTTGCTTCGCAAGTAATTTGAGATAAGAAACATCAGTGAATCCAAATTTAATGTATATTGTCTGTTTCCACAATTTTCACCGTGGTACGACTCCCAACAATATGTACCACAGTGAAACTTCTTTTTTTATATAGTTGTGCGAAAAAAACATCAAGTCAATTCTTGTCATCATCTGTCGAGCCAATTCTTCAATTGCATGATTTTGTCTTTGCTGACCACAATTCGCAACTCAGGAAATCCATGAAGGCTAATGGTCATTTTGTATTTGAAGAAATTGGTGAGTTTGTCAATGCGCTCGATATTTACCATATATTGGCGGCTGACACGGAAGAACAAATTGGGATTCAGTTGCTGTTCCAAGTCACTCAAAGATTGATTGATGGTTACAGAATTACCATCACTAAGATATGCTCTTACGACACCATTCTCCGAGAAGAAATAACTAATGTCAGTAGTCTTGACAAGTTTGAAGCCATCATAGATATGCACAAGGAAATGGTCTCTCCATTTCTTGCCTGTTGCCATCCCCATTTTCTCCATCAGAGCTGAGTAATCTATGACTTTGCTGCATAGGGCTTTAGCCTTTATTAGAGCTTTCTCCAATTCTTCTGGCAATATCGGTTTCTGAAGATAGGCGATGCCATTGCTCTTGAATGCTTCCAAGGCATATTCATTATAAGCCGTGGTGAATATCACAGGCGAAGTTGGGGCTATCTCCAAGAAAGCCTCGAACACATCACCATCGCCCAGTCTTATATCCGCAAAGATTACATCCTCGTCATGCGGATTTTGCAGATAGTCGATGACCGCTCTCATTGTTGTTAACGGTCCTTGTATTTCCATAGAGTTGTCTATGTTTTGCAAGAGGCGTTTCAGTCTTGAAAAGCCACGTTCTTCATCTTCTATGATTAAAACTTTCATGATTTTGATAAGATTGGAAGTTTGACTTCAAAATATTTATTATCGTTACTAACGACTAGTTCCTTTCCTAATTGACTATAGCGCAGACGTAAGTTTGACAATCCCTTTTGTGTTGTAGGTAAAGTGCTCTTTATCGGATTCACTACATTTCTAACGATAATATATTCGCCATGACAATACACTGAGATAGAAAGCGGACTTTCCTTAGTATGACAGTTATGCTTTATCGCATTCTCTACCATCATTTGTATCGCCAATGGTAAGGTCTTATTCTTGCATCTTTCTAGTTCTTCGGCAATTTCCACATGTATGGTATGAGGAGAACTTATCTCTTGAAGCTCACAATAGTTCTTCACGAAATGAATCTCTTCATGTACAGGCACCGTCTCATTATCCAGATGTGTGACTACATATCTGTAGATTTCAGAGAATTTCAGAGTGAAACTTTCTGCCAGTACAGGATTTTCCTCTATCAAATCTGCCAACGTGTTGATGCTATTGAATATGAAATGCGGATTCGTTTGCTGACGCAAGAGATTGCTGGTAAGCACTACATTTTCCTTCTCTTTCTTGATGAGGATGGAACAATAATATAGGCACGCATTCACCATGGTCAGCAATGTGGCGATTAGTCCAAAGACATATATCCTGTCCCAATAGACCTCGTTTCCTGCATGCCAAAGACTATCAAATATATTTTCAAATGCAACAGCCCAAGCAAAGTTGGTTAGCAATATCAAAAGGATATGGGTGGCAAAGCGAGGATAGCTTATCTTGTCTCTTATAAAGATGTTACCCAAGAAAAATGAAACCCACAAAGAAAACAATGTGTAAAAGGAACAATATGCAATGTCGAAGCACAAGTCTTCAATGGTGAGACCTGTGCCTACGAATGTTTCAAAGTCCATCAATCCCCACATTATGTAGGAAAAAATACAGGTGGCGATGGATATGATGCACCAATTCTTTATAAAACTATTATATTTGCTCATATTACTCATTTTTGTGTGCAAATTTAGTGCTTTTTTACGAAATTACCAATAGTTAGAGTTATGAAAGACGAAAAATCGCCCATGAATCCGTTATTTTCGCCTACGAACCATGTTATTGGGTAGTAGGACAAGATTCATCTGCAATTTATAGGGACTCATATCCCAATTTCTCCGACTCATGGTGATTGGGCTTGCACGAACCGAAATAACGTTATAATTTTGCATCCGAAAAATTTAATGTTTTATTAAAAATTGTATTAAAATGAATTTAATTGTCAAACAAAAAATCTTTATGCTCCTATGCATTGTAACACTTATATGTTCATTGTCAGCATGTGAGTCTGATGACAATGTAAGTGGCGTACTTGATGCCAAGAGTAATGTGAGTGATTTAACGATTAGTGAAACCGACGCTCAGAAATCTTTTGCTAAAATTCTGTCTATTGCAGTAGCAAAGAATGAAGCTTTAAGAACTTTTTTAAAGAGTGAAGCAGAGAAGCAGTATGATAAGGATTATGACGTGTTTTATCCATTTGTAAAAGACAAGACTGTCACAGATGGGAAAACCTTGCGTGACATACTTGTGTCCTATTCTTCTGAAAATGAAATAGCTACAATTGAGAAAAATTTACCTTTGCTGACGGTGATGATACCAGACTTAGCTTCTTTTGGTGCTTTTAGCATCAATAAGTGGGATACTTCAGATGAACAAGTTGCAGTTACATATGCAAAGGATAACGACAATTCTGTATTCTATGCAGAAGGGGATTCCCTTTTATCTTTGCCTAAGGGAGACTTACCTAATTTTCCTTTTATGGTGGTAAAGTCAAACGAGAGAATGAAAGTTGTAGGCAAAAAGGCAACTCGTTCTGCCAACAACTCTGACATGGATATGAATAAGTATGATTTTGTTGATTCTGCTTTTGATGGAACAAAATCTTGTGAAACAAGGGCAAAGTATTCTCATTACGACGAAGATAATACCGAAACTGCTCTAGAAGATAAACCATATTTGAAAGAAGCTGATGGTCTTGACAAAAGATGCATTACTGCCTATAATAATCATTATATCGACAAGTATTTGATAGATAGAGAATATGTCTATTATGATTTGTCACCAAATAACAAAGAAAATGGCAAGTTAGATCCAAATGTGAGAGAGAAACTTTATAAATTTAGAATTGACCCCCTAAAATATGGCAGCATTACTGACAAACAGATAGGGGAAGATCCGCATCTTAAGAATGATGCCTATTACAAAAAGGGGCATCCTTCTGATGAACAAATAGCAAAAGATTTGTGGACAGATGGAGCTTTTGAAATTGTCTTTCAAGTTTATCTTGGAAACAGTAGTATGACCGAGACTAAAACAATTTCAGTAAATGGTTCTGATTTATTCTACATTAGTAAATTTCATGTTACCAAACAACACCATACAGGATTCCGTCATAGCAAATGGTGGTACACTACTACCTCAAAAGACCTTATGGGAAAATGGGTAGATGTTTCTTCAAAAAATCTATATCTTACAGGAACATGGGATCTTTCAAATAGCCCTGTAAGTATGTATATTAAGTTCTTTGAAAAAGATAATGGTACTATAAAGACAACAACGAGCAGTTACACAACAAGCTATACCACTAAAGCAGATGTGAGTGGTAGTGGGAAATATGATAAAGAAAGTTTTAATCTTGGATTTAGCAGCCAAGTCTCTGAACAAAAGACTTTCACTATTTCATATCAATACAAGGATGAAGATGATGATTTAGGCAGTCTATACCTAAACTTCAAAGATCCGATTATTATATCAGATAAATATGCTAGTTCAAAAGGCTATGAGATCAAATCTCTTAGCACAGGTGCGATAGATGTTATTATAGCACCAACAAGTATCAGATAGTAATTGCTTTAGAATTATACGACTATGATTGTGGTAAAGAAAGTGTTGAAGAGTAAAAACTACAAGATGCTTGTATGGGTATTCTTTATGCTAATAGTATTGGCATCTTGCTCAAAAGATGACGAGCCAGAAGAAGTTATATATCATCAGAGTTATGTTAAGGGAAAGTTGAACGACACAGAAATCTCAATGAATGATATTAACGCCTTGGTTTCTTCTACAAAATCTGATTATAATTTTATTGTCAGAGAAAATGAAGAGAAGGTCTCTATGTTTGATTGGAAGGTAAAACTTGTAGATACACCAGATTCTGTTGTTACCCTTTGCCTTCATCTTGATAATATTTCAAGGACTAATTGTATGATAGCGTCACCTAACAATGACCCTACATCTGTTCAAACAAAGGACAAATGCTATATTACCGTAGAGGATCCAAGAACAGAAAATACTGTTACTTACACTCCTACGGAGCATTCTCAGATTTCTACCGAATGGAATTATTTTACGGTTACACCAGACTCTAAAACCGAGAAACATAATGGTGTGACGTGGGATTATTCAAGTCGTGTTTGGTCTGGCATTGATGGCAGACTCTATGGGACATTCACCAATAGTTCCGAACTCAATCAGACAATAAAACTTGACATTAATTTCAAGTTATATTAAACGTCATAAAACAAAGATGTGCCAAGAGCTTCCAAGTTTGGCACATCTTCATTGTCTTTTTTTCTACCCATAATATCTATGCAACAGAGACCTATTCCCTATATCGTCGTATCCACGTATAAACTTTACCTACTTCAAGGTATTGCAAATATTCGCTGAAATTCGTACCTTTGCAGCCGATTTTGAATATTCAAACCAAGAATGAGGCTACGATATACTAATGTGCCTGTACTTTTGCTTGAGTCTTTTCCCAAATAGGTTTTCCACACTATTTAAAAACACCTCCAATTCGTCCCAATCACTCTCCGACAACACTATATGCTTATTCTCATTTGGAACTATCGAATTTA
>JAIJUV010000196.1 GCA_022732315.1 Prevotella sp.
GACCCGGCAGCTAGCTATCTTCGCAGGGGCAAGCCCAACTATTGTCGCCGTGAAAGTGCTTAACTTCTGAGTTCGGGATGAGTTCAGGTGTGTCCACTTTGCTATCGCCACCGGATCTTGAGTTCTCTTTCGATCCCTCAAAACCGAACAACTTTTCTGAAGAAATTCCATATTCCTGATTAAGTCCTCGACCGATTAGTACCAGTCAACTCCGTACATCACTGCACTTCCATCCCTGGCCTATCTACCTTATCGTCTTTAAGGGGTCTTACTTCTTGCGAATGGGAGATCTCATCTTGGAGTAGGCTTCGTGCTTAGATGCTTTCAGCGCTTATCCTTTCCCTACTTAGCTACCCGGCTATGCCCCTGGCGGAACAACCGGTGCACCAGCGGTAGGTCCATCCCGGTCCTCTCGTACTGAGGACAGCTCTCCGCAGATCTCCTTCGCCCACAACAGATAGGGACCGAACTGTCTCACGACGTTCTGAACCCAGCTCGCGTACCGCTTTAATGGGCGGACAGCCCAACCCTTGGAACCGAATCCAGCTCCAGGATGCGATGAGCCGACATCGAGGTGCCAAACCTCGCCGTCGATGTGAACTCTTGGGCGAGATCAGCCTGTTATCCCCAGGGTAGCTTTTATCCGTTGAGCGACGGCCCTTCCATTCGGCACCGCCGGATCACTATTCCCGACTTTCGTCCCTGTTCGACTTGTAAGTCTCACAGTCAAGCACGCTTCTGCAATTGCACTCGACGATTGGTTTCCATCCAATCTGAGCGTACCTTTGGGCGCCTCCGTTACTCTTTGGGAGGCGACCGCCCCAGTCAAACTGCCCACCTGACACTCTCCCCGTACCTGTTCTCGATACCAGGTTAGAACCCCGGTCACACAAGAGTGGTATCCCAACGACGACTCCTCGTACACTGGCGTGCACGTCTCTTTGTCTCCCACCTATCCTGTACATGTATGACCAGAATTCAATATCAGGCTGCAGTAAAGCTCCATGGGGTCTTTCCGTCTAGTTGCGGGTAACCTGCATTTTCACAGGTACTAAGATTTCACCGAGTCTGCTGCCGAGACAGCGCCCAAATCGTTACACCTTTCGTGCGGGTCAGAACTTACCTGACAAGGAATTTCGCTACCTTAGGACCGTTATAGTTACGGCCGCCGTTCACTGGGGCTTCGGATCACTGCTTCAGATCGCTCTTAACAGATCCTCTTAACCTTCCAGCACCGGGCAGGTGTCACCCCCTATACTTCGTCTTGCGACTTCGCAGAGAGCTGTGTTTTAGTTAAACAGTCGCTTGGGCCTCTTCACTGCGGCTTAATTGCTTAAGCACTCCTTCTCGCTAACTTACGGAGTCATTTTGCCGAGTTCCTTGGCAACAGTTCTCTCGCTCACCTCGGGATTCTCTCCCTGCCCACCTGTGTCGGTTTTGGTACGGGCCGCATATGCATTGCCAGAAGCTTTTCCTGGAAGCCGTCATCATGTGCTTCGCTACTTTCCTTAGATTTCGCTTACCTCTCACGCTCTAGCCTTAAGGTTACCGGATTTGCCTGGTAACCAGCCGCTTCGCTTCGCCCTCAATCCATTAAGAGGGTCACACTATCCGTCTCCGTCACTCCTTCGCTCCATATACGGGTGCAGGAATCTTTCGCCTGCTTTCCATCCACTACGCCTTTCGGCCTCGCGTTAGGTCCCGACTTACCCAGGGCGGACGAACCTTCCCCTGGAATCCTTGGGCTTTCGGTGTGTAGGATTCTCACCTACATCTCGCTACTCACACCGGCATTCTCACTTCTATACAATCCACCGCTCCTCACGGTACGGCTTCTACTCGTATACAACGCTCCCCTACCACTATAGTTTCCTACAATCCGCAGTTTCGGTATCAGGCTTAGCCCCGGTACATTTTCGGCGCAGGGTCACTCGACTAGTGAGCTGTTACGCACTCTTTAAAGGATGGCTGCTTCTGAGCCAACCTCCTAGTTGTCTGGGCATCCCCACATCCTTTTCCACTTAGCCTGTATTTTGGGACCTTAACTGGCGGTCTGGGCTGTTTCCCTCTTGACCATGGACCTTATCACTCACAGTCTGACTGCCGGACATCCTTAATGACATTCGCAGTTTGATTGTATTCAGTACCCCGGGATGGGGCCATCACACATTCAGTGCTCTACCTTCACTAAGGTTCTTTCCAACGCTAGCCCTAAAGCTATTTCGGGGAGAACCAGCTATCTCCGGGTTCGATTGGAATTTCTCCCCTAGCCACAAGTCATCCGCTAACTTTTCAACGGTAGTCGGTTCGGTCCTCCATTGAGTTTCACCTCAACTTCAACCTGCTCATGGCTAGATCACCCGGTTTCGGGTCTGCAACATCCTACTTTCGCCCTGTTAAGACTCGCTTTCGCTTCGGCTCCGGTCTTTCCTCCTTAACCTCGCAGTCTGTCGCAACTCGCCGGTTCATTCTACAAAAGGCACGCCATCACCCCTTAACGGGCTCTGACTTCTTGTAGGCATACGGTTTCAGGTTCTCTTTCACTCCGCTCCCGCGGTTCTTTTCACCTTTCCCTCACGGTACTGGTTCACTATCGCTCACTCGTTTATATTTAGCCTTGGCGGATGGTCCCGCCTGCTTCCGACAAGATTCCTCGTGTCTCGCCGTACTCAGGATCCCATTAGGCTTCGATCGGATTTCAATTACAGGGCTTGCACCTTCTTCGGCCGGGCTTTCGATCCCGTTCTTCTATCCTCTCTCTTGCCATATCATGGTCCTTCAACCCCGGTCCTTGGACCGGTTTGGGCTTCTCCCCTTTCGCTCGCCGCTACTCAGGGAATCACTGTTGTTTTCTTTTCCTCCGGCTACTTAGATGTTTCAGTTCGCCGGGTACCTCTCTTGCAGGCCATGTATTCACCTGCAGATGACAGCTCATGTCTGCTGCCGGGTTCCCCCATTCGGACACCTCCGCTTCTTCGCTTCCTTACAGCTTCACGGAGCTTTTCGCAGTTTGGCGCGTCCTTCTTCAGTTTCGAGTGGCCAGGCATTCGCCGTACGCCCTTCCTTACTTAATCAGTGGTTCTCGTGTGTTTCGAGATGTTCTTTTTCAAGAACTGTTTTTTACTGTTTTCTCAGTTTATCTTACAACTTACGTTTTAGACCTTTTCTGTTATGTCTTTTCTTCTTAGTTGCTCAGTTTTCAAAGATCGATTCACTCTGAGAAGTCCTTGACCTCTCAAAACTAAACAGGTATACTCCCTACTTCCTCAATTTCCACTCTTCTTCTTTCTCCTTAGAAAGGAGGTGATCCATCCCCACGTTCCCGTAGGGATACCTTGTTACGACTTAACCCCAGTCATCGGTCCTGCCTTCGACGGCTCACTCCTCGAAAGGTTATGCCACCGGCTTCGGGCATTACCAACTCCCATGGTTTGACGGGCGGTGTGTACAAGGCCCGAGAACGTATTCACCGCGACATGCTGATTCGCGATTACTAGCGATTCCAGCTTCATGAAGTCGGGTTGCAGACTTCAATCCGAACTGAGACGTCCTTTATGAGATTCGCTTGCCTTCACAGGCTTGCCGCTCTTTGTAGACGCCATTGTAGTACGTGTGTAGCCCAGGCCATAAGGGGCATGATGATTTGACGTCATCCCCACCTTCCTCCGGTTTATCACCGGCAGTCTGATATGAGTCCTCAACTCAATGTTAGTAACATATCACAAGGGTTGCGCTCGTTGCGGGACTTAACCCAACATCTCACGACACGAGCTGACGACAACCATGCACCACCTGTCTCCTTGTTAACCTCGGATATATCTCTATACCTCTGCAAGGGATGTCAAGGCCTGGTAAGGTTCTTCGCGTTGCTTCGAATTAAACCACATACTCCACCGCTTGTGCGGGCCCCCGTCAATTCCTTTGAGTTTCACACTTGCGTGCATACTCCCCAGGCGGAGAACTTATTGCGTTAACTGCGGCACTGAGTTATTCCCCCAACACCTAGTTCTCATCGTTTACGGCGTGGACTACTAGGGTATCTAATCCTATTTGCTCCCCACGCTTTCGTGCTTCAGTGTCAGCAACAGACCAGACGGCCGCCTTCGCCACCGGTGTTCTTCCATATATCTACGCATTTTACCGCTACACATGGAGTTCCGCCGTCCTCTTCTGTTCTCTAGCTGAACAGTTTCCAGAGCCAGTACGGGTTGAGCCCATACCTTTTACTCCAGACTTGTTCTGCCACCTACGCACCCTTTACGCCCAATCATTCCGGATAACGCTCGCCACCTACGTATTACCGCGGCTGCTGGCACGTAGTTAGCCGTGACTTTCTGGTAAGATACCATCACTCACTCATCATTCCCTATGAATGTCATTTTTCTCTTACAACAGAGCTTTACGATCCGAAGACCTTCTTCACTCACGCGGCATTGCTCGTTCAGGGTTCCCCCCATTGACGAAAATTCCCTACTGCTGCCTCCCGTAGGAGTTTGGGCCGTGTCTCAGTCCCAATGTGGCCGTCCGCCCTCTCAGGCCGGCTATGCATCGTCGCCTTGGTGGGCCGTTACCTCACCAACTAGCTAATGCACCGCAGGTCCATCCATGTTCATGGCCTTAGCCACTTTAATAGCAGTCAAATGCTTGTCTGCTACCTATCCGGTTTTAGCATCCGTTTCCAGAAGTTATCCCGGGCACATGGGCAGGTTACCTACGTGTTACTCACCCGTTCGCCACTAGATTCAGAAAAGCAAGCTTTCCTTCCTCTCGTTCGACTTGCATGTATTAGGCATGCCGCCAGCGTTCATCCTGAGCCAGGATCAAACTCTCCATTTGATTTAGCTCTTAGATGTCTCTGACATCTTTCTTTACATTTTTTTGTTTTTCGAAATTGACGTTTTAGTTTGTATTTTATTTCCTGTTCAGTTTTCAAAGATCATGTGCACCTCAGCAGTGCTCATCTATATTACCAAATACTTCC
>JAIJUV010000197.1 GCA_022732315.1 Prevotella sp.
AGACTTAGGATCTAGTGGTTCAGGCCGTGTAGGTTCGAGTCCTATCAGGCGCACCCAAGAAAATCCTAACTGCTTGATAATAAGCGGTTAGGATTTTTTATTTCTAGAAATTGCCAACATTTTGGCAACATATTTCAATACTAATCTATAGTAACAGCCAAAAGCAAGGTATCGCAAGAAGCAGGCATATCATAAATAACTTTTTTGCTGTCATCACGTTCCTCCTTATTTTGCTACGGGAATATAATGCGAATCCTTGATTTCACCAATCACGATGATACTGTGCAGGCTTCCGATGCATTCGATATTTCCCAGCGTGTTGAGCATGAAGTCCTGATAGGCTTTCATATCGCGGGCATATACCTTGATCTGGAAGTCATAATCGCCGGTGGTGTTGTAGCACTCCGTTATCTGGTCGATGGTCTGCACGGTATCCATGAATTGCTGAATCAGATCATGGGTGTGCTGCTTGAGCCGGATATTACAGAGCACAATTACATTGTGTCCCATCTTGTGATGGTCTACGATGGCTCCATATCGCTGGATGTATCCCTCTCGTTCCAGCCGCTTCTGCCGTTCAAAGGTTGGAGAAGGAGAGAGGTTGACTCTTGCGGCAAGTTCCTTCACGGTGAGTCGGGAGTTCTGCTGCAACAACTTGAGTATCTTGATATCGATTTCGTCGAGATTTTCTTCTGTAGCCATTATTCCTTTGTTTCTGTTTTTATTCATTTTTGCAGAATAATATTCTGCTGATTTTCTAAATACGCTGCAAAGATAGCATATTTTTCTGAATTACGAAGAATATTTGGCAGATAAAATTCTTCTTCTTACCTTTGCACTCGCAATTCCGGATGCAAAGAGCCGTTTTTCATCAGATAATGGCAAATTAAGAGTCATTCATCATTTAAAAATATAGGAGATAAAATAATGAGTAACGTAAGAAATATACATTTTGAGGCAGTGGGCAGCTATTTGCGCCCTGCAGAGTTGAAAGAAGCAAGAGCCAAGTTTGCTGATGGCAAGATTTCTGCCACCGACCTTCGCAGCATCGAAGACCGCCTGATCACTGAGGTCATCAAGCAGCAGAAGGCGCATCATCTGCCTTATATCACCGATGGCGAGTTTCGCCGCAGCTATTGGCATCTCGACTTTATGTGGGGATTCAATGGCGTGGAGCATATCGAACTGGAGCATGGCTATCAGTTTCATGGCGAGGAGACAACCAAGGGTTCTATCCAACTGACCGGCAAGATTACCGGCGAGAATCATCCTTTTATCAAGGATTTCCTGTTTGTGAAGCAGTTTGAGGAGTTGGATGCCAAGGGCGAATATATCTTCGAGGCAAAGCAGACGGTTCCGGCTCCTGCACAGTTTCTTGCCGAACTGTTTCGTGGCAAGAATGCCGAGAACACCCGCAAGTTCTATCCTAACACCACCCAGCTGATAGAGGATATTGCCCAGGCCTATCGCACCTTCTTCCAGGAGATTTATGCAGCCGGTTGCCGCACCATCCAGCTCGATGATTGCACCTGGGGAATGATTGTGGATAGTGATTACTGGAAGGCTAAGGTGGGCAATGGGTTCACCCTAGAGCAGGAAGCCCTGCAATATCTGAAGGTGAACAACCTTGCTATTGAGGGCAAACCGGAGGGATTGACTATCAACACCCACGTATGCCGTGGCAATTATCATTCCTGCTATGCCACCAAAGGTGCCTACGATGCCGTAGCTCCTTATCTTTTCGCTCATGAGGATGTGGATACCTTCTATCTGGAGTATGACGATGAGCGTTCGGGCGGTTTCGAACCATTGAAATATGTGGCAGATGGCAAGAAGGTGGTTCTGGGTTTGGTAACCTCAAAATCTCCAGTGTTGGAGGATAAGGCTACGGTTATCGCCAGAATCCACGAAGCTGCCAAGTATATTTCTCTCAATCGCTTAAGTCTCAGTCCTCAATGCGGCTTCGCCTCTTGCGAGATCGGCAATAAACTGACCGATGCAGAGCAATGGGCAAAGATTGATTTGGTTAGAGAGATTTCTGAGGAAGTTTGGGGCTCTTCTTCTTTCTCCGATGCAGAATGATATAGCCGGAAAGTAAAACCAGCGTAATCAGCAAACCGAAGATGAAGACGAAGAGGTCGGAAAGGGGACCTAAAAGCGGAGAATAGCATCTACCCACGTGAAGTTCTAAAGCCACATTCCAAAGCGACATGGGGATGGCTGAAAGCAACTCTGGGGTAGATGCTGTTTCACCTAAGCTCGCCCCTTTGCTATAATCGAAAACCACCTCTTTTCCACCGAAGAAATCCCTGGAATAGCCACTAACCAGATGGCTCGAAATCGGAATCATCGATTTTTCTTTATTGGCTTTCCCCGTAAAATAATCTACTATCAGATTCTTCTCCGGATACCAGCGGAACATGCCGCTGAAAGAACCAACCAGCCAACCGCCCTGGCCGTCGCTCTCTAAAACGGTAACTCCCATCGGACTTATCTTCGGCGTCTTCTCCTTATCTATTATAATAGGTGTATGCTGGAAATGCTCATCCACTCTCAGGAATCCTTCTGATGTGGAAACCAGCCAATTCCCCTCGGCTGCATCCCAACGGATGGCACGAAGCTTATCGTGCCACACATTCCCATCCTTCACTTTTTCTGTGGTCTTGTTCATGGCAAGAGGTATCATCAATGGTGGGCGGAGGCACATGCCGGTAATGGAAATCCAGAGCGTCAGGATGATGGTGGCATATCCCAGTTTGTTATGCCATTTTGCATTGAAAACCATCTGTTTGCCAAGCTTCACCATTCTTTCTCTTGCCTGCAAACGCTTCTGTCGGCGAATGCGGTAAGGCAGGATAAAGAGGATGATGCCCGTTATCGAAAGGATGATGAGTACGATGGCGATGGCATCCACTATCAATCTGCCAGTTAATCCGAAGAAAGCACCGCTATGCAGATGCCAAACGGTTTTGAAGAGGGTAACCATCGGGGTAAAGCCTTCTGGTTGACCGATGAACTTTCGGGTTGCCATCAGATTTTCGCTTGCAGCATCTATCTTATCATTAGCAGTTTTCATCTTCTTGCCTGATATTTCATACACGGCAGAACGGGTCATGGCGATGAGGCTCGTGCTATCTTTGGTCAATGCAATATCAGCGATTCTCTCATGATTATCGGGTAATGAAAATCTTTTCCATTCCTTTCCGTTGAAGCGATAAACATCCATCATGGCAGCGCACCAGATTTCTCCATCCTTCGTCTGCACCATGTTGCGGATATTCCTGCCATCCACGTTCTTGGGCAATCCCTTGTTAAAATCTTTCCAGCTTTTCATTTTTGAATCCGTAAGCCAGATGCCGCCGTAGCCATAGGCCAAAACGGAATCATCAGATGCCTTGATGGAACCTTTGATAATGCCGTTATTGAAGTTCTGGATATGATAAGCCGGAGGCAAAATGCTCCTGCTTACATCGCAATCGGCAAAAAGCTGGCGATGGTTCAGGATGATGCCCGATACGCAGAATACCAGCATGAAGACGGATAGTACAAGTCCGAACCATCGGTGGTATTTCTTCCATGTGAAATGTTTGTTCTTTTTATCTCTCATTATCTTTTCTTTTAAAGTTTTTATAATTGGGTTGCAAAGTTAATGGTATTTTCCGACCTCTGCAATACCTAAAAATAATGATTTGAAAAGCCTTTGCCATTGGCAAAAACGAAGGATTCTCAACTTTTTCACTAAAAAAGTTTGGTGATTTCATGTTTTACTAGTAACTTTGCACCCCGAAATTAAAAATCATCATTCTTAAGAACAATAAGATAAATAGATAATTAAGAAAATAGGAAAAATGGAATATATGTCTCAAGAAGGCTACGATGAGCTCGTGGCCGAACTTCAACACATGGTTAACGTAGAGTTGCCAGCCGTTCGCGATGCGATAGCTGAGGCTCGTGACAAGGGCGACCTCAGTGAGAATTTTGAGTATCATGCTGCCAAGCGTGAGCAGGGCAAACTGTTGAGCCGCATCAGCTTCAAGCAGAAGGTCTTGGAGAATGCCCGTGTCATTGACAAGTCTCGATTGAAGAGTGATACCGTTGGCTTGCTGAGCAAGATTAAGATTACCAATCTCGCCAACAAGTGCAGCATGAGTTATGTTATCGTGAATCCTCACGAGGCTGATTTGCATAGTGGCAAGATTTCTATCAAGTCGCCTATCGCCAAGGCCCTTCTGGGTAAGAAGGCTGGTGATGAGGTAATGGTAAAGGTACCAGCCGGCTTGCTGAAATTCCGCCTGGATAGCGTTGAGTTATAACTTGCTAGCGTTGAGTTATAATGTATTCTTTTAAAGGAAAACTCCCGATAATTTGAAACTAATCAAATTATCGGGAGTTTCCCTTTTTATTCTAATATTTCTCCAGAATCTTATTCAGTAAGAAGGTGGCATTCTGGTTTCTAGCCACACCCTTCTGTATCTTATAAGTATAGGTGACATCCGTGCCCAAATCTATCTCGAAACAATAGTTGTGGAATTTTCCTGATGCATCATTCTCCATCTTGGAAAGTTCCAAATCGTGGGTAGCAATGATGCCGCTCACCGGCTGCTTGGAGATGGCTTCGAGGAACTTTCTCGAACCATTCAGCTTATCCAACGAATTCGTTCCTTTCAGAATCTCATCCAGAATAATCAGCGTTCGGAGTGATTCCTTATTGCCCGCTATACTTTCCTTGCAGAACATTCCCTCTGCACTTTCCTTGCAGAACTTCAGAAGTTCCTCCAATCTAATCAATTCTGCATTGAAATAAGAGATGCCGTGCGTCAAATCATCGGTGGTTCTCATGCTCGAGAACAATCTGAAACGAGAAATCTTCAGCTGATCCGCAAACACCGGCATACCCGCCATTGCCAGGATATAGTTCACGCCCAGCGAACGCAGGAAGGTACTCTTTCCCGCCATGTTGGCTCCGGTGATGATATAA
>JAIJUV010000198.1 GCA_022732315.1 Prevotella sp.
AAAAAGCTCTTCGAGGAGGCTTCAGCTCAAATCTCTCGCTATGCGGACAGTGATATGGTCAGAGAAGCAGTAAAGACTACAAAGCTCCACAAGCTGGTGGTTATTTACCGCGGAGCGGAAATGGTGGCTTGCGAGGAGATATAAAACATTTTCAACCATACAGGTTGAAAATGTTTGAGATAAATATAAAGAAAAAGGTGTATCCCTTTGCCCATTGTGTTGAGCAATAAGGATACACCTTAATTTATGATTTTAAAATGGGTTAGCGGCTACCACCAGCCCACCATACATTTTCGGTGAAGATATACTTACCGGCATCATTTCCTGAACCGAAAGCTTCCTTCACGTTAGGGTTTGAAAGAACATCGCTTGAACCATAAGGCAAACGAAGTGGCAAACGATTCTGACCAGCCTGAGTATTGTTAGGGTTGGTCATAGCTACAGGATAGCTGCCATCAAGATACTTGCAGCGGCGCATATCGTTGAAGGTCTCCAACTGCTCGTCACGAGTCTGGGCGATATACTTCTGAACCAGAATCTCGCTCAATGGATTTGCTGCAAACTTAGTTGCAGTCTCACCAGCAAGATAAGCTGCAACATCCTCGTCGCTGAACTCTGTAGCACCTACAGTAGCATAGTCAGCAAGAGAAGCCTTGACTGCAGTATCGAAATCAGCCTTGGCATCCTGACCCAAGCGAGCCTTTACCTCTGCGATGATGAAGTAAAGCTCAGACTTGCTCATCAAATGGCTAGGAATCTTGACTTCGCTGATACCATTCAAGAACCAGAGAGGGAAATTGGTTGCACTGGTTGAACCGGCTGCTTCCTTGTCACCAGGAGTCATCAAGCCCAACTGGCTAGGAGCACCATACCAGTCTGCACCATTATAATTATAGATAGCCTCACGTGGGTCCTGACGAGCTACCATCAAGTCATCAACTGTCTTGGATGAAGCACTATACTCACGGCTATACCAGTAAGCAGACCATGCATCAATCTGGTTGTTGCCATCGAAGATATTCAGGTTAGCGCCATCGAAGCCATCAGCTACAGCAGCATTAGCCTCTTCCAGAATCTGAGCATACTGTGAATTCTTGTCGGCAGCACGACCAGCCTCATGCAAGAGATAGCGAGCCTTCAAGGCATGAGCAAGTCCACGCCACTGAGTCAAGTTGCCATTGAACAAGACATCGTAGGCACCTGCATTCTTCATATTGCCGGCAATAGCCTGATCCAGGTTACTCTTGGCAGCATCCAGTAATTCCAGGATGTGCTTGTAGATATCTTCCTGAGTATCGAGCTTAGGAGCAGATACCTTGAAAGCCTCAGAGCAAGGAATGTTACCAAACAAGTCGGTCATGATTCCCCAATCGTAAGCTGCCAGAATCTGACCCATAGCCTTGATATCAAGCTGTCCTGCACTATTGCCACCCTCTTCACACTTAGCAATCATCTGCTGAATGTTGTTGAGGTTAAGGTAAGTACCGTTCCACTCATTATCGAAAGTAGAAGCTGCAGCAATCTCGTTGAAGCTACGAAGTTCTGCATTCTTAAGCTGGTTGTTACCTGTACCCAAGATTTGCTCAGTATAAGAAGCAACATACCAGGCGAAGTTACCCGTGTTGGTAGTGAAAACACTAGAAACGATGGCATCTGTGAGCTGGAACTTGGCAGAAACGACGCTTGCACCTGGGTGAGCCTCGTCTTTGTTGATTCTGTCCATGGTATCCTCTGAGCAAGATACAGTCATCATAGAAACTGCAGAGATAGCCAAGATACCAAATATATTCTTAAAATTCATCATTGTTTTATCCTTTATTAATATTGATACTTTAAATGATTCCGAGGTGGGTCAGCCGATTAGAATGTAATCTTGAAACCACCACCGAAGCTTGAAGTATTTGGCACAGAGAAACGCTCGAAAGTACCACTCATGTTACCATTACCCTGAGATGATTCTGGATCCAGATCCTTCATCTTTGACCAGAGGAGCACGTTGCGTGCGAAACCATATACAGAGATGTCGATGCCAGCAAACTTAGGAAGCTGATAGCTCAAGGTTACGTCGCGGAGCTTCAGGAAACTACGATCGTAGATACCTGCTTCTGTTATATTATTGTAAGCCATCCAGTAATCCTGCTTGCTTACCTCAACCTTGTTTGGTTCACCTGTTGCAATATCAATACCCTCAGCTACCATAGTACCCTCGTGGTATGGGATAGACTCCTTGGTTGCACCGAAGTAGTTCAATGTCAAGAGTGTACCGTTATACATCTTGCCACCCTTCTGCCAATCCATGGTTGCACTCAAAGACAAGCGCTTCCAGCGAGCCTTCAGGTTGAAGCCCATATTGAAATCAGGTGTACACTCACCCAGGTTCTGGCTACCGGCTGTACCGACAGGAAGACCATCCTGAAGCAAGAGGCGTCCCTGCTCATCGCGCTGGAATGCAACACCATAGATGTTTGGATAGGTGTAACCTGCCTGAGCACGTACCTGTGGTTCAACGAAACCACCCAGCATGATACTCTCTACGCCATCTGCCAATGACTTTACCTTGTTGGTCAGCTTGGTGAAGTTAACACCAAGATCCAAATCCCAATCCTTAGTCTGAATGATGCTTGCGTTGATGGCAAACTCATGAGACCATGTGGTCATCTCACCGGCATTGGTACGGAGGTACTGATAACCTGTAGAACCTGCTGTAGGAACATCGAAAATCTGATCCTTGATATCCTGATAGCTGGCTGTATATTCCAGACGAAGACGATTGTCGAAGAAGTTCAAGTCTGCACCGAACTCCCAGTTCACGGTGTTCTGTGGCTTCAGGTTAGGGTCATACTTCACGTAGTAAGGCACATAAGAGCTTACGCCGTTGATAGCATAACTGATAGGAGTGATGCCATACATACCGCTACCATAACCTGGAACATAGTAATAGTTAGCATAGTAGTGACCTGCCTGACCTACCTGAGCGAAAGAAGCACGGAGCTTACCATAAGAGAGGATGTGATTATTCTTCAAGGCAGGAAGCTCTGTGAAAATCCAGCCGAGTGATACAGATGGATAGAAGAAGCTACGGTTGTTGCGTGGCATGGTAGAAACGATATCGTTACGACCTGTCACAGTCAAATAAACCTGATTAGCATAGCTCAAAGACAACTGGCCGAAGAAACCTACAGTACGCTCCTGAGCCTTATATTCCTCTGTCAATGGCTTAACAGTGGTATTGGTCATAGTAGGCTGACCATAGAACAGGAAGTTGGTTCCATCGTAATCCCAGATACGCTGATAGTCATGATTGAACTCAGAACCGAGCAATGCACCGAAATCCCACGCACTGTCAGCACCCAACTTAGCTGTGAAGTTGGCTGTGAAGAGGTTGTTGAAGATATTGTGCTGAACACCATAGTTTTCAATCTCACCACCAGCATTCTGCGCAGATCCCATTTCATATACATCACTATTGTTAGTGGTGTAAACATCAAGACCAGCCTGCTCGCGGATTACCAGGTTGTAACGCTCTGTATCCCAGCCGAAGTTAGGGCGATACTCAAGATAAGCATTACCGAATACACGGTTGGTATGCTGCTTGAATTCATTGTTGTCCTTCCACCAATATGGGTTATTGAATGAGGTAGAACGGAACAAGATCTGACTTGTAGGGTTGTTTGGCGCATGAGTAGGAGTGCCCTTCAGATTGTACTCAGAAGGAGCAGAATAAACCACATTCATAATACCGCCGTTGGCACCTGGAGCAGATGTAATCTTGGTAGAGCTGTAGTTGGCAGAGAAACCTGTCTTCCACTGTTTGTTGATTTCGAAATCAACAGCACCACGTGCGGTAGTACGCATCATACCAGTAGAAGGGATGATACCTTTCTGATATGTATCACCAATACCGAAAGAATAAGCCATATTGCCATTCTTCTGGGAAATACTCAAGTTAGAATTCTGGGTGAAACCTGTATCGAAGAAATCACCAACATTGTCATAAATCTGTGGAGTAGCCCAACCGTCAAGACCTGCAGCTGCATACTTAGGATTGAAGTACATACCCTCGTGCTTGCCATACTTCTGAGTATAAGCATTGTCGGTATTACCACCATAAGTAGCATCGTTGGCCAAATCAGCAATCTTCGGACCCCAAGACATAGAAGATGATGGATTATATGCATTTATACCATTACCCTGAGCATAAATATCCTGACGCTCGAACTTCTTGCTGACAGTCTGAGCGCTCAAGTCGGTAGAGAATGTAATCTGAGGACGGCCACCATTTGCCTTACCACGCTTGGTGGTAATGATGATGACACCATTAGATGCACGGATACCATAGAGGGCAGAAGCTGCCTGGCCCTTCAATACGTCGATGCTCTCAATGTCATCAGGGTTGATATCGATAGAACGGTTTGCCTTATCTGCACCAGTTACAGAAGCACCAGTATCATAGTCTGCAGAAGAAGCAATAGGCATACCATCTACCACGTAAAGAGGAGTGTTATCGCCTGAGAATGAACGGGCACCACGGATGACAATCTGAGAAGAAGCACCAGGAGCACCAGAAGACTGGCGGATATCAACACCGGTCAACTTACCCTGCATTGCACTAGCCAAAGAGCTGGTACCAGCAATGTTCAGATCTTCAGAACCTAATTTCTGTGATGCATAACCGAGGGCTTTCTTGTCTCGGGAGATACCCATTGCGGTAACCACAACCTCGTCAAGAGTCTTGTTATCCGCTTCCAATACAATCTTCATCTTCTGACCTGCCTTTACAGTCTGAGGCAACATGCCGAGGTATGTTACTTCCAACTTTGCACCAGCTGGAACATTCAATGAGAAGTTACCATCAACATCGGTAACCGCACCGGTCTTTGTACCCACTACTTTGATAGATGCACCAATGATTGGCTCACCATCCTCTGCAGAGGTTACTTTACCGGAAACTTGAGTTTGCGCCAA
>JAIJUV010000199.1 GCA_022732315.1 Prevotella sp.
ATGAAGAATCTTTTCAAACTTATGCTGCTAACGATAACTATGTTTATCGCAGGCTCATCTTTCGCATTGGCAGGAAATGACAATGACAGTATCCAAATCTTGGAGAAAGCCAATCAAGGCGATCCTGTTGCCCAAAATCATTATGCATACCTACTTTATAAAGCCTCAAAGAAAGAAGAGGCTAAAGAATGGTTCGAAGCATCTGCCAGACAGGGAGTTGCCCATTCACAAAGATGTTTGGGAATATTTTACAGTAAAGGAATTGGTTGCAAAAGAGACTACAAATCAGCAATAAAATGGTATGGAAAAGCCGCAGATCGCGGAGACAGTGTTGCACGCAAGCATTTCTTCACAACGGGTGATATGTTTGGAAAATCCGAAATACCAGAGACAAAGTTCCAGATATTCTTGCATGGTACAAATAAGACTCTTACCTGCAAAGGAAACGAACTGACATTTGAAGAAGGAGAGCAAAATGATGACAATACATGGACTGTAGAGACTGCAAGAGACAAAAGTACAGGGCATTATTCTCCTATACTCAAGAGTTTATCAGGAAAATATATCACTGGAAAAGAATGCGCCAATGGGCCTGCAGGCCTTGGAACAATAGAGGAAGCGGCAGATATAGAGGTAGGTTTTCCTTTTCCATATCCAGATAAAAAGCAAGGTGTCAATATGCGCGATTCTGATGTTTATGAACCATACCAAGGCACAAATTTGATACATGACTCAAGATATTTAGGAATAGAGAATGGAAAATTATATTGGGGACACGAAGGTTTTAAATTAGATTTTTTCATAAAGTAAGCATTTATATCTGAAAGAAAAAAAATAAAACTCATAGCCCCGCAACTGATAAAAACAACGTACATTTAATTATAACAATTATGAAGACATTTGTTAAATACTTATTTATAGCATTCTTCTTGCTATTTTCAACTAATGGATTTGCTCAGAAAAGTTTAACAGACTTTATTGATGGAATGAAGAATTCTTCAAATCCAGAGCAGTTTGTCCCACAAATAAAGAAAGAGTTAACCCCCTACCTGAATGGTCCTGGATCGCGCAAAACCATCAAAGAAGCATTCCAATACTTTCTAGGCAAGAACGACAAGATTGCTACTTGTATCGGATATCTTCTTTGCCAAAGTGGCAGAGACCCGAAAGAATGGTATGAAATCATCAAACAACTTCCCGCTCCGAAAAAGTTTTATTATCAAGACGAAGATTGTCGGGATGACGAAGAAACCATCTATGGAGGATGCTTACATGATGTCATTCTTTTTTCCGATGGCAGAGTAGTCATTCTCAATATACCGGAAGCAGATATTGACAATTATGATAACTTGGTCTCACTAACTTCAAGAATGCCAGAATTTGTCAATGATTTCTATATTAACAACAAGCAAGCATTCCTTTACGACCCTTCAGGAAAATGTATGTTTGGTTACTTCAAAGAAAAAGGAACAGAAATCTATGCCAATATGGACCCAGAGTGTTCAGTTTTTGAGCGTCCTGCAAGAGACAACAGATTACATCAGTATAAAGACAACTTACAATACGAATTGGTTGCTGGTATAAACCTCGACTTCAATACAGGTATTTTCAAACCTTCATATTATGGATATGATACTTCTGATGAAGCTATTAAAGCCAAGGGACAAAAGAAAGCAGAAGCAATCAAGAAATATAATGACACACTAACAAAATTATTACAAGCACAAAAGACTGCATTAGTCAAGAAATATGGAGAAAAGGCTTACAATTATATCAAACAAGGTAAGATATATGTAGGAATGCCAGCAGGTATCCTTACGGAATACAAAGAAATTCAAGCCGACGGTACAGCTGTTCAGTTGTTCACTTTCAAGGGAACATTCCGTAACAATGCAGGAGTTTACAGTTTGTATGAGCCAAGTGGAATTTTCCAACTATTTAGAGAACTTGGAGTGAATCTTAACTATAATAAAATCTATGTAAGAAACAGAAAAGTTACAGGATGGAGATAATACATTTTTTTATGAAAGCAAAAAGTATCATAACTATAGCATTGATGGCAGTCCTAGGACTGTCATCATGCGACTCTAACAAGAGTACGGTCGAAGATTTGACCAACCAGTTTATCGCAGCCGTCAAAGACGGTGACAAAGCGACAGCATATGACATTTATCCAGCAGCAAAGCTGTATGGTGACTTATCATTACCAGAAAGCATCGAGAAAGGTGATCTCGACATTCAGAAGAATGAGAAGGACAGCAGCTATATAGTCAGCATCAAGAACACAAGAATGTCAAAGTTAATTTTCAAGTCAACAGACAACAAGACTTTTAAGATTATCAATACATTCTCCGTTCTCAAACTCGACTCTGTAAGTAACGAACTTGCACTGAAAACGGGAGTACCAATCAAGAAGATGCCCGACTTGGAACTTGGCAAACTGATGCTTGAAAGTAGCGACTTTATAAGCTATCTTATCAATAAGTACTCCAACAACATGTCGCTCTCACTTATTAAAGAAACAGGAAACTATGGTTGGAGACGTGATGCCACTGGACTTCATTGCCAAATCGATCAACCTATCCGAAATACAGGATCAGAAATGGTAAAGGGTTCAGATTACTCAGTTGAAATCACTATCATGCAATCTTCAACTGGTGTTATAAAAGCAAAGAAAGTACATCAAGGAGTAGATTTGGCCTCTGGAGAAAGTACTATTTTTTCAGATGACATACCTGAGCTATACAACTATGCATATAATAAAGATATAAGTTGTAATACTAATATTATCGTCAAAGATCAGGATACAGTCAAAGAGAGTTTACTCAAAAAGATTGACTATAATGGTCAGGAATACGAGGAGTTTCTGAAAGCCAAGAAGGAAGGAAAACTCAATGCAGCAGATATCACTGACGATGATGGTTCTCCACAAGATGAGCCAGATCCAAATTACAAAGAACCATCTGAAGACATTCCTACAGAAATTCCTAGCGATGTTGTAGTCGATACAGTACAAAGAAACAGATAAAAAGGCAACTATACTTTACAGAAACAGTCCTCATCTGATACACTTTCAGATGGGGGCTGTTTTTTCAACGTTTTCCCCCATTTTTTCCCTATCTCATGGGGGCAGTATCAGTTTTGAAAACGGACATTAAAATACCGTTTACCGCAAAAACACAAAGCAAAGTACCGCAAAAGCACAAAGTAAAATACCGTTAAAACACAAAATAAAATACCACAAAAATACAAAATTATTTGTAGATTCCACTATTTATTACTATCTTTGCAAACAAAAATATATTGAATATGAAGTATTTAGATAGAATAGCAGACAGAATGCTCCGACTCCGTCTGGAAGCCTTTGGAGCAGTACAGATTGTTGGACCAAAATGGTGCGGAAAAACCACTACGGCCATGCAGCAGTCAAAGAGCGTAATCAAGATGCAAGATCCAGATAAGCGTGAAGGATATCTGGCGACGGCACGCACCAAACCATCCTTGCTGCTCAAAGGCGAAACACCACGACTGATAGACGAGTGGCAGGTAGCACCAGTTTTATGGGATGCTGTTCGGAATACCGTAGATGAGCGAAAACAGAAAGGTCAGTTTATCTTAACCGGTTCTACAGTCGTCGAAGACAAAAACGGAGAAATCATGCATACAGGTACTGGTCGCATCTCCAAGATGCCCATGTATCCTATGAGCCTTTATGAGTCAAAGGAATCAACAGGCTCCATATCTTTACGTTTATTGTTTGATGACCCAGCTTACGATATTGATGGATTTCTGTCAGACATGACCGTGGAGAAACTGATTTTCGCTGCTTGCCGAGGCGGTTGGCCAGCATCACTGGACGTCACTTCGCAGGAGGCACAATTACTGATAGCACAGGATTACGTAAATGTGATTTGCGATGAAGATATATCGAGGGTAGATGGCGTAAGAAGACAGCCAGCTTTGGCTCGACTCATCATGCGTTCTTATGCCCGGAACATCTGCACCCTCGTCAAGAAATCCAAGATGTTGGCAGACATCACGGTAGAAATGGAGAAAACGTCGATGCCAACATTTGATGATTATGTTTCTGCCCTACAACGATTGTTTGTCATAGAAGATGTGGAGGCATGGTGTCCGGCAATCCGCTCAGCCGCAGCAATCCGTTCGGGAGCCAAGCGTTGCTTTGTAGATCCTTCCATAGCTGTTGCTGCTTTGGGTATGTCACCAAGAAGTCTGGAATTAGACCTTCGAACCTTTGGTTTCATATTCGAGTGTATGTGCATTCGCGACCTGAAGGTATATTCGCAAGCCTTGGGAGGTAGAGTCTCTTACTATCACGACCGCTATGACCTGGAGGCAGACATCGTGCTTCATCTTGCAGATGGCCGCTATGCCTTGATAGAATGCAAGTTGGGTAGTCGGGAGATAGAAGATGGTGCCAAGCATCTCCTGCAACTACGGGATTTGATTCGTGAGAAGAACAAGACAGAGCATCAGATGCCACTCAGAGAGCCAGACCTGCTGATTGTCATGACAGGAGGCGAAATGGCTTATACCAGGGAAGATGGAGTAAAGGTTATACCTTTGGCTACATTAAAAGACTAAGAAAAGGGCACTCATCCTTACCTCACTTAGGATACCACCGCCCTAACTACCTTTTTTAACATAGTTAGGGCGGACTTATAAGCCGCTAATTCAATAATCAAGCGCCAATACTTTTTTTTCAAAATATTGGCGCTTTTTTTTTTGAAATTTTCCCTTCATATTACTATATTATAAAGGTATAACCAAAAAGAAAGAATAAAATGTCTTTATGTATTATCAAATACACCTATACTCGATATGTAGGGGTGGATATCGAAAAATATACTCGGGGACTATTCGAGTATGTGAAGGAAG
>JAIJUV010000200.1 GCA_022732315.1 Prevotella sp.
CATAGAAGAAAAAAAAGCAGATTTTATGCGTCGCTTCAAGGCTTCTAGAGAGCGGAAGGCAGAATACATAGCACAAATGGAAAAGCGAATGCGTGATGACTATCGCCGCAGAACCGGTAAGGAAGCAGAATCATTTTGTGTGTTGTAAAAATGAAAAAATTAGATTTAGTCAAGATTAATAGTTATGCACCATATGCAGTAATATAGTAGAGACGCAGTCTTGGTGATATACGAATCGTTGCTTGCAACGAAAAAAATCCGTGAGATCCGTGAGATTCGTGTGCGACTAAGAAAATAATATTGAGTGTTGATTTTTGAACACGAATCTCTTGAATCACTCGAATCTTTAGAGACTAAGCAACATATTCGTGTAATTCGTGCAATTCGTGTTCCGAAAAAAAATGCGTAATTCGCGTGCAGAGAAATATCTATTGCTGTGAGGCATAGTGACTACTGTTGCTTGCAACGAAGAAATCTGTGCAAATCCGTGAGATCCGTGTGAACCCTTCAAAAAAATATTCAAGAAATAGCTTGGCGTTTTCGAAAGAAAGTCGTATATTTGCAGGCGTAAAGATATAAGTTATCGTTATGAGTCGTGTTAAGTTAAACATAGATAAATCCATTCTTGCTTGGGCTATAGAACGCTCAGGTAAGGATTGCTGTGCGTATCTTGAGCAGCATCCTAAGGTAAAAGAGTGGATGGATGATTTGGATAGGCCGACTCTTAAGCAGTTAGAGCGGTTTGCCAAGGAGCTTTTTGTGCCAATGGGCTATCTGTTCTTACCAACCCCTCCTGTCGAGACGATGCCTATACCTTTGTTCCGCCGAATCAATGACAAGCTCGACATTAATGTCTATGATACGGTCAATGAGTTGCAGGAACGTCAGGAGTGGTTGAGTGGTTATCTTCATCAACGTGATTTTTCCAAAGTTCCTTTTGTGGGAATTCATCGTGTGGAAGATGGCATTGATAAGGTATGTTCTTCTATGCGCCGAATTCTAGGCTTGCCTGTCAACTGGATGATGGAATATAGCAAGGTAGATGATGCTTTGAGATTCCTGACAGAGACGATAGAAAACCTGGGTGTAGTCATAAGCTATAATAGCGTAGTCGGTTTTAATAATAAGCGACCTATAGCTGTTGAAGAGTGTCGTGGCTTCGCTTTGGTAGATGATTATGCTCCGTTTATCTTTGTCAATAGTAGGGATGCCAAGTATGCCCAGATGTTTACTTTGGTGCATGAATTTGCGCATATACTGACAGGATATAGTGCAGGATTAGGTAATAGCGACATTTCCAGTACGGATATTACGGAACAATTCTGCGATGCAGTGGCTGCTGCATACCTTGTGCCGGAAAACTTGCTGAAAGAAGTCTGGACAGAGGTGGGTGAAAACTATGAGATCTTGTCAAAGAAACTCAAGGTGAGTCGCTTTGTTATCGCTCGATGTGCAAAGGATTATGGCTTGATTACGAAAGAGCATTTCTTTGCTTTATATAAGAAATGGATGGCAGAGCCTCTTGTCCACAAAGAAATAAAAGGTAGCGGCGGTGATTTCCGTCGTACAGCCATCAAGAGAGTGAGTCGTTTGTTCCTGATACATGTAAGCAATGCAGTAGAGAACAATGCGCTGCTCTATATGGATGCATTCCGTTTGACGGGACTAAAGGGTGATACTTTCCGTAAAGTTGTTGACAGCCCATTCTTCGTATAAGTTCAAAAAGTAGAAAGGAACAGTTATGAGGTATATAGTAGATTCCAATAGTTTTATCACTCCCCATCGAGGATATAGTCCTATAGATGTAGCCAGGAGCTTATGGTCGAAGATTTCGGCATTGGCTTCGGAGCATAAGATATATTCTCTCGATAAGGTTAAGGAAGAATTGTATCTACATGATGACGAGTTGAAGGAATGGATGAAGGCCAATATGCCATCAGATTATTTCTTGTCGTCCGACCATGCTGAAGTCATCACAAAATTGCAAGAAATTATTGCATGGGCTGATAGTCATACTTTCTACACTCCAAAGGCCAAACAGAAGTTCCTCAGAATGGATAAGGCTGATATTTATCTGGTAGCTTTTGCTGCAGTAGCCCCCGAAGAATGGACTATAGTATCCATGGAACGTCCTGCGCCAAGAAATGCTGGCGAGATAAAACTCCCTGATGCGTGTGCCAAGTTTGGTGTAAGATGCCTGATGCTGCAGGATATGTTTAGGGAGATGGGAGAGAGCTATTGATAATGATACCCTTGAAAAACACATTAGATACTTAAGATTATTTTTTAGAACTCGATAAGTACCGAGGCTGTTCTGGCAGTGGAAGCTGTCGGAACAACTGGGTAGTGTGTTTATGTTATTACGTATTCAATTATGAGTATATATTCTGATGAACTACTTCTCTCTGTTTGGAAAAAAGCAGAAGAAGTTTATGGTTATGATGCTAGAATATGGCGTAAGGATTTTGCTGGTGCATGGATTCGATATGACCATTATGGCATGAAGGGTTCTTTTGGCTGGCAAATAGACCATAGAAAGCCACTAGCAAAAGGAGGTACTGATGATATAAAAAATCTTCAGCCACTTCAGTGGGAGAATAATCTAGAGAAATCTGATGATTATCCTTATTTTAGCACGAAGATTACCTCAAGAGGTAATGAAAATGTTGAGGAGAGACAGTCATGGCAGATACTGACTACACACAGAGGGTGATACCTCGCACGGTGCATTGGTATAATATCAGAAGATGGGGCTTGTATGAATGGCTGTTATCCTTAGCGGTAGTTGTCTTTCTTTTGTCCTTAGGGTCATTTCTATGGGCAGATAAATCCCGATTTGATTTCGGTCATCCGATTAACTTCAATAAGTTTGGTACATTTGGAGATTTCATAGGAGGAGTTGTCGGAACGGTATTTGCTTTTCTGAATGTGCATTTACTTATCAAAACGATTGGGTTGCAGAACAAGGCTAATGTACAATCTGAAAAGTCTTATGCCTATGTTCAAAAGACAGAGAATGTGAGAACAATGGATACGCAGATTAATTCATTGTTATCGCTTTACAATAGTGTTGTTGAGGCAATTTCTTTTCAGAACAAGCAAGGAAAGGAAGGATTGAAGGCTGCGGCTGATTATATTTTAAGCTATAGTACTGGTGCTGGAAGTGATTATTTGCGCGATGAACGAGCTATTCATGCGTTTGAAGCTATTTATGCAAATTTGCGAGATAAGTTGGCTGTCTATTTTAGAGTAATATACAAAATGCTGTGTGTTCTTAAGCAATCAGACATAGATGATAAGGTACGATATAATTACGCCAAGATGTTGCGTTCTCAATTTACAGAAAGTGAATTGTTTCTTTTACGTTATAATGCCTTGACCTATAATGGCAAAAATATGCAAGAGCAAATTTTGGCATTCAAACTGTTGAAACATCTTCCTTCATCAAAGTTGTTCGACCTTCATCCTTTCTTTAGTCATTTAAATAATGATTTTTCCAATCATCTTGATATAATGCTCTATGATTTTCGAAAAGAATTAGAGAAGGCATTCATTTATGGTCGGCATCTAGACGAAACGGTATCATTTCAAACCAATATAACCAACCTATCTTTGGCATATAAGGTCTTTCCTGATAGGCGAGCTATAGATATAGTCTTTCAGGTCAATAGAAATCTTCAGCCTGATAGCGGAAATTTAGAAAGGGCAATAGCAAGGTATTCTGATATAGATATAAGGAGTTTTTTTAAGGCGTATTTGCTTGAAATATTCTCAAAGTCTATGTTTCAGGTCTATACCAAGGTAGAAGAATTGAAGTTCCGAAATTTTCACAGAGATAATGGTTTTGTTTTGAATATGTCGCTTGATTGTCGAGAACAAGACAGAACGTTAATGTTGTCGAGAAAACAACTTAATACTCCAAGAACTTTTATAGGTCCGATTATCATCGGAAACCATTTTATGAGTTAATTTATAAACACAATTATGATACAACCAAAGATCTCTGTAGTGACGGTATGCTACAATGCCGTCTTTGCAATTGGGATGTAGCCTTTCCGTCATTGTTTATGCCCCAGGCGGTCCCATCCCGCACAACATGGCGAAGACCTTTGATGGTCCGCCAACCTTAGAGCGTAGCGGTTCCGAGCACCGAGTAGGGCGGTTTCCTTCTTCTCGCCTGAGGAGAGAAGACCGAGATGAGAAAGGTGGAGCCTTCCTTAACGGTAAGGAAGGACGGGTAGGTTTTCGAAAAAAGCCTTTTTTAATGGGAAAAAGCGATGCCAGTGAGTGCAATGAAAGCTCGCTTTCAAATTGCCGAGTGCAGCTCGCTTTATCAACAAGGAAGGACGGGATGATTTGCATGCAAAGCCATTTTGACAATCATGTGATGTAATCAGAATGAATACAACGAACAAAGGGGAACGACCAATGACTGGTTGTTCCCCTTTGTTCGTTTAGAGGCAATTGTATCAGATATATCTGTCATCATCACAAAGGTTGCAACCAAACGAAAGATGAAGAAACCACCACACAAATCTATCTCAATTCCATCAAAAGCTCAGAAGTAGATGATGCCAACGCCAAAATAGTGGCAGCCCTATAAGCCACAAAAAAGAATAAAAAGAGGGATTTTGTAAAATGAACCAAAATGAACCATTTTTCCTGAATCTTTACATGAGAGATATAGAAAAACCGAAAACTTTCGTTCAATCAACGACTTAGGAAATTATGTACGAAAAGAATAGTAAAATAATGTTGATTTACGTAGAATGATATTAATTTTTTAACACGCATAATTTGCTAGTTTCCAACAATTTTCGTATTTTTGCAAGGAGATTCTGTGTCTCTTATATCGAGATTCA
>JAIJUV010000022.1 GCA_022732315.1 Prevotella sp.
GTTATACATTGAGGATAATTCGCTTTTTCCAATAAAATGTTATACCTTTGCCAACTCATAATAACTAACATACAATATCGAAATGAATTTTTACAAGACATTAGGATTGAAAAACAGCCGTATTGATGTGGCTGATGCCTTGCGAGGATTGGCAGTGGCAGTGGTGCAATGTCTGTTTTCAAATATCTGGCTCAAGTACCACTCCCATGGTCCTTTCGAGGGAATATGGAAGAAGCTGACCTGGATTAAGTTCTAAATATAAGAAGTTTACTGTAAAACTAGACACTCCAGTTTTACAGTCTTATTCCATATTTCCGGATGCCTTCACTCATCATCTGCACTGGCATAAATTCTTTCATGCTGTTGATGATGGTGTTAAGCATTCGTTCCTTGATATAGTCTTCCCTGATGTATAGGGAGATGCGTCTCTGGGAAAGATAATCTCCTTCTATCTTTCTTACATTCTTGCGTTGTGCCTCATTTAGGAATTCGAGGTGCATTTCTGGAATGATGGTGAACCCGCCGTTCTCATCCACGATGCGAATTAAAGTTTCTATGCTGCCTGACTCATAGATGTGCTGCCCTTTGCTTCTTGCTTTACAGAAGGAGAAAGCACTATCGCGAAGGCATTGTGCTTCTTTCATAATCCACATGTTCTCATGCTCCAGATTCTCTGGCTTGAACACGGGCAGCTTGCGCCAGCAGTCTTCCGATAAATATACATAAAAGCGTTCTGTGTAAAGCGGAATCTCCAGTATTCCTTTACGAGGCAGGTCTGAGATGGCAATGCCAGCATCTATTTCTCCATCTTGCAAAACATGAAACATTTCTTCTGATTTCATCTCTTGAATAGAGAGGTTTACTTCAGGATAATCTTTTCTATAATGCTTGATGAATTTGGGAAGAATATAAGGAGCGATGGAGGGACCTACGGAGAGAGACAGAGATTTGCCAATCTGGTTCTTCTCTTCAGCCACGAGTTCTGTGATTTTCTCTAGCTCCAAAAGTGTCTTTTTAGCTTGAAGGATGATTTTCTCTCCTGCACTCGTTGGTGTTACCTGTTTGTTGGTGCGGTCGAAGATGCGCACATCGAGTTCTTCTTCTAACTTCAGCAGCATGGCACTGAGTGTAGGTTGGGAAATATTGCACGAGTCAGCCGCCTTCGCAAAGTTGCGAAAGCGGTTGATTGCTACGATATATTTGAGTTGTTGCAGATTCATTTTGCTTTGAATTATCTTGCTTGAATTTATCTTGCTTGAATTTATCTTGCTTTGAGTTTACATATCAGCTGTGTCATGTTGCCCATAGGACAGAACACGCACCAGGTTCTTGGACGATAGATAATGGTGAGCAGAACGCCCACAATCAGCGAGGTGAGCATGATGCCATAGAGACCGAAGGCAAACTGTGCCTTCCATGGCTCAATCTCTACCGGGTAAGCCCAATGCCATGGCACGTTGAAGGTCCATAGCAGGTGGATGGTCTGATGGAGATTTTCTGTGCCCTTTGCCACCATTGTGGTAAGGATGATCATCTGGATAAAGAAGAACATGAAGAACAGGAGGAAGCCATGGCGGAACCATTTAGACGAGAGCCATCTTGGTGCCACCTTCTTGCGCGACCATCCCAGGGTGTTTCCTATTTGCAGGAAGAGTTGTCCTCGTCCACAATAGTTGTTGCAATATCCCTTTCCGCCTCCGAATATGGTCATGAGCAGCGGAATCAGAAAACAGATGACTCCGAGCCATGCGAACACGATATTGAAGAATCCGAGGGTGAAATAGGTGGCAGATACGAGCCACAGGTAATCACTCCATTTCTTATTTTTCTGTTTTGCCATACGAATCAATTTGATGAAATTAAACGGGTTGTCTTAAAACTTTATGGATTACTCCTGCCGGACAGTTTTTCTCGCAGATGCCGCAGCCTATGCACTTCTCCTCATCTATCTGGGCATAGCATCCCTTGTAGATGCTGATGGCATCCTTAGGACATACTTTCACGCAAACGCCACATGCCACGCAGCGGTTTTGCTCGTTAATTGCTTTATACTTAGCCATATTACTGCTTACTTCTGAATACCTTCCTTTTCCAGTATCTCTTCCAGAAATTCAGATGCATCAGCCACGCAGAGCGGACACTCGCGAAGCACTTTTCCTGTTCCCACACCTTTCAGCAGTTTGCATTGTGTGGCACCATTGCGTTGCTTAAACTTATCCATTATCATTCTCATGCCCTTGATAGACTTCGCCTTGTCTTGTGTAGCGAGTCCAAGTACGATGCCTGCACCAACGAGGGCTCCGCAGGTTCCCTCCATATTACCCATACCTGCAGCAAAGGCATTGCCAGCGTTCTTGATGGTTTCCTCGTCCATACCGGTGAAGTCGTGGTAGGTGCAGAGCACAGCCTGTGTGCAATTATGTGAGCCACAACGTTTCTTTTCTGCTGCTATTTCTTTTCTTGTTTCCATTGTCATTTTTTTCATTGTCATTTTTTCCATTGTTTTTTTATTTGTAATTTTGATTTCGGCTGCAAAGTTAATACTTTTATTATAGATAAACGAAAGATTCTGGCTATAAGTTGATAGATAATATCTATTGATGATAATCAAAAAATGCCCCCTTGCTTCACAGCAAGAGGGCACAAACACACAAAGTAAAACACCGCTAAAATTCGAGACCATTTACCGCATAGAGCGGTACGTTTGTAACCCAATCTTCCTGCAGATAATCATTCATGGAGATTCGATAGGCCTTCTTTGGCTGGTTGTCAGCAACAAACTGGCGCAGGCTCTTTGCCTTGACATTCGTCTCGGCTTTCACCTCCAGCGGAACAATCTCATCCTCCTCATCCTGGAGCAGGAAATCAATCTCCTGAGTACTGTTTGTCTTGGCATAATAATAGGGTTCATACCTGAGAATGAGCTGCTGCAAAACATACTGTTCCGTCAATGCCCCTTTAAACTCGGTAAAAATACTGTTGCCAGCCACTATTGTCGCAGCCTTGAGATTAGACATCGCACCTAGAAGCCCGACATCCAGGACAAAGATCTTGAAGGCCGCCCGGTCTTCATAACTGGCAAGCGGAAGTCGGGGAGCCTTCACATTATATACCTTATATATCAGTCCGGCATCCAGCAGCCACTGCAAGGCCAACTCATACTCCCGGGCTCTTGCCCCCTCGCGCACCATTCCATAGATAAACTTCCTGTTTTCCTTGCTCAACTGGGCGGGCAAGGATTTCCACAAATCAGTAATACGGGGAATAATCTCCGATGGAGCATGCTTCGACATATCTCTCTGATAACTGTTCAGAATGTCCTTCTGTATGGTTCTCACCTCTTTCCAGTCACGGTTCTGGCAAAAGCTCAATACGGCTTCAGGCATGCCTCCCACGTAGTAATAATACTTTAAGAGTTCTTGAAACTTGGGAGCAAACATTGTTACCATATTCCAATCCTTCGTCTGAATCAGCTGCGCCAGATTCTTCTCTCCCATAGCCATCACAAACTCGATAAAGTTCATTGGACAGAGAGAGAGAAATTCCACCTTACCCACAGGAAAAGATTCCCCCTGATGCAGTTCGATACCCAGAAGAGAACCTGCAGCTATGACATGATAGCCCGGCGCATTCTCTGCAAAATATTTGAGAGAAGTAACAGCATGAGGGGCAGCCTGAATCTCATCCAGGAATATCAGCGTTTCGCCCTCTGTGCAGGTTACATTCGTTGCAGCCCCAATAGCTGTAAGAATTCTAGGAATATTGAAATCCTGTTCAAAGAGATTCTGCAGAATCTTCATCTCTTCAAAGTTCACATACGCCAGCTGCTTGTAATTCTGGCGGGCAAACTCCTTCACCAGCCAAGTCTTTCCCACCTGCCTGGCACCCTCAATAATAAGAGGTTTCCGATATTGTTTATTCTTCCATTTCAGAAGTTCATCGATAGCTAATCTTTCCATAATCCGTATCTTAAAATCACATTTTATGAGGGAATAATCACCTGTTCTCCCACATTTTATGTGGGAATAACGCTGCAAATATACACATTTTGTGAGGGAATCCTATCATGTTTCCACACATTTTATGAGGAAACACCCATTTTTTAACTGATTTTAAAGGATAATCTTAAAACTTAATATTTGTTATACATTGAGGATAATTCGCTTTTTCCAATAAAATGTTATACCTTTGCCAACTCATAATAACTAACATACAATATCAAAATGATTTTTTATAAGACATTAGGATTGAAAAACAGCCGTATTGACGTGGCTGATGCCTTGCGAGGATTGGCAGTGGTTCAATGTCAGTTTTCAAATATCTGGCTCAAGTATCATTCCCATGGTCCTTTTGAGGGAATATGGAAGAAGCTGACCTGGATTAAGTTCTAGATATTCAAGTTTACATAAGAGAAAAAGGTGTGTCATAACTCCATGACACACCTTTTTCTCTTATTTATCCTTTCTGAATATCTTATCAACGACAACGGCGATGGCACCATCGCCCGTTACATTGCAGGCGGTGCCGAAACTGTCCATCGCAATATAGAGGGCTATCATAAGCGCCTGCATATCAGCATTGAACCCCAATACTGAGGCTAGCGGACCGAGTGCTGCCATCACAGCTCCTCCTGGAACTCCCGGAGCTGCTACCATGCAGATGGCGAGCACGAAGATGAAGTTGAGGAAGAGGGGGAGATTGCACGGCAAACCATTGATGAGGCAGATGGTAAGCGCACAGCAGGTAATCTTCATCATTGAACCTGAGAGGTGGATGGTGGCACAGAGTGGAATGGTGAAGCCGGCAATGCCATCGGTGACGCCGTTTTTCAAGGTCTGCTTCAGTGTAACCGGAATGGTGGCTGCAGACGATGAGGTGCCCAGTGCCGTGAAGTAGGCTGGCAACATGTTGAGCAACAGCTTGAACGGATTCTTATGGGTTAAGCCTCCAGCCAACAGATATTCGTAAAGTAATATTACGATATGGAGCACGAGAATCACGAGGATAATCTGTGCGAAGACAAGCAGAATATGGTATGCTTCGCCCGAGAAAGTCATGCCCAGGAAGATGCCGAAGATGTAAAGGGGCAGGAGAGGGATGATGACTTTGGCGATGACACCGGAAACGATTTCCTTGAATTCCTGAAAAACGTTCTGCATGGTGCGGCTGCCTTTGTGCGCAATGCCCAGTCCGGCGATGAACGAGAAGACGAGGGCACTCATCACATCTACCATGGCAGGTATCTTGATTTCGAAGAAGGGTTTGAGTTCTTCTGCCTTATCTACTGCCACATGGGCAGAGTTGGCAATCATGTGAGGGAAGAGCGCCGATCCTGTGCCATAGGCTAGCAGACCTGCCAGGATGGTGTCGGCAAAGGCGATGCCCACGGTGGCAAGGAGGAGCTTTCCGGCACCGTGACCGATGTCGGCAATGGCTGGTGTAACGAGACCGATGATGATGAGCGGTATCATAAAGCCCAGGAATTGGCTGAAGATACCATTGAAGGTGAGGAATGCTCTGACGGCCGCTTCATTGAAGAAATTGCCGAAAACTACACCCAAGATGATGGCAATGATGATTCTTGCCAAAAGTGGTGTTTTGACTTTTGCCAAAAGTGGCATTTTGATTCTTTTCATATTCGTAGTGTTGCTTTTTGATTGCAAAGGTACGCTTTTTCTTACTAAAATCCAAGGCTTTCGTTGTTTTTTAGATGATGATAAGCAAAAAATGCCCCCTTGCTTCACAGCAAGAGGGCACAAACACCAATTTTTCTCGTACATTTAAATGCTTAAATGAATAGTTGATATAAAAGTTAGAGGATTAAATTCCTTGAATATTTATCAACTATAAGATATTTATATACCTATAAATTGCTTATAGCGGAACATACTCCACGAAAGCCTCCATAGCCTCGTAGCAAGCCAGGCCTAACTCATCATAGAGCTGGGCGGTGCCACGGTTGCGGTCCTCGGCACGCTGCCAGAACAAACGCTCATCGTTGCCCAGGAATGGGGCACTCTCCATCTGTGACTGATGCTTCAGAATAGAGTTACGCTTTGCTCTTAACTCCTCTGGGCTCAATGGAACACACATCTCGATGTTCTCAATCTCCCATTCTGCCCATGCACCACGATACATCCAGATGCGGCAGTCCTTCAGCCACTCTGCGCCAGCCTTCTTCTCCTCGTCGATGGCTGCGAGAACAGCGTCGGTACACTTCTTGTGGGTGCCGTGTGGGTCAGCCAGGTCACCAGCTACATAAATCTGATGAGGCTTCACCTCCTGCAACAAAGCTCTAACAATCTCAACATCCTTCTCTGTCATCGGCAACTTCTCAATCTTACCGCTCTCATAGAATGGCAAGTCGAGGAAGTGAACACGGTTCAGAGGAATCTGGTTGTAGGTACATGCTGTGCGAGCCTCGCCACGACGAATCAAGCCCTTGATGGTCAGGATGTCGCGGGTGTCGAAGTCGCCCTCCTTCTTGTTGGCGAAGAATTCCTTGATCTCCTTGTACTTCTTAGAGATAACGCTGTCCTTAGAATCAGCGAAGATCTGGTTGAAGCCGTTGATGAAGTGCATGAATCTTGTCACCTCCTCGTCGCCTACAGCGATGTTGCCCGATGTCTCGTAAGCCACGTGAACCTCGTGCTGCTGCTGAACCAGGCGGCGGATGGTGCCACCCATAGAGATAACGTCATCGTCTGGATGAGGAGAGAAGACAATCACCTTCTTAGGGAATGGCTTCGCACGCTCTGGGCGATAGGTATCGTCAGCGTTTGGCTTGCCGCCAGGCCATCCTGTGATGGTGTGCTGCAAGTCGTTGAAAATCTTGATGTTGGCATTGTATGCAGAGCCGTAGAGAGCCAGAAGTTCGCTCAAGCCGTTCTCGTTGTAATCCTTGTTGGTCAACTTCAGGATAGGCTTGTGCAGTTTCTGGCAGAGCCATACCAGTGCCGAACGCACCTGCTTGTCGGTCCACTCGCAGTTGGTTACGAGCCATGGATGCTTGATGCGGGTGAGGTTGGAAGCTGCGCTCAGGTCGAGGATGACGTGTGCATTAGGATGAGTCTGGAGGAAGCTTGCTGGCAATGTGTCAGTGATGTTTCCTTCTACCACCTTCTGCATGATGTCAGCCTTTTCGTCGCCCCAAGCCGTGAGATATACTTTCTTGGCAGAGAGCAGGGTAGCGATACCCATGGTGAGCGAGCAAGGAGGAATCTGCTCCTTGGTGCCGAAACTGTTCTCCATCTCCTCTCGGGATGTGTTGCCGATGAGGATGAGACGGGTCATCGACTGGATGCCGGAACCAGGTTCGTTGGCTGCGATGTTACCCATTCTTCCGATGCCCAGCAGAGCCACGTCGAGACCGCCGAAGGTCTTGATGCGCTGCTCGTAGAGGCGGCATGTATCCTGCACTGCGTCTTGAGCCACGCTGCCGTCGAGCGTGAAGATATTCTGTGGGTCGATGTCAATATGGTCGAGGAAGCGCTCCTTCAGCTGGTTGATGCTCTTCAGCGAGCTTTCCTTGGCAATAGGATAGTACTCGTAGGCGTTGAAAACAACCACGTTTCTGAAACTGAGCTGCTTAGCCTCGCATCTTTTCTGCAATTCATTGTAGATAGGTGTGAGCGAAAGTCCTGTGCCCAATGCCATTACATAATACTTACCCTCATGCTGGGCTGCCTTGATTTCCTTCTCTATCTGGTCAGCTACATGAGCTGCACCCTCCATGGAAGAGGCGAAGATGTCGGTGTGAATTTTCTCCATTCTGGAGATTTCTGAATACTCAACGGTAGTCTTTGGCTTGTAGTAAGCCAAAGGTACCTTGTTGAGTACAATCTGTGAACTTAGATTGAGTCTCATTATTCTGGTTTTTAAAGGTTGTAGGGATGTTCCTTATAATTCTGTAATTCTGTTTTTTTAAAGGTTGTCCCTATAAAATGTTATCATTTACAGGTTGTCCTTCTCGATGTCCTTGAAGTACTTGTAGGTGCTAACCTTCAACTCGTCGGTAGCGCTCTCATCGCAAACGATGATGCCGTGCTGGTGAGTCTGAAGCGCACTGATGGTCCAAGCCTGTGTAACAGGACCCTCGATAGCTGCCTGGAGTGCACGAGCCTTGTTGTGGCCGTTGCAGAGAATCATGACCTCTCTGGCTGCCATCACGGTACCTACACCCACTGTGAGAGCAGTAGCAGGCACAGCGTTCATGTCGCCGCCGAAGAAGCGTGAGTTGGCGATGCGGGTATCTGTGGTCAGAGTCTTAACTCGTGTACGTGATGTGAGAGAAGAGAAAGGCTCGTTGAAAGCGATGTGGCCGTCAGGACCGATACCGCCGATGAAGAGGTCGATGCCGCCTGCTTCCTCGATCATCTGCTCATAGTGAGCGCACTCTGCCTCGAGATCCTCTGCGTTTCCGTTGAGGATATGGATGTTCTCCTTAGGACAGTCGATGTGGTCGAAGAGGTTGTGAGCCATGAAAGAATGGTAGCTCTCTGGGTGAGACTCTGGCAAGCCTACATACTCGTCCATGTTGAAGGTGAGTACATGCTTGAATGAAATCTCGCCAGCCTTTACAGCCTTAACGATTTCTGCATACATGCCTACAGGTGATGAACCTGTTGGCAAACCCAAAACGAATGGTTTTTCTGCTGTTGGTTGGAAGGCTTTGATGGTCTCCACAACGTGACGAGCTGCCCAGCGAGCCAACTCCTCGTAATTCTTTTCGATGATTACACGCATAGTTGTTTATGTTTTTATTAATAAATAGTTGAAAAGTTTATATTCTATTTCTTTTTCTTTTCTGAAAATCAGCTTCTTTTCTGAGAATCTTTTTCTTTTCTGAAAATCAGTTCCCTTGCAGCATCCTGCTTCTAGCCATGAGGCAGGCGCCTATCAGCCCTGCCTGACCTTTCAGCTGTGATGTCACAATCTGTGAGTCTTCGCTCACCAGATTCAGGGAGTACTTCTTGATACCCATGCAGATAGATTGGGTGAGATAGTCTCCGGTCACCGACAGGTCTCCACCGATGACGAGCATCTTAGGGTTGAAGATATTGATGATTCCTGCAAGATTGGTTCCCAGTTCCACAGCCATTTTCTGCAAGGCTTCGATGCTGAGCACGTCTTCTTTCCCGATGGCGTCGAGAATGTCCTGCAGGGTGAGCGGCTGGTGCTGCTTCATCACTTTTTCGGTGAGAACCGAAGTTTCTCCGTTCTTGAGCAGCTGGTTCATCTTTCTCAGCAGTGCCGAACCGGAAGCTTCGGTTTCCATGCATCCTGTTTTTCCGCAATGGCAGATGATGCCATTATTATAGATGTGCATATGTCCGATTTCTCCCGAGAAGCCCGATTCTCCCAGATAGAGTCTGCCGTCGATGATGATGCCGATGCCGATACCCCAGCTGATATTGACAAAGATAACGTTCTTCACGCCCTTGCTCACGCCTCTGAGGCTTTCGCCGTAGGTCATGCATCGGGTGTCATTGTCGATGCATACGGATAATCCCAGTTTTTCCGACAGGATTTCTGCCAGTGGCTTCTGCACGCAGGTGAAGTAATTATAGGCGCAGCCTGTGTTAGGATTCACACGTCCGCCGATACTCAGGCAGGTATTCTTAATCTGTTCCTTGGTGATGCCCGATTTTTCGATAAACTCGTTGGTGAGACTGATGAATTGCTCGAAGCATTCCATGCTGTCCTCGTAGATGAAGTCTATCTTCTGTGGTTCTGTCACCATGTTGCCGCAAAAATCGCAGATGCCGAAGGTTAGATTATCCTTTCCCGTGTCGATTCCCAGGAAGTAGCCCGAAGTAGCAATCAGGTCGTATATCTTGGGTGCTCTTTTCGAATAGTTGTCTTTCTTTCCTGTTACCTGTACCAGGCCGATGTCAATCAGCTCGTTTAGAGTCTTTGTGGTGTATGGCACGCTAACGCCTAGGCTTTTTGAGAGTTCGGCTATGGTCTGCCCGCCATATTCTATAAACTGGTTTAGGATAGCAGTCATAGAGGCCGACCATTTTGTTTGGTTGATGATGTTCTTTAACATAAGCGTTGCCTTAATGAATGATTTAACGGTGCAAAGTTAAATAAATAAATCCATTTTATTAATATTTGCTAGTTAATTAATCTAAATATTTTAAAGAAAGTGCCAATTTAAACATTTTTTGCTCTGATTTCCCCCGAATGTACCCTGGAAAGCGATGGTTGGGATACCCTTAGCCCCAAAAGCGGCTTTCTTTGTGCTATAAATGATGTATCGAGGTGCTCTATATAATATATAATAAGGTATAAGGGGTGAAACTGTCATAATAAATAAATAAACTAATTTATTTAATTATAATAATGAAAATAATTTCTTTAAAATTTGGTTGATATTAAAAATAGTCGTATATTTGCAGCAGAATTTCTAACTAACAATAATTATATAGCAAACTAACAATAACAACAACAATGAGAAATAGAAAGTTTTACCCTTGGTTGGTTGTTGCGCTCCTGTGGGTGGTTGCACTTCTCAACTATATGGATCGCCAGATGCTTTCAACCATGCAGGCAGAAATGAAGGTTGACATAGTGGAATTGCAGCAGGCTGAGGCCTTCGGAGCTTTGATGGCTGTCTTCCTTTGGGTGTATGGAATCGTGAGCCCGTTCGCTGGTATCGTGGCTGATAGAATCAGCCGAAAGAAATTGGTGGTGGGCAGTCTCTTCGTCTGGTCGCTGGTTACTTACCTCATGGGTTATGCTTCCAGTTTCAACCAGCTCTACATGCTCAGAGCTTTGATGGGTATCAGTGAGGCACTCTACATCCCTTCTGCTCTCTCGCTCATTGCCGATTGGCATGAAGGCAAATCCCGCTCTCTCGCCATCGGTGTCCACATGACCGGTTTGTATGTAGGTCAGGCCATCGGCGGATTCGGTGCCACAGTGGCTGCAGCCTTCTCTTGGCATACCACTTTCCACTGGTTCGGTATCCTCGGAATCGCTTATTCCGTAGTATTGCTCCTCCTCTTGCATGATAAGGAAAAGGAGACCGTGAGTGTGGCGGCGCAGCAGGTAAAACCTGCGAAGGGCGGACTCTTCCAAGGCTTGTCGGTAGTGCTTTCTACGTGGGCTTTCTGGGTTATCCTTTTCTATTTTGCAGTACCTTCTCTCCCGGGTTGGGCAACCAAGAACTGGCTCCCTACCTTGTTTGCTGAGAATTTGGGCATCCCAATGTCGCAGGCGGGTCCGATGTCAACCATCACCATTG
The DNA here is from genome assembly GCA_022732315.1 of Prevotella sp. Next base: position 11,252 of record JAIJUV010000022.1, read on the forward strand.
CCGTATCTTCATTGATTGGTGTACTTTTCGGAGGTGTGCTTTCTGACAAGTGGGTACAGAAGAACATCCGTGGCCGTGTCTATACTAGTGCCATCGGTTTGGGTATGACCATTCCTGCGCTCTTCCTCCTCGGCTTCGGCCATAGCCTGGTAGCCATCGTAGGTGCAGGCTTGCTCTTCGGTATCGGTTACGGTATATTTGATGCCAACAATATGCCAATCCTCTGCCAGATTATCTCGGCAAAGTACAGAGCCACAGCATACGGTATCATGAACATGGTGGGCGTATTTGCCGGAGCCATGGTTACACAGGTGATGGGTAAGTGCTCTGATGGCGGCAACCTGGGCTTTGCCTTCGCCGTACTCGGCATCGTGGTGATAGCAGCACTGACTCTCCAGTTGGTCTGCCTGAAGCCAAAGACAGATAATCTGGAATAAGATAAAGACAGATTTTCTTAAATAAGATAATCTGGAATAAAATAAAGAATTAAGAATCATATAATTAACGTAAAAAATATTTTTGATTATGGAAAAAATCATTGGACTCATTGATGCACCGTTCACTCCTTTTTATGCCAACGGTGATGTGAACTTGGAACCTATCGAGGCTTATGCCAAGATGCTTCAGAAAAACGGTCTGAAGGGCGTGTTCATCAACGGCTCTTCTGGTGAGGGTTACATGCTGACCACCGAGGAGAGAATGCTTCTCGCCGAAAGATGGGTAGCGGTGGCTCCAAAGGATTTCAAGATTATCGTTCATGTGGGCAGCTGCTGCCTCCGTGAAAGCCGTCGCCTTGCTGAGCACGCACAGAAGTTGGGTGTTTGGGGCATCGGTTCAATGGCTCCTCCATTCCCACATATCGGTCGCATCGAGGAACTGGTGAAGTATTGCGAGGAGATTGCTTCTGCAGCTCCAGAGCTTCCTTTCTACTACTACCACATTCCTGCTTTCAACGGTGCTTACCTGCCAATGCTCGACTTGCTGAAGGCTGTGGATGGACGCATTCCTAACTTCGCCGGTATCAAATATACCTTCGAGAGCCTCTACGAGTACAACCAGTGCCGCCTCTACAAGAACGGCAAATACGATATGCTCCATGGTCAGGATGAGACCATCCTCCCTAGCCTGGCTCAGGGTGGTGCACAGGGTGGCATCGGCGGAACTACCAACTACAATGGTAAGGAGCTGGTTGGCATCATCGAGGCTTGGAAGAACGGCGACATCGAGACAGCACGCGAGAAGCAGAACTTCGCTCAGGAGGTCATCAACGTGATCTGCCACTACCGTGGAAATATCGTGGGCGGCAAGCGCATCATGAAACTGATTGGCTTCGACCTGGGTCCTAACCGCACCCCATTCCGCAACATGACCGATGAGGAGGAGCAGGCTATGAAGAAAGAGTTGGAGGCTATCCACTTCTTCGACCGTTGCAACCAGTTCTAAAAACAAGTTTGATTGTTGCAACCAGTTTTAAAATTCAAGAATAATTATCTCCACTAAATCGATAAGAATGAATATCAAGGAATATATCAAGCAGTGGGCTGAATCCTACAAGACCGATCTCACAGAGAACATCATGCCCTTCTGGATGGAGCATGGATGGGACAAGGTGAACGGTGGTGTCTATACCTGTGTGGATAGAGACGGAAGTCTGATAGACTCCACCAAGTCGGTATGGTTCCAGGGTCGATTTGCCTTCATCTGCGCTTATGCATATAATAATGTAGAGAAGAACCCGTTGTGGTTGGAAGCAGCGAAGAGCACGCTCGACTTCATCGAGAACCATTGTTTCGACGAGAACGGAAGAATGTACTTCTCCGTCACAGCTGAGGGCAAGCCATTGCGCATGCGCCGCTACGTGTTCTCTGAGACCTTCGCAGCCATTGCGATGTCAGAATATGCCCTGGCTACAGGCGACCAGAAGTATGCAGAGCGTGCCCTGCAGATTTTCAAGGACACCCAGCGTTTCCTCACCACTCCGGGCATCCTGGCTCCAAAGTTCGAGGAATCAGTGCAGTTGCAGAGCCACAGCATCATCATGATTCTCATCAACGTGGGTTCATGCATCCGCAAGGTTATCAACGACCCTAAGCTCACCGAGCAGATTGATGAGTCAATCGCCAAACTGAAGAAGTACTTCATCCACCCAGAGTTCAAGTGTCTCCTGGAGACCGTGGGCATGAACGGTGAGTTTGTGGATACCTGTATGGGTCGCACCATCAACCCAGGCCATTGCATCGAGACTTCATGGTTCATCATGGAAGAGGCGAAGCTGAGAGGTTGGGACAAGGAGATAACCGATATGGCACTGCAGATCTTCGACTGGTCTTGGGACTGGGGATGGGACAAGCAGTATGGCGGCATCATCAACTTCAGAGACTGCCGGAATCTTCCTGCGCAGGATTATTCACAGGATATGAAGTTCTGGTGGCCACAGACCGAAACCATCATCGCTTCGCTCTATGCTTACCTGGCTACGGGAGACGACGAGTACATCTACAAGCACCAGCGCATCAGCGAGTGGACCTACGCCCATTTCCCAGATGCAGAGTTCGGTGAGTGGTATGGCTATCTTCACAGAGACGGAACCGTGGCACAGCCGGCAAAGGGTAATCTCTTCAAGGGTCCGTTCCACATTCCTAGAATGATGATCAAGGCATATACATTGTGCCAGGAAATCTTGAACAAAAATTAATGATTCGATGAGAAAAGAACTAGACTTGTCTATTTCAAATTTGAGTACAGTGAGGGGCAAATGCTATGAGATGGCGATGTTACCTTGGGGTGCAACGGAACCTCATAATCTGCATTTGCCCTATCTCACCGACTGCATTCTTTCGCAAAGCATTGCAGTGGAGGCTGCCATGAAGCTCTACGCCGAGAAAGGCGTAAGATGCATGGTACTTCCGCCGGTGGCGATGGGCGCACAGAACCCAGGTCAGCGAGATGTAAACTTCTGTATTCACTACCGATACGAGACCCAGAAGGCTATCTTGAAAGATATAGTTGAGGCATTACAGCATCAGGGCATCCGAAAACTGCTGATAGTAAACGGCCATGGCGGCAACTGTTTCAAGAACATGATCCGCGATCTGGCTGTAGATGATCCGGATTTCATCATCGCTTCCAGCGAATGGTTCAAGATGTGTAATCCTAAGGAATTTTTTGATAATCCGGGCGATCATGCCGACGAGGTAGAGACTTCTGTGATGATGCATTATCATCCTGAGTTGGTAGACTTGAAGGATGCAGGCGAAGGAGCCGCCAAGGGCTTCCGTATTCCTGCGTTGAGCAGCGGAAAGATATGGATACCGCGCAACTGGTCGATGATTTCCACAGATACAGGAATCGGAAACCCAGCCTTGGCTACGGCAGAAAAGGGCAAGAAGTTTGCCGAGGCAGTGGTCAGCGAGTATGTAGATTTCCTCAGTCAGTTCTCTTTAGTTAAATCAGCATCTGATTTATATTAAAATAAATATGTAAAAACCTATGAATAAAAAAATGATGTTATCAGCAAATGCCAGCAAGGCTTTGTTCCTGGCAGCGATGGGCTGCTCCCTTCTGATGCCAGCACAGATGATGGCAGCGCAGTTGGTGGGCGATGCTCCAGTCATGGCAGTTGAGGCTCAGGCTGTGAACGCTCAGGGAGGACTCACCGTCTTCTCTAACAAGGATGCACAGTATCGCATTCCTGCCATCGTAGAGTGTAAGTCGGGAAAGTTGATTGCGTTTACCGATCATCGTTATCATAATAAGGATATTGGTGGCGGCCGTCATCTCGACATCGTGATGAAAACCAGTATGGACAAGGGCGCTACCTGGAGCTCTCCGGAGCAGATGGTGGCTAAGGGCGGAAACGGTATTGCTACCAGTTTCGACTGCGCCCATGGCGATGCGGCTGTCGTAGTAGACAAGAAGAGCGGCAGAATCCTCCTGATGTGTGCATCGGGCGGTATCGGCTACTGGGAGTCTAAGCGTGGCAATCTCCTGATGATGGGTAGATACTACAGCGACGACGAGGGTAAGACATGGTATGGCGAGGAAGTGACCAAGCAAATCTACGACCTCATGCCAGAAGTGGAATCAGCCTTCTTTACCAGTGGTAGAATCTGCCAGAGTAAGCAGATCAAGGTGGGCAAGTACTATCGTGTCTATACCGTGTTGTGTACCCGCAGCGGTAACCGCATTCTCTATAGCGATGACTTCGGAGAGACCTGGAATGTATTGGGCAAGAATGTAGCCGAGGCTGCTCCTTACGGTGATGAGGCCAAGATAGAAGAGTTGCCAAACGGCAATGTGTTGCTCAGCAGCCGTGCAATGGGTGGACGCCACATCAACATCTATACTTATGAGGATAAGAAGACTGCCACAGGCTCTTGGGGCAAGGTAATAGCTTCTGATGCCAAGAATATGGGTGTTGCTGCCCACAAGAACTCTTGCAATGGCGAGGTTCTCATGGTGGATGCCAAGAAGAACGGTAAGAAGGTGAAACTGCTCCTGCAGAGTGTTCCGGTAGGTCCAGGCCGTAACAACGTAGGTATCTACTACAAGGCATTGGAGACTCCTGCTGATTATGCTACTCCAGAGGCTATCGCCAAGAACTGGGAAGGCTGCTATCAGTTGAGCAACACAACATCGGCTTACTCAACCATGGTTCAGGGCAAGAATGGCAGCATCTACTTCCTCCTGGAAGAGAATGCATTCAGAAATCCTAAAACCCAGACGGATGATTATTACGACATCCGATTCTATAACCTGAGCATTGGCCAAATAACGAACAATAGATACAAATAATAATAACTAATTATCAACTTATGAACATGAACTCAGATTTGAAACAATTAGTCATGGCAGTATCTTTGGGATGCATGGGCGCTTCGCCAGCATTCGCAGGTACTAACAGCTTGGCAGTAAGTGCCACGCAGCAGACCTCTACCTGTACAGGTGTGGTTGTTGATGACCTTGGAGAGACCGTTATCGGTGCTTCTGTACTCGTGAAGGGTACTTCCAATGGTACTGTTACCGACTTGGACGGTAAATTCTCTTTGAGCAACGTGAAGAAGGGTGACATCATCGTGATTTCCTACATCGGCTATGATTCACAGGAAATCAAGTTCGATGGACAGCCTATCAGCGTAACCATGAGCGAAAACAAGCAGGTGCTTGCCGAGGTGGTGGTAACGGGTTATGGTGGTCAGCAGAAGCGTGCCACATTGACCACTGCTATCTCTAAGATGGATAATAAGGTATTGGAGAAGGCGGCTGTCAGCAACGTGGGTAATGCGTTGCAGGGTACAGTGACTGGTCTCCGTGTTATCAGCGAGTCTGGTCAGCCAGGTGCAAGTCCTAACATCACTCTCCGTGGTGGTGCTTCTATCACGGGTGGCCATAATGGTGCCCTCATCGTTGTGGATGGTATCATCCGCGAGAGCCTGAGCGATATCAACCCTTCCGACATCGAGTCAATCCAGGTGTTGAAGGATGCCGCTTCTACCGCTATCTACGGTGCCCGTGCCAACGGTGGTGTAATTTTGGTTCAGACCAAGAACGGTCAGGCTGGTAAGACAACCGTAAACTATAAGGCTAAGCTCGGTATGAACTTCTCCCGTCAGGGTTACGATTTCCTCAATGCACATGATTACATCTACTACAACCGTTTGGGTTACAAGCGTTATACCAATAATGCTCCAAGTGCAGCTTCTGTAGATAACCAGATGGGTTATGGTATCGGTAACAAGTTGTTCGATATCCGTTATCTCAATGATGATACCAAGCATCTCCAGAGCGAGGGCTGGCAGGTAATGGACGACCCATACTATGAGGGCAAGCAGATTCTCTATAAGGATTACAGCGGTCAGATGGAAGATGCAACCTTCCACGATGTAGCGCTTACCCAGGATCACTACCTGAGCCTCTCTGGCGGTAATGATAAGGGTACCTTCTCTGCAAGTCTCGGTTACTACAATGAGGATGGTGCTGTTAAGGGTACAGGCTACAAGCGCTTCAATGGTGCCTTCAACGGTTCTTACTGGGTACTTCCTTTCCTGAATGTAAAGGCTGGTACTACCTATAGCTGGGCTAAGCAGCCTTCTCTGTGGATCGGTACATACGAGTTCTTCTATCGTTCCCGTTCACAGCGTCCTACCTGGAATCCATATCTGGAGGATGGCACTCCAGCTTCTGGTTGGGGTACAGGTGACGGTAACCCAGAGTACTACCGTTCTCGCTTGACCAGTACTGATGGTACACGTAAGCAGACCTACAACTTGGGCTTCGATTTGAACATCATTCCTAAGAAGTTGGTCTTCACAGCAAACTCTTCTCTGTATCACTACGATTACCAGTATGAGAGCTTCAATAAGTCTTACCAGCAGCAGAACCAGGGTTCTCCTAACCAGACCCGTGGTGCTTATGCCAACATTACACGCTTCACTCAGATTCAGTTGAGCGGTACCTTGAACTATCACGATACCTTCTTCGAGAATCACAATGTGGATGCCATGATTGGTGGTGAGTACTTCGACTATCAGTACTTTAACTTTAATGCAAGTACAGAGAACTCTCCTTTCGATACCATCCATACCCTGAACGTTGGTGCTAACCGTAAAGCTACAAGCAGCAGCAAGACCGGTTACCGTATCGAGTCTCTCTTCGGTCGTGTGAACTACGACTTCAAGCAGAAGTATCTCTTCTCTTTCACCTATCGTTACGACGGTATCTCTAAGTTGAAGGACAACCGCTGGGGTTTCTTCCCAGGTGTATCTGCAGGTTGGAACATCATGGAGGAGGATTTCTGGAAGAACTCTAAGATTTCCAGCGTCATCAGCAACTTGAAGCCACGTGTAAGTTATGGTATCAACGGTAACGTAAACGGTATCGGTAACTTCGATATCTACGGTCTTTACAAGAAGTATGGCAACTATGCCGGTCAGACTGGTTACTACAACTCAACCCTTACCAACACAGCGTTGAAGTGGGAGCAGAGTAAGTCGTTCGAGGCAGGTCTCGATATCGGTTTCTTCAACAACCGTCTGGGCTTCATCCTCGACTACTATAACCGTACAACCAACAACTTGCTTACTGATATCAGTTTGCCAGGTTACACCGGTTTCTCTAGCATGAAGACCAACCTGGGTAAGCTTCGCAACTCAGGTTTCGAGATGGAGGTACGTGCCAACATCATCAACAGCAAGGACTTCAAGTGGGATGTTACAGCTAACCTCACTTCTGTAGCCAACAAGGTATTGCAGTTGCCAAGCAGCGACAAGCCAAACAACCAGATTGGTGGTTACGAGGTAGCAGCAGGCAAGGTAGATGCCAACGGCAAGACCCCAACCAAGTGGATTGGTGGATACCGTGAAGGTGGCAAGTTGGGCGACCTGGTAGGTTACCAGCAGCAGCATATCTTCAGAGATTGGGACGATGTAAAGGCAAATGCCAACGAGCGTGTTGACGACATCGCACATCTTTATGGTCCAGGTTTGGCAGACCAGATCAACCCTGCAACCGGTAAGAAGTATAAGGAGTCTAATGGCTGGAAGCCTATCGAGCCAGGAGATGTATGCTGGGAAGACGTGAATGGCGACGGCCATATCAGTCAGCTCGACCGCGTGGTAGTAGGTAATATCTTCCCTAATGTGACTGGTGGTTTCACCACAACATTCGGTTACAAGAACGTATCTCTCTATGCACGTTTCGACTACTCTTTGGGTCACACCATCTACAACGACCTCAAGGCTCGTTCTTTGGGACAATATCAGGGTTCGTTCAACCTCATCGACAAGGTAAAGGATACATGGTCTGAGACCAACCGCGATGCAGACCTTCCAGTCTTCACATACGCTGACCAGTTGAACAAGATGAATATTACCCGTGAGAACAACGGTTACACCGCAGCCAACGGTAACAGCTCCCGTTTCTACGAGAAGGGCGACTACCTGGCATTGCGCGAGATTACTCTCAACTGGAACTTGCCAAAGACATGGATCAGCAGAGTAGGCATGCAGAATGCTTCCCTCTATGTAACAGGTCAGAACCTGTTCTACATCACTGGTTATGACGGAGCTTCTCCAGAGCCAGCAGCGTATAATGGTTATGGTGCAGGTATTGACAACGGTCGTTACCCAACACCACGCACATTACTCTTCGGTTTATCTGTAACATTCTAAAATTTGACTAAAATGAAAAAGTTTTTGAAATATTTTGCAGCAGGCTGCATGGTCTTCTCAATGACTAGCTGTCTTGATGTAGAACCACAAAGTGAGATTACTGATGCTGGCTACTGGAAGGAAGAAGGCCAGTTCAGTTCAGCCAATACCGGTCTCCAGGCAATGTTCCGCGACCGCACTTTCAACCTTTACCTTTGGGGTGAGATGCGTACCAATCTCTATGGTGGCAGTCCTTTCTCTGGTGAGGCAAGTAGTGGATATGAGTTCATGTGGAACAACCTCTTGAGCCAGGCAAGTCCAGCCATCAGCAACTATGGCGGCTGCTACGGATTTATCAACCAGCTCAACCTGATGATTGCCAAGGCCGAGAATACCGATATTATCAAGGAGGCTGCCAAGAATAACTATCTGGGTTCTGCATACGGTATGCGTGCCTTCATATACTTCCAGCTGTTGAGAACCTATGGCGATGTCATCGTAGTGACCGACTATACCAAGGGTAGCGACATCAACATCGGTAACATGGGTAAGGCTGCTTCTCCAGCAGCTGAGGTAATGGCTCAGATCAAGAAGGATATCCAGGCTTCTGAGCAGGCTTACGGCGAGAACTACAAGTTTACCAACGGCAGAAACTACTGGTCTCTGGCTGCTACCAAGATGCTCAAGGGTGAGGCTTATCTCTGGAGCGGTAAGCAGATGGGCGGCGGTAACGCTGATTATCAGATTGCCAAGGCTGCTTATGAGGACGTGAAGAAGGCTGACGTAGCTTTGCAGAACGACTTTACCAAGGTATTTGCCTTTAACAACAAGAAGAACAAGGAGATTATCTACGCTGTTTATTACGGCAAGGATGAGAAGACTATGTGGAATGATACCTTCCGCTTGACTTTGGTGATGGGTTCTATGTTCTTCAAGAACTACTATGAGGCTGATGGTACTTCTCTGGCTGAGTCTGCCATGAGTAATATGGACGGTGTAATGCGTATATCTCTCAACAAGGATATGTGGAAGGAGCTTTATCGTGACGGTGATACCCGTAAGGCTGGTAGCTTGAAGGATATCTATGCCAAGAACGAGGATGGGTCCCTCAAGTATGTTGGCAACATCCAGTATAAGTTCCAGGGTACCTTGCCAGAGGGTTACAACCAGCGCCAGTGGCTCGATGATTACCCAATCTATCGCTATGCAGACTGTCTCTTGGGCTTGGCTGAGGCTAAGGCTTTGCTGGGCGAGGATCCTGCTGCTGAGATCAACGAGGTAAGAAAGCGTGCTTACGGCGAGGAGTACTTCAATGCTCACCAGGCTGAGGTGGCTTATCCTAACGATACAGACGCTTCATTCTATGCCAACAACTCTTTCGTAGGCAGCGATGCTGATGTCATCGAGGCTGTATTGAAGGAAAGATGCCGCGAGTTCCTCTTCGAGGGTAAGCGCTGGCACGACCTCCGACTGATGGGTACAGAGTATGTTACCAAATATACTTCTGCTCATGCCGATAAGCTGTTGTGGCCTATCGATGAGAACACCCTCGGCTTGAACGGTCTGTTGCACCAGACTCCTGGTTACGACAAATAAGGAGCCTATTGTGGAAATGATTTCGCCGATGAGGCAAATCGTTTTGTTTGATTATAAAAGAGAAGAGAGGGAATTCTGTTCCCTCTCTTCTTCATAAACTCTCTTTCTAAATCAACTTTGTGAATAACAATAATTCATCAGAATCAACCTAAATAAAAAATATGAATCGACTCTTACTATTTGTGTTTTCTATATTTTGGTGCATGGCTGGCATCTCTGCCAATCATCCATCTTCCTTGTTGCCTCTGCCTCAGAAGTATCAGTTCAACGGCAAGAAATTCAGCGGCGAGTTGACGGTGGAGGAAAAATATGTGAGCCAGATTGAAGGAGCCAAGTTCCAGGAAGAGGCTTATCATCTATCGATTACCAAGAAAGGCATCCTTCTGGAAGCTACCACCCCGAAGGGTATGTATTGGGGACGACAGACACTAGAACAATTGAAATACACTAAAAACAAAAAGACTTGGGTGCCACAGTGTGACATCACCGACTGGCCTGCCTTCCGCATCCGCGGCTTCATGCACGATGTGGGCAGAAGCTATATTCCTGTAGAGGAACTGAAACGTGAAATCAGACTGCTCAGCAGATACAAGATCAATGTCTTCCACTGGCATCTCACCGAAAACCAGGCATGGCGACTGGAAAGTAAGCGCTATCCGCAGCTCAATGCGCCTGAAAACATGGAGCGTGAGAAGGGTAAGTTCTATACCCTGGATGAGGCTCGCCAGCTGGTGGAATTCTGCAAGCAGCACCAGGTGCTCCTGATTCCGGAAATCGATATGCCGGGACACAGTGCTGCCTTTGAGCGTACCTTCAAGACCGATATGCAGAGCGAGAAGGGTACGCAGATTCTGAAAGACATCATCGATGAGGTATGCGCTACGTTCGATGTACCTTATCTCCATATAGGAACCGACGAGGTTCAGTTCACCAATCCGGATTTCGTTCCGATGATGGTGAAATACATCCGCGACAAGGGCAAGAAGGTTATCTCCTATAACCCTGGCTGGAACTATAAACCGGGCGAAATCGACATGACGCAGCTCTGGAGCTATCGTGGCAAGGCACAGAAGGGCATCCCTGCCATCGACTGCCGCTATCACTACGCCAACCACTTCGATACATACGCCGACCTGGTGGCGATGTTCAATAGCCGTATCTATAACCAGCCTGAGGGCAGCGATGATCTGGCTGGCTGCATCGTAGCCTTCTGGAACGACCGCTTCATAGACAATACACCTCAGCTGCTGGCTGAGAATAATTTCTATCCTTATATGCTCACCCTGGCAGAACGTGCCTGGCGTGGAGGCGGCAACTGCTATTTCAATGGCAAGGGCACCCTGCTGTGGGAGGACGAGCCAGAGCAGTTGGCTGCGTTCAAGGAGTTTGAAGACCGCCTGCTGTGGCAGAAGAAAACCTGGCTGAAGGAAGTTCCGTTCCCATACGTATGCCAGACCCAGAGCGAGTGGCAGATTACCGATGCCTTCCCTAACGGAGGCGATTTGAACAAGGTCTTTCCTCCTGAGGAGAAAGAAGATTCCGTCTATCAGTATGAGGGCAAGTCCTATCACAGCCGCAAGATCATCGGCAACGGCATCTATCTGCGCCATGTATGGGGCACGCTGGTTCCCGGCTTCTACGCCAACCCTCAGGAGAACCATACCGCTTATGCCACCCGATGGATTTATTCTCCAAAGGAAAGAAAGGCGAAGCTGGCACTGGAGTTCCAGAACTACAGCCGTTCGGAAAGCGACTTGGCTCCCCGTCAGGGCACCTGGGATTACAAGTGCAGCCGTGCCTGGATCAACGGCAAGGAAATCATGCCTCCTGTTTGGGAGAACACGAACACCGAGTGCTCTAACGAGATTACGCTGAAGAATGAGAATTGCATGTCTCGTCCGGCGATAGATATCACCCTGAAGAAGGGGTGGAACAAGCTGATGCTGAAGCTTCCGGTGGGCAAGTTCTCTTCTAAGGAGACCCGCCTCGTAAAGTGGATGTTCACGGCTGCTATCCTCGACGAGTAATATTAAAATAGAAGTTTTTTAGGTTATATATAGTTTACTGAACTTTCGCAAGTATCTCACCCACACGCCCTGAAAGGGCAGAAGCTCCTAGCCCAGGGCAGCGCCCTGGGTAATGATGGATGCAAGCTTGTCGCCCT
>JAIJUV010000201.1 GCA_022732315.1 Prevotella sp.
AGACGGATTCCGCAGCCTGAGTGCCAGCCTCAAGCACGGCGACCTCTCACAGGCTACCGTCATCGGTGTCTTTGCACCGGAACTGGCAACCATCGGCAAGGATATGGTTGTCTATGCTCTTGACGGCCGCAAGGGCGACGGAGCCATTCTGAGCAAGGACAAAGCCGTAAGGGGTAGAGGTGTTGAACCACTGGACTATGGTTCAGCATCGGGTGAAGACCTGCTTTATCAATCAAGTGATTCTTTGTCCGAGAACGGTTTTAAGGAAAGCGCTCTGCGAGTTGTGTCCTACTTCAAGGTTAGCAATCCTTCAACAACATTGTGGGGAGACAACTCCAACACCACCTTATTCATCGGAACCCCTTCCACCTCTGGCAGCTTCGGTACGGATTTCCCGACCTCGCTCTTCGGTAATGCTTCCATCCGTGGATATGCCCCTGAGCTTATTGTGTTCAGCAGGATGCTTACACCCGATGAGCGCAGAAAAGTGGAGAGCTATCTGGCGGTAAAGTACGGCATCACCCTCAAAGGCTCGTATCTTGACAGCGACGGAAACCTGACTTGGGATATGGCGGAGAACCAAGCCTACCACCATAGGGTCACAGCTGTTGGAACCGACATGGCAGGAAGTCTCTCCCAACCGCTTTCCGCAACATCATATGAGGAAAGTCCGGTGTATGCGGCCTTGAAGGAGAACGGAACTTATCATGACGCAAATCCATACAACCCTTCATCCGCTTCCCGTCTGCTTGTCATGGGACGTGAAAACGGCAATCCGATGCCGGACAGAGGCTTTACTTTCTGGGGCGACGATGATGTGGCACTTGCAACATATACCTCACCTACAGATTCCCTGTGGCATGTCATGAAACGTACATGGATGGTCAAGACCAACGTGCCGTCAAAGCCCGACAGTACAGTGGCAAGATGGACTGCGCAAGGACTTGAAGTGTCAAGGAATGGCTTTACTGACAATATCATCCAAGAGAAAGCCGCTTCCGGAGCTTATGCCACGACCCCAGCCCTTGTTGGAGGTGGCGGTGCTTTTGAGTTCACCTGTCCGACAAGTCACCCGACTTTTGACGTTGGCTTCGGAAGCATCGGTGGCAGCACATGCAAGTATGGATTCCGGTTCACCAATGCTGGAGTTGTTTATCCGATCATCAACGGAGCGGTCTCAAATTCATACATCGCCACGGATGTTGACGGAACGGACATCTCTATCCGCAAGGAAGGCAAAAACATCTATCTGCGTGTTGACGGAACAGGAAGTGCGACAAGAACCATATCCCTTTCGGATGCAACTGACACAGACACAAATGTGGGCATTATCCGAACGGAAGGAGCAGAGTCCGCCTTGAACATGGCAGGCTTGAGGACAGGAGGAATCGATGATGTCGGTTATATGGCAGAGTTGAGCTATGACCTCACACCGGACAGGGAATTCTCGGACTATTGCCGCAAGCGTACCGTCATGCTCATAGACCCAAGCGGTGAAGGTGATTTCGACATCAACAGCAATAGCAACATAAGATGCTCCAAGCCTGATATGACAAGGGGCAAGACCATATTCCGCAATATCCTATGGGATGCAGACGGAAGCGGAAGCGATGTGTTCACATTCGCCTATTATGACGGCATTTCCTATGATGCCACTCCTACGCCGTCAAGTTGCGAGAATGGAGTGCCACGCAATGACGGGTATATCGACATCGGCATCAACATCGGTACACCAGTCTATTCCTATGTGCTCAGCGTTGACACCGTTGCAGGAAAAGTAAAAGGAGAAACCATTGCCAGAGGAACATTCTTCGGTGACACGCATAGAATCACGAATCTTGCCCCCGGCACCTATGCGCTGTCCGTATCACAAGGTGGAGGCAACGAGATTTATGCCACTGGCAACGCACTCTACACCTCATACTCGCATGACACCAGGACCTATCTGTCTGGCGACATCTCATGGACGGTGAACGATACAAAATCAAACTACCGTGTGGGATTGGAGCCAAGCCTCACGGACGAGATCACCCAATATGGCTTCGACGTGCGGGGCGACAAGGCGCATATCATAACCGGTGGATATACAAGCCTAACCAAATATGTCACCATCAAGCCGGGCGATGTGCTTAGCGTAACAGTCCGCAACATGCAGGTCACATACAAGTTGAACGGACAGACCGTGCATCATGAATATGTCTGGTCACTTCGTGCATGGCGGTTCTGCATCAAGTACGGAAAGGGCGAGACACATATCACCGATCTTACCGTAAACGGTACGCCTGTAACCTCATTCACCACAAGGGGCAACGTGCAGATAGAAACACCCAAGAAGTGTACGACAACGATGACCGTCTATGTCGGCAGCGAGTGTGATGCAAGTATGCCTAACGGAACACAGGCAAGGGAGAACCATGTGGGCAGCTCGGACAGACAGGCTGACAACTCCTTCATTTCTGGAGAAGACGAGGATTTCACTGTCAATGGCAACGGTTCTACGACAGGCATCTACGAGGCTAAACTCACACAGGACAAGCCTGCTGCAGCCACATTGATGGTGTTTGACGTATCAGGCAAACTGGTAGTGTCACGCCAAATGACAGGCGAAAGCGTCAAGCAGGCCGACTTCAAGGTTCCCGCATCGGGTGTGTATGTCGTGAAGGCAATCTCCGAGAATGGGGAGCATACAAGGAAAATCTCAGTAAAGTAACTTAAAGGAAGATACGCATGAAGAATTATATACAGAAGGTGGCGTGGGCATTGGTTTTACTGCTTGCCGCCACACTGTCCCTTTCGGCAAAGGACGGGACAGCCGTGAGAAAACTCTTCAAGAAGGGTGTCTCTGACAGTATCTCCGTAGGAGGTAGCAAACTGGTCGTTCTTCAGAAAGACCTCATTCGGAACAGAAGCCTTTCCGTGAACTCTATCGGAGAGGAGAATGTTCCTGAGCTTGACTTTGCCATGACCAATGTCACGGCAGGAGGACATGGCTACCGTTTTCTCCCTCACGGAACCCATTTCACAGGCGAGGGCGCGACTGTCAAGATAAAGTATGACCGCACGAGAATACCAAGCGGCTATACCGAGGACGACATCCGTACCTATTACTACGACCCGGCCGAGAAGCATTGGGTTGCGTTGGAGCGTGTGCGTGTGGACAAGAAGGAAGAGTGTGTCGTTTCCAAGACGACCCACTTCACCGACATGATCAACGGCGTGATACAGGCCCCGGAGTCACCGCAGACCGAAGGCTTTGCCCCGACAATGATGAACGACATCAAGGCGGCAGACCCGACGGCGAAGCTCAATGTCATTGCGCCTCCAAGCGCAAACAACCGTGGCTCTGCCAACCTGCAGTATCCGTTCGAGATGCCGCCAGCACGAAACGGCATGCAGCCAAGCCTTGGCTTGCAGTACAGCAGCGAGGGCGGTAGCGGTTGGCTTGGCGAGGGTTGGAACGTCAGCGTGCCAAGCATTACGCTTGACACCCGGTGGGGCGTGCCTCGTTATGACCAGTCAAAAGAGACGGAGACTTATCTTTTGTCCGGTTCAATGCTATCCACTATGGACGACAACGGACAGATGGGAGTCGCACACCGTGGCGAGAAGATGAACAGAAAGGCTGACCGCCAGTTCTACACCCGCCAAGGCGGTGATTTCAGCCGTATCATCCGCAAGGGTGACAGTCCTGCCAACTATTATTGGGAGGTTACAGACAAGCAGGGTGTCAAGTACATCTATGGTGGTGACGGAGCTGTTGTAAAGGGCAATGTCACCGATGCTTCGGGCAGTACCCGTGAGGTGATTGCCGAATGGAAGCTGAAACGTGTCGAGGAACTCCACGGTGACTATATAGAATATGTGTATGACATCGTGGATGAGGATGTGCGTGGCGGCTTGAAGGCCAAGGCTGCATATCTGAAGGAGGTTCACGCAGGTAATGCAGGACAGGAACCGCACACCGTTGTACTCTTTGATGGCAACAAGGTAAAGCAGGTAAAGACCAACAATGCCCGCTATGGATTCCTCGCCTCCTCCAACAAGCTGTTGGAGAAAGTGACCGTGAATTTCCAGGGCGAGACCCTGCGCAGCTATGCCTTTGACTACAAGGAAGGTGCATTCCATAAGGAAATGCTCACTGGTGTCAGACAGTATGACAACACAGGAAAGGAAGTGGCTTTCCAGAACTTCGACTATTATGATGATGTACAGGCTGAAAAGGGATATGTTCCGTTCAAGGACGATTCCGAGAAATGGAACACGCACGATGACGGACTTGACGCTGGTTTCGTCAATCCTTTAAAGACTGTCAGCAAGCGCTTCAGCGACAAGCCAACTGCACTTGGCGGAACGACAAGTTCTTCTGTAAGCGGTTCGTTCTATGCAGGTGTGGGACCTTGGGACGGAAGCAAATGGAAAAGCAATACAATAGGAGGTTCTTACAGCTACTCCAGCGATACCAGCAAGGGACTTTCCGCATTCGTTGACTTGAACGGTGACGGACTTCCTGACAAGGTATACAAGTCTGGTGGTTCCGTATATTATCGTCCACAGGTCAAGACTGACAACGGAGAAGTAGTATATGGTGAGCCTGTCAAGGTAAAGGGTATCAGTAACTTCTCGACAACCAAAAGTTCTACGAACTCTTTCGGTGCGAAAGCCGTTGTCGGTTGGAATGTTCTGACTGCCGTTGTCGGAACGGACAAGTCAACCACTAAGACCAAGACCACTCAGTATTTCAGTGACATCAACGGTGACGGACTTGTTGACCTCGTTTCCAATGGCAAGGTATATTTCAACCATTTGGAGTTTGATCAGTCTGGCAATGCCGTGCCTACGTTT
>JAIJUV010000202.1 GCA_022732315.1 Prevotella sp.
TGGTTAGCGAGCTTACGACCCTTGGTGAGCAATTCCTGAGATACTTCGGCAACGGTTGTGCCTTCTACCTCGCAATATACAAATACGTTGTTCATTGTCTTTTCAAAATTATCCGATAATACTTTCGTTCAACAATTCCTTCATCAGTCCGTCGATGTCCTCATCGCTGCTGGTCAAGGTCTTGCTTTCCTTAGCCTGGAACACGATGTTCTTCACGGCCTTCACCTTGGTAGGTGAACCGCTCAAACCGCACTGTGCAGGGTCGCCATCCACATCGGCAACGCTCCACTGGTTCAAGGTGAGGTAAGGGCGCTCTTCATAAAGGTTAGCCCAAGGCTCATCACCCTTGCGCTCCATAGGGCAGGTAGCGTATTTATATTTCATTACGAGCTTCACGTTGCAAGGACGACATGGAGCAGCACTGCCGTTTACGGTGATAACCAATGGCAATGGAGCCTCAACAGTCTCAACACCACCGTCGATGAGGCGGCGGATAGTAGCCTTGCCATCCTCTACCTTGAGGATTTCCTCTGCATAGGTAACCTGGTTCAATCCCAACTTCTGAGCCACCTGAGGACCCACCTGAGCAGTATCACCATCGATAGCCTGGCGACCACCGATTACGATGTCAACGTCTCCAATCTTCTGGATACCTGTAGCAAGGGCATAAGAAGTAGCCAATGTATCAGCACCAGCAAAGAGACGGTCGGTGAGCAACCAACCTGTATCTGCACCACGATAGAGACCCTGGCGGATGATTTCGCCAGCACGTGGAGGACCCATGGTCAAAATTCCAACTGTAGAACCTGGATTCTGCTCCTTCAATCGGAGAGCCTGCTCCAATGCGTTCAAATCTTCAGGATTGAAGATGGCTGGAAGAGCTGCACGGTTTACGGTGCCCTCGGCTGTCATCGCATCCTTACCCACATTTCTTGTGTCAGGTACTTGCTTGGCAAGTACAACGATTTTTAAACTCATATTAATAAATGGTTATTGTTATAATTTCCTTTAAGCTGTTAGTGTTCGGTACTCAAGTTGGGCGTTTTCGAGTTCGGTTGTAGGGCGCTTGGATGCCCTCTTCTTCACTTTCCAATGTTCAATTTGGGACAAAACACGTCGGCAAAAGTAACACTTTTTTGTGTGTTATACAAATATTTCTTTATAAAAATGCACAAAAAGGGTTGGTTTGTGCCCAAAAAAGAATATTTGTGCAGGTTTTTCTTGGAATAATGAAAGAAAAGTTGTAGTTTTGTAGCCGAAAGACTTTAGTCTTTGTTGAATGTTAATAAAGAAAAGTAGCTAAAAATAATGAAGAAAGTTTTTGTAAGTGGTTGTTATGACTTGTTGCACAGCGGCCACGTTGAGTTTTTCCGCCAGGCGTCTCAGTATGGCGACCTATATGTTGGTATCGGTTCCGACCAGACGATTCTTGGCTATAAGCACCATAAGACGTTCTATCCTGAACAGGAGCGTCTCTTCATGGTGAAGTCTATTAAATACGTGAAGGATGCCTACATTAACCAGGGGGATGGCATTATGGACTTTATCCCTACGGTGGATATGGTGAAGCCTGATATCTTTGTGGTGAATGCCGATGGAAGCAATAAAACCAAGCGCAAGTTCTGCGAGGAGCGTGGCATTGAGTATGTGGTGCTGGAGCGTACGCCTGCCGAGGGCTTGAAGGCACGTTCGAGCACGGATATCAAGGATTCTACCTGCCAGCTTCCTACCCGTCTCGACCTGGCGGGCACCTGGATTGACCAGCCTTACGTGAGTTGCTATGCGCCTGGGTGGGCGATAACCATGTCGCTTATTCCTACCTTCGAGGTGCGTGAGCGCTGTGGTCTTTCTACTTCAACCCGCAACATGATTAAGAAGATATGGCCGGTGAAGTTGCCTGATATGAATCCTGAGATTCTTGCCAAACTGGTGTTCTGTTTCGAAAACGACCCGGAGCGCAGCGACGGCATCATCAGCGGTGCCCAGGATTCCATCGGTATCTGCATGCCTGGTTTGGTGCGCCATCATTATGACAATCGTTTCTGGCCTGATAAGTTTGAGACTTGCGATGACGAGGATGTTCTCTCTTGGGTAGAGAGCCACGTCTGCATGATTCCGATGGAGCCACGTCGTCCGGGTTGTTCTGTGATTGAAGGCAAGGATATCAACGAGGTTAAGGTGAAGAATCTTGCCAAGGCTGCCGATGATTGCTGGAATGCGATTCTCTGCAAGGATTTTGCTGCGTTTGCATCTGCCTTTAAGGCTTCGTTTGATGCGCAGGTTGCCATGTTCCCAGCCATGATTCAGGGTTGTGTGCAGGGATTTATAGATAAGTATTCTGCCCTGCCTGATGTTCATGCCTGGAAGATGCCGGGTGCAGGTGGCGGCGGCTATCTGGTACTGGTTGTTGATGATGTGAAGGATTTCAAGGAGAAGCATCCTGAAACCATCGTTTTGACGATTAGAAGAAAGTAGCGAGGGCGGTTGAACTATCTCCCCTGTGTATAGATTAGGCACGGATTACACGGATTTTCCTTTAATTTATAAATGCGCTTTTTGCATTATCGTCTTAAATCTCCGTGTAATCCGTGCCTAAAATCTGCTTACACCCTCTTATTCGAAGCTCTTGAGTCTTGCGATATATTTGCCCAGAATATCGAATTCGATATTCACCACGGTTCCTACCTCAATGTTGCAGAAGTTGGTATTCTCGCGGGTATAAGGGATGATGGCTACGGTGAAGGTGTTATCTGTTGGCTCACATACGGTGAGCGAAACGCCGTTCACGGTTACGCTGCCCTTATCTACGGTGAAATATCCCTTACGCGCCATCTCTTTGTTAAGCTCATACTCGAAGGTGAAATAGGTAGAGCCATCGGCATCCTTCATGGCGATGCATTTGGCTGTTTCATCCACGTGTCCCTGCACGATATGACCGTCCAGTCGGCCGTTCATGATCATCGAGCGCTCCACGTTCACCTTGTCACCCACCTTCAGCAGTCCCAAGTTGCTTCTGTCCAGGGTTTCCTTCATGGCGGTAACGGTGTAGGTACCGTCCTTGATTTCCACCACGGTGAGGCAGACGCCATTGTGCGCCACGCTCTGGTCGATGCCGAGTTCATCTACGAACGAACATTTCAGGGTAAAGTCGATGTTCTCCTTATCCTGCTTAATCGCCACAACTGTGGCCATTTCTTCTACGATTCCACTAAACATATATTCTATTTTTATTTGGTTTCATGATTATTTCAGTTTGCAAAGATATTGCATTAGCTTGAAACTGCCAAATCATTTAAGTTCTTTTGATAAAATAAGCAAGATATATTTGTTTAATTGCCATATTTTTTATATTTTTGCACATTGTAATAAGTGCACATGATAAATGTGATATACATGTCTTTCCAAAATTCCACCGAATATGAAGAATAATGAAACTCAAATGGCGCAAAACAATGACTTCGATGGTCTTGTAGCCCATATTCAGCAAACGCAAGATGTATTGCAGAACAATGCTCGCTTAGTGATTAATCGCCACGTCACAGCCAAGGCTTGGTTGACGGGCTATTATATTGTGGAGTATGAGCAGAAGGAAGCTGATAGAGCAAAGTATGGTGAGCAACTTTTGAAAAGCCTTTCTGAAAGACTTGGTAAAAAGAAGTATAGTGTGACAACATTGAAAATCTATCGTCAATTTTATCAAGTATATTCACACTTGGATAAAGAGGTTGCTGGCTTCTTGTTGTCTCAAAGTCAAATTGGACAATCTGTGACTGACCAATTGCAAATAGCTGATTTAAAGCAAAATAGAATTGGTCAGTCACTGACTGACCAATTTGGAGGTGTTGCAGTCTCTAACAAAATAGCTCCATTGGCAGTAAAGTCAAACTTGCTTTTTAATAAGTTGTCTTTTACTCATTTAGTTGCCATTCTCCCTATTACTGACCCTTTGGAGCGTGCTTTCTATGAGACGATGGCAATTCGTGGCACTTGGAGTGTCAGAGAATTGCAACGCCAGATTGATTCCAACTATTATTTCCGCAGTGGATGGAGTCAAAAGCCTGAGGCGTTGTCTAAGTTGGTGGATGGCAAGGCTGAGACAGATACGCTCGCCCTTGACATCAAGTCGCCATTTACCTTTGAGTTCTTGGGTTTGCAAGCTTGCTTACTATCGCAAGAATATCATGCAGCCAGATGATAATCCCCCAATCGGTATCCTCCTTTGCTCAGCAGTAGGACGAGAAATGGCAGAATACTCCTTGCTCGATTTGGACGAGAGCGTGTTTATCTCCAAGTATCAACTCAATGTGCCTTCAAAGGAACGAATGACAGAGTTCTTGCGTAAGGAAAATGAGGGACTATATAATAAGGTATAGGAGCAGCAAAATTAGATAACACTGTTTAGGTAACAATAAAAACATTTGAAGACAATGGAAATCAAGGAAGGTTATATGCCCTTCATGGGCTATCAAACTTATTATCGTATCGTAGGTAAAACAGAGGAGGGCAAGAGTCCTATCATCCTCTTGCATGGTGGACCAGGCAGTACCCACAACTATTTCGAGCTATTGGATAGGGTCGCGGAATCAGGTAGAGCTGTCATCATGTACGACCAGTTGGGCTGTGGCAACTCATTTGTGGAGGGACATCCCGAACTCTGGACTCCTGAGACTTGGCTCAACGAACTCTGTGCGCTCATCGACTATCTCCACATCGACCATTTTCATCTCTTGGGACAGTCGTGGGGTGGCATGCTCGCCATCATCTATCTGATAGAGAAGCAAGCAAAGGGCGTGAAGTCAGCCATCCTCAGCAG
>JAIJUV010000203.1 GCA_022732315.1 Prevotella sp.
CGATAATAGAAGTAGCAAGCTACTGCATGCGGATGGCGCAAGGAGAATCGGCTCTGCTGACTATAGTAGAGTATCAAACTCTTGTACTTCTCGTAGAAACTGACCATCTTGATTTGATCGGCAGGATGTATCACTGCCAACTCACGATACTTGCCTCGCTTGTGTATAATACGATAGGTGAAAGGAATGGATGGCTCATTACGAACGGTGATTTCTGTAACTTTTTGATTCATCACTTTTTTACTGTCTATACCAAACAAGATAGCAAGCACTTGGCGTGCTGCTATACTCATGCCGTCTTTCCATTTCAACTTGTTTTTCTTATGGTCAAGCGGTTCGATAATGTATTCCACCTCATTCTTGACCAAGAAGCGATAAAAGAAACGGTTGGTGAAGGTGATGGGCAACTCGTATGGCAGCACATCAGAGAATACAACCCTCTCTTTTTTATAGCGCAGTTTTATCCTCTTTCTTTTCATTGTTCAACCATCCCATAATTTCTTTCATACGGCTGTCTTTCAAGTCATACATCTTCCTTGTGTCCCAAGCGGTCACGAAATTAAACTTTCTGATCCTGCTGTATAGTGCTGTAAGATAGGCTTTCTTTTCATCCTCTTTGTGGAACAGATACTTATGAAGATTTACCTTCTTACTATATAAATAGCTGTTGAGAGTTTCTAAGTCGTTTTTGTCATCCAACAAGTCGCTATTGTAGTAAAGACCTGTCTTGATGCCAGACTTCGACTTGTGCAGTCTCACGTTGCCTATTATCAACTTCAGAGAATCAACCAAATCCTTGCGTGCTTGGTGAATATCGTATTTGTTTGTCGCATCGAAATGTTTGAAGGCATTGTCTATTCGCTTTGTAATACGCTCTTTCTTGTTGTCAGACATACAGTATATCACATCGGCAGACTTCCAGCCTGTCTTTGGCTTCTTTGTTATTGTCAATTTATAACCAAGATAAGAGACTACGAACGTCTCATCTTTATGCTCGAAACAATTAAAAAGAGAACATTTTACATCAGTTGGTGATTTCAAACTAAGTCCTTTCTTCTTGAATTCTTCTGCCAAGTCACCATAATAATTTTTCAAATCTTTACCTTGTGGTAATTCTGCCAGCAGCATGAAAATATCATCGACATAGCGCACATAGAAGATAACTTCTGGACGTTTCTTGATACTGCCGTCCAAGTCACGCATATAGATTTCTGAAAGCAAAGAACTGATACCTATGCCACGTGGTACGCCACAACCATCTTTCATGCCATCACGCTCATCATCTTTCAACTTCGCTTTCTCTATCTCATATTCTTTGAGAATAGCATTTACGAAAACCTTTGACTTATATGATAGCAAAGTGTTGTCCATGATGGTATGCCGAAGCTGGTCTTGTGGTATAGACTCGAAGAAAGAAGAAACATCTGTGCGGATAATGTAGTATGGTCGTTTGGTTTTCAGCAGCAACTTGATGTTCGTCATGATAAGGTGACGATTGGCTTGCTTGACCTTGAATGTTTTCTGCAAGTTAGTTTGCAGTTGCTTCATGGCGAATAGCTGGGCGTGATTTTTGGAATTTATCTTGAATCCCATCTTGTCGCCAATCCATACCTTTTCGAGTTTGAAGTGAAAGGCATAGCTATTGACTTGTTTCGATAGACCTTGCAGTTCCTCAAAGAGAACTTTCTGCTTATTTTCTTTCAAGTCTTTCTGTTTTTTCTTCAGTTCATCTATCTTCTTTTTGATGTCATCGGTCTTTTTCGATTTCTTCAGGCTCTTTAGTTCTTGCAACTCCGAGTTAACCGTCTTCATCTCCTCTACGACAGTTTGAAAGCCCTGTCCCATAGTTTCCACAGGGATTCTTCCCATGCGGTTCTCTTGGGAATAGACATTCATGAAGTTCTTGGCAGAAAAGGTTTGATCTAACATAAGACTTGCATTCTTTGATGGTTGTCCTTGATGAATGAACCTTAGGTGCATCGCCTACCAAGCCTTGGCTTTTCAACTGATGCGCCATAGGTTCAAGCCATACAAGCTAAAGAAACTTTTGCTCTTGTATCACTAGTTTTTTCAATACCGGGCGGTCTTCGCCATGTTTTGCGGGATGGGACCGCCTGGCTATAGCTTGCTGACAGAATAGTTCCTCATTGCAGTATCGCTCTGCACTTGTCGTCGCTCGAATGAGGAATATTATTTTTATTCTACTTTTGAGAGGATTACCTCTGGGGAGGTTCCCATCAAGGTTATGGCGGAAATCTTATGACCGCCATTGGCGTTTAATGAATGACCACAATGATAGAGGGTGTCATCTATGATAAGCCAGCGATCATGAGACTTGTTACTCCATTTTCTGATGTCAATATGATTATCAGGGAAGAGGCGGTCATGCTCATCCATGAGACGTTGCATTCCTTGACCTACACCTGCAGTATAAACTGTCGCTAAAACTTCCGGTTTACGAACATCTAACACACTCAGGGTTAACGATGAAACATAGCCATCTATGATGATTACTCGATGATTGGCTGAACGAACTAGGTTCTCTAAAGCAACTCTTGCTGTATAGAAATCGCCTTCGAAGAAGACCATCTCTGCTGGAGGAGTGGAGGTTCGAATAAAGAAATCAAGCTGCTGTTGCTGCTTAGCTTGGGTATCCTTTATTCGTTGCATCTCATCATGCTGCAACATAAGTTTACTGTCAATACGTTGCTCCATTTGTAGCATCTGCTGATGTACAGCATATCCACGAAGAAGATATTCCTTCAAGACGTTGTTAGCCCATTGACGAAAGCGAATACCTTGATGACTATTTACACGAAAGCCGACTGATATAATCATATCAAGATTATAGTAATCCATATTACGTGTAACCATACGATTGCCTTCTTTTCTAACTGTTCGGAATTTCCGAACAGTTGCCGACTGCACCAATTCTCCTTGCTGATAAATATTAGTAATGTGCTCACTAATATTAGCTTTACTAGAACCAAAAAGTTCCACCATTTGAGCTTGCGTAAGCCATACCGTATCTTCTTCTATTTTTACTTGAAGAGAAATTCTTTCATCTGGTTGATAGAGCACTATCTGTGAATCATCAGCCATAGGCTGTATATTATTGTCGTTTGCCATAATCATACATTTTAGCGACAAAAGTACGATTTAATTTCGTAATCACCCCAATCGGCATAAAGGGTTACCTTGGTATCATCTACGATGTACATGTAAACATGGGTGTAGAAGTTTTTCTTACCTGACTGGTAACGGTAAATGACCTCGATACTGTCTTTATGATAGACGAGGGTCTAGGAGCTACCTAAGAAAAAGGTTGCTCCTGGCTTGATTGATAAAAAGGGTTTCTACAAATTCTTTATCATTCTTAAACTTTCTTGAACTGCGAGGTCTTTCGATTTTCTTTCATAAACCCTATTTCTCCATTGATGCCATGAAACTTTCTAAGCTATCTACTCGAACAACTCCCGCATCATGACCACTCTCAGCCTCTTTCATTGCTGCCAAAGTTTCTGCGTTTGGAACATCTTCCAAAGCAGCACTCCTTGAAACTGGGGAGTCTGAAACTATTTTAACGCCTCTCATAAGAGAGAGGACATTCTTTAATTGCTCCAACAAAGATGGACTATCTATCTGTAATGTTAACTGTGCCATAACTTCTATATTTATTTCGACTCCCCTGACCCCCTCTTGCGAAGAGAGGGTCCTTACCCTATACCCAAGCCCTAAATCCCTACCATAGGAATTAGGGATGTAACCGCCCTCCGGTGCTCGGAACCGCTACGCTCTAAGGTTGGCGGACCATCAAAGGTCTTCGCCATGTTGTGCGGGATGGGACCGCTTTGCTATAACTTACTATAACATTTTACTCAGATAACTCATATTAATGGGCTACCAGCCAAAAATGTCACTATGTGTACCTGTATCGGTTAAAGCAAGACTCTTCATTAATTCATCCAAATCATTAGTAGCAAAGAGTTTTTCATTCTTTGCTGCTTCTAATGCCTTGTCTAATCTACAAGCCTTAGGGGCTTTTTGCTTTTTGGCAACCCACCCGAATTTCTTAATCAATGATTTGAAAAGAGAAATATCGGTTGCAGGGACATCTAATGTATATGTAGCTGTATTCATAATTGTATCTCCTTTTTTAGGTGCAAAGATAAGGGTTTTCCGTGAAACTTCAAGAATGTATACCAACGTTTCCATTTTTATGCAACAAGATCATTCTACAACTCAACCTTCTTCAACGACTTCGAGTAAATTTCTACTTATCGTAAGCGTTGCACCACTGATATACTTGATTTCGCTGCCGATGACGGCTTTCTTGCCATTATAGCTCTGTACGTATGCTTCCACACCTTTCATGCTGCCTGCTACCACTCGCACTTTGATTCCTTTCTTCAAAGGAACAGGGGCAGCAGTGACAGGTTCTTCATCATTCTCTACAAAATATCGATAGTTGGCAACAACCTGGTCGGGAATTTGATATATTTTCCTTTGACCTGGCATCGTCAGCATCTTGTACACATCCGAACGGAAGCGGATTTTGTCAAGTTGTCTCGGAGAAACATTGCAAAAGATAAAGGTGGAAAGAAATAGCTTTTCTTTCACTTTTCGCTTATTGGAACGTTTGTCTATATAAACTACTTTTACCTTGGGAATCCAGTAATCAAACCAAACATGATTGTGATTAAGATTGATTCGTATAGAATCAGCTATTCTCGTTTCACAATTCACTCTCACTACAGCCACATACCATCCTGCATCAGCAGGTTTTTCAAGCCCTTCATTAGGC
>JAIJUV010000023.1 GCA_022732315.1 Prevotella sp.
CATTACCATTACCTTGTTCTTTACGCCAAGGATAGAGCGGAGGTGAACTACCAGCCACAATACCCAGGCAAAGAAGCCCTGGCTGTGGAACTTGCCAAGTTCTACCACTGCCTTGTTTCTTCCGATGGTAGCCATCGAACCCAGATTCTTGTAGCGGAAAGGCTTGAGCTGGGAATCAGTGGCTCCCTCTGCAATCTTCTGGATATTCTTAGCCAGGAGTGCTGCCTGCTGAATGGCTACCTGAGCCAACTGTGGATGACCGCCAGGATAAGCTGGATCGGCGGTCTGGAGGCACTGGTCGCCGATGGCAAAGAGACCGTCCATGCCAGGAATGCGGTTGAATTCATCTACTACGATTCGGAAACCACGGCCCAGATGGTCGCCATCGATACCCGTGATAGGCTGTGCCTTTACACCTGATACCCAGAGGAAGGTACGGGTAGGAATCTCCTGACCATCCTTCATCATTACCTTGTGGTCCTTGTAGTCGGTTACCATCTTGCCAAACTGTACATCCACACCCATGCTGGTAAGGAATTCGTATGCTTTCTTAGAAGAGTCCTGTGACATTCCGGCGAGCAGTCTGTCGCCAGCTTCCAGGAGATAGATGTGCATCAGAGATGAGTCCATATCAGGATAATCATAAGGAATCACGTAGCGCTTCATTTCAGAGAGGGCTCCGGCTATCTCCACACCTGTGGCACCACCGCCCACAATGACCACGTTCAGGAGTTCCTGTCGCTCCTCTTCTGTGGCACAGGTCAATGCACGCTCCAGATTACTCAGCACAGCGTTGCGCAATCCCATTGCCTCAGAAACGGTCTTCATCGGAATTGCCCATTTCTCGATGTTGGCATTGCCATAGAAATTGGTGGTGGTTCCTGCTGCGAATACCAGGTAATCGTACTCGATCTTACCGATGGAAGTCTGCAGAATCTTCTTGTCTGGGAACACGGCTCTTGCTTCTGCCATGCGGAAGTAGAAGTTCTTGCGCTTGCGGAAAATCTGTCGGAAAGGGAAGGAGATGGAACTTGGGTCGATACCTGCCGAAGCTATCTGATAGATAAGCGGAGGGAACTGATGGAAGTTGTTCTTGTCGATCAACACCACCTGCAGGTTTGCCTTGCAGAGGTCTTCTGCCAAACGAAGACCACCGAGTCCGCCACCTACGATTACAACTCTCTTCAACTGATTTCTCTTGATATTAATACTCATAACTACTGCTGTTTATTTGGAATTACTAAATACATATATTTGCTGAAAATTCTATTTCTAATAAGGCATATAGCCTAGTCATCGCTGAAAATTCGACTGCAAAGGTACAACTTTTTTATGAGGTGGCAAAGGAAGATGGGTAGAAATATGGGATTGAAGTTGGTTGCAATCGTTCTCATTTTATATTCTTGCAAATGATGTTGCAGAATGTAATATGCAGATAGCATTTTGATACTTGTTCTTATCTTTTTTCAAAAAATGTTTTTGATTTTCAAGGAAATGTTGTATTTTTGCATTGACAACTTCAATATTCGAACGTTTATCTTATAAAAACATAATAATGAAACATGTAACTATCAAGGATATAGCCCGTTCGCTCAGCATTTCGGTCTCCACTGTTTCCAGAGCGTTGACGGATGACAAGAACATTCGCAAGGAGACGCGCGAGATGGTGGTAGAGGAGGCTAAGCGACTCGGTTACAAGCGCAATCCGGTGGCGATGAACCTGAAGATGGGGCGTACGAACACCATTGGTGTCATCGTGCCGGAGATGCACACCCCTTATGCTTCGCAGGTGATTAACGGAATACAGGAGGTGCTCTACAAGAAGAACCAGAAGGTGATGATTGCCGAGAGCGATGAGAAGCCGGAGCGTGAACTGGAGAACCTGAAGATGATGGAGCAGTTTATGGTGGATGGACTGATTGTGAGCCTCTGCAGCTATCGCAAGAACATCGAAATGTATCAGCAGTTGGCGGCAGACGGTATGGCGATTGTCTTCTACGACCGCATTCCGTATGGATTGAAGATGCCGCAGGTTGTGGTGGATGATAATGTAGATTCTTATTTCATGGTGGAGCATCTGATTCGCCTGGGCAGGAAGCGTATCGTCTATCTGCAGGGACCCGACGACATTTACAATGCTTATCAGCGAGGCTTGGGTTATCGTGAGGCGATGGAGAAATTCCATCTCTTCGATCCTTCGCTGATCGTGAAGACGGGAATGACCTTCAAGGATGGAGCCGACGCCATCGACCGCCTTATATATAATAAGGTGGAATTTGATGCCGTCTTCGCCTTTACTGATACTTTGGCGATAGGTGCGCAGAATCGGCTCCGCGCTTTGGGTAAGCGGGTACCGGAAGAGATTTTTGTGGCTGGTTTTTCGGGCACCGAACTATCAACCATTGTATCTCCGCAGATTACTACCATGGAGCCTCCGCTGGAAGAGATGGGCAGAAAGGCGGCAGAACTGGTGATGGAGAAAATCAACAATCCGGAGATGGAGGACAGGCAGGTGGTGCTGAAGACCACGATGCAATGTAGGGAATCTACGGGAGAATAGTATTTAAAACGTTTGCAGAAATTGGGAACGTTTGCGGGAACGTTTGCAAGGTTTTTTCGAAAAAAATATCTTTTTATCTCGGAAAAACGAACTATCTTTGCCAACGAAAACGAGAGACAGGCTTGCTGGAGAGACACATCCAGAGGGCTTGCTTTCGGAAAGAGTAAACAATTAAATAATAACAGCTAACAATACAAGAATTATGGCAAATTTAGTAAATGCAAACGCAGCAAATGCAGCTCAGGTAGTGAATGGTTATGCTTATAACTGCAGTTTGGTAAATGCAGGTATCCTGCACTTCGGAGTAGGTAACTTCCATCGTGCTCACCTGGAGTTTATGACCAATATGCTCCTCGAGAACAATACCCAGCAGAACTGGGGTATCTGTGGAGCAATGATTCTCCCAGGCGATGAGCGTCTCTACCATGCCCTGAAGAAGCAGGACGGCGAATATACCCTTACCGTATGTGGACGTGATGATAGCATCCAGGTTTATCAGTTGGGTGCGCTCGTTGAACTCTATTGGGGTATTGAGGAGCAGGAGCAGATTCTGAACAAGATTGCGTCTAAGGATATTAGGATCATCACCCTCACCATCACCGAGGGCGGATACAACATCTCTCGTCAGAGTGGCGAATTCATGCTCGACAATGCGCAGGTGGCTCACGATATCGAGAACCCAGCCAAGCCGGTTACAGCCTTCGGATATGTAGCCGAGGGATTGCGTCGCCGCAAGGCTGCAGGCAATGGTCCTATCACCATCCTTTCCTGCGATAATCTGCAGCACAATGGCAATACAGCCCGCAAGGCATTCATGACTTTCGTTGAGGCTCAGGACAAGGAACTCGCTGCCTGGATGGAGGAGAACGTTACCTTCCCTAACTCTATGGTTGACCGTATTACTCCTGCTACCCGTCCTGCCGACATTGAGCGATTGAATGCTCAGAACGGAACCTGCGATGAGGCTCCTGTTTATTGCGAGGACTTCATCCAGTGGGTAGTAGAGGATAACTTTGTAGCCGGTCGCCCTGCTTGGGAAACCGTGGGTGCTCAGATGACCAACGATGTGACTGCCTTTGAGAACATGAAGCTTTCTCTTCTGAATGCTTCTCATACATTGCTCTCTTATCCTTCTTTCCTGGGCGGTTACCGCAAGGTAGATGCAGCCATGCACGACGAGAGAATCCGAAAGTTTGTACGTGCCTTTATGGATGAAGACATTACTCCTTACGTGCCAGCTCCACAGAATACTGATTTGGAGGCATACAAGCAGTGCCTGGTAGAGCGTTTCGGTAACCGCATGGTCAGCGACCAGGTAGCTCGTCTCTGTTTCGATGGTGCCAGCAAGTTCCCTGTTTACGTGATGCCGAACCTGGAGAAGATGATTGCAGATGATGCTTCGGGCAAGCGCCAGGATGTGGAGTTCAAGCGTGTGGCTTACCTCTTTGCTGCTTACCGTCATTATCTGAAGTATCAGGTAGATGACAATGGTGATGCATTCGAGGTGGCAGATCCATGGCTCACCGTTGATGACCATAAAGCCATCGACAGCGATGATGCGCTCGACTTTCTTGGCATTTCAGCCTTTACAAGCACCAATCTCAAGGCAGCTTCTCATTTTGTAGAGCTTTACCTGAAGATGGTGGAAGACATCAAGGCAAAGGGTGCCATGAAGGTTTTGGAAGATGAAATCTTGTAATTTATGAAACAATCGATAACGCTCAGGAGTGCAGGACCATTCCTCCTCCTGACATTCATCTATTTTATAGTAGGCTTTCTCACTACCGTTAACGGTCAGTGTCAGGGACCCTTGAAGATAGCCTTCCTCTCGGAGGTTACCACTACCAAGAACTCCCTGGCTACGCTTATCTCCTTCGCCTTCTTCCTGGGCTATCTGCTCAATAGTGCGAAGACGGGACGCTTGCTCAACAAGGTGGGCTATAAGAAGACGCTCATCCGTTCGATGCTGGTCATGGTGCTGGGACTTGCCTTCTATCTTGCTTCGGCGCTGATTGCTGAATATTGGGGTGGGGCAGGTGTGCATATTTCTCAGGATTTCGTACCATTCGGATATTTCGTTTTCCTTTTCGGTTCCTATCTGATGGGTACGTCTGCGGCAATGCTTCAGGTGGTTATCAATCCATACATAGCTGCCTATCCTTTGCCGGGCACTCAACCGGTGCAGCGCATGAACTTCACTTGTGCGGTGAATTCATTCGGAACAACCATCGCTCCTTTCTTCGTAACGGGCGTGATGTTTGCCGGCGTTTCCCTGGATCGTGTTTCTGCCGATCAGCTCACCATTCCTTTTCTGGTGATGATGCTCATCATAGCCTTTACAACATGGAGCACTTCCAAGGCGAATCTTCCTGATATTGAGGGTACAAGAGAGAATTCTGCGAATGAAAATACCGATAGCGTGACAACTGCTGCAGCTGATTCCAGAAATGCGAAGAAACGCAGCATCTGGTCGTTCCGCCATTTGAAATATGGTGTGATTACTATCTTCTTCTATGTGGGAACCGAGGTGGGAATCGGCAACAATATGAATCTTCATGCGATGGATTTGATGGGACATGGTTACGATCTTTCTCCAGCCCTTCTTGCCACACTTTATTGGGGAGGATTCATGATAGGTAGAATGGTTTCTGCCGGTTTGAAGAATGTGGCGCCTCGCCCTATGCTCATCACTGTTACGGTGGCGGCAATCATATTGATGTCAATCTCCATGCTTACCGAGAATCTCTGGTTGATGGCTGCTGTGGGATTGTTCCATAGTGTGATGTGGAGTTGCATCTTCACCCTGGCGGTGGATGGCTTGAAGGAATATACTTCCAAGGCTTCGGGTGTGTTTATGATGGGAGTTTTCGGTGGTGCAGTCTTCCCTGTGCTTCAGGGATTGCTTGCCGATTATATCGGTTCATGGCAGTTCACCTGGCTCGTTCCTCTCTTCTGCGAGTTCGTCATCCTCTGGTACGGACTTGTGGGTTATAAGAAGCAGGAAGCATAAAAGACATTAGTAAGACGTAAATTAATAAGAATATAAAAAACTCGGGATGTTTCCTTTTTCGAAGCATTCCGAGTTTTTTTATTTTTAAGAGTTATTCCGCAATCAGATGATTCATTCCGCAATCTGATGAATCACATAGGTAACCACGCCCCAGATCATGAATCGGTTGGTCTCATCTACCCGGATTGGAGCGAAGTTCTTGTTCCATGGGATGAGCCATCCGAAGGCACCGCTCTCATCCATCTTGAATTGCTTGATGGTGAATTCGCCATCCACGAAGGCGATGACGAAGTTGCCGTTGGATGGCTCTATCTGCCTGTCTACAATGGCTAGGTCGCCATCGAGAATGCCTGCATCCTGCATGCTGTCGCCCGAAACACGTACATAGAAGGTGGCCTCACGATGGCGAACCAGAATATCGTTGAGGTCTATCTCTCCCTCCATATAGTCTTGGGCTGGCGAAGGGAAGCCTGCCTTTACGCTTTGCTCTGCCAGCGGAATCGGCATCTTAGCTCCGAATTCCGCAGGGTGAAACGTCAGTCTTATCTTGTTATCGTTATTCTTATTCATTTTGTTTTTACTTTCAGAATCTCATGAATATCTGTGGTAAACCGCTTCGACATATACTCTCGTTTTAAGTCGAATCGGCAACCATTGCCTTGTACGGCTTGGCGGATGGTGCCGTGACCGTTCTTTCGGTTGATGGCATCAATGGCTTCCATCAATGCCTTTTGCCTGCTCCGGTCGATAGGGTCGAAGAGGTCTTGTTGACGGGGATGGTCAGGTGAAATCTGCCACAGGATAACGCCAGCTTTCTTGAAGTGAAACGACATGCCGGGGCGATCGGGCCTGCTGTCTGCCATCGGTTTCGGGTATTTGGCCCGTAGAATGCTGAGGGCGGCACCTACTATCTCTTCCTGCGCATTGGTGGCAATGGGCAGGGTAAGGGAATCGTGGATGGCGTATTCCGGCACGTTCTCATTGAACCTGGATGTCCAGGCAAACACCGTGATTCCCTGGCACACGCTTCCCTGACGTCGCAGCTTTTCGGCGCAGCGCACGGCGAAATTTGCCACGGCTTCTTCCACCACATCCTTATCGCTGATGCCTTCACCGGCAAAGCTCCGGCTGGTGCAGATGCTCTTCTTCTGCGGCAGTTCCTCGATGCTGATGCAGCTTTCGCCATTCAGTTCCTTCCACGTTCTCACGGTGGTGATGTTGAAATGGCTGCGCACCCAACTTTCTTTCTTGTCAGCAAACTGGGCAGCTGTGCGAATGCCCATATAATCGAGCTTTCTGGCAATCTGTCGTCCGATTCCCCATACATCTTCTATAGGGAACAGCGACAAGGCCTTGTGTCTCCGTTCATCGGTATCAATGAGGCAGCAGCCCTGGTAACCCTTGTATTTCTTGGCGAATTTGGATCCGATTTTTGCCAGGGTTTTCGTTTCTGCGATTCCGATGGAGATGGGGATTCCCACGGCTCGGAGCACATCGGCAGAAATCCTGGCGCCATATTGATGCAGCAGGGAGTCACCATTCAAGAAAGTTCCGTTTTCTTTCAGACTTTCCTGGAAGAAGTGCTCTGTCATGGGATGATCCGTTTCGAAAAAGCTCTTTGCCATGGAACTATCCACTTCGAAGAAACTTTCATCGATGGAGTATTGGTCGATGTGGGGCGAGTAGTGCGACAGCATCGACATTACCCTATTGGAGAGTGAGCCATAGAGTGTGTAGTTGCTAGAGAAGATGGCTACGCCTTCTGCCTCCAGTTTTTCCTTTACCTGATAGAACGGATCGCCCATCTTATATCCCAAAGCCTTGGCTTCTTCTGAGCGTGCAATGACGCACCCGTCGTTGTTGCTCAAAACAACCACGGGCTTTCCTATCAAGTCGGGGCGAAACACTCGTTCGCACGAACAGTAGAAGTTATTGCAATCAGCCAATCCTATCATTTTCTTATCTTACAAATCCTTTCGTGTTGCAAAATTACAAAAAATATTCGAAACGCTAGTCTTTATCTAGGATATTTTCCCTTAAGGCAAAAAATATTTTCCCTTAAGGCTAAATATTTTTTGCCTTAAGGGTAAATAAAACCAGGGAAATCATAGGATGATTAGAAAGAAAATCTCCGAAAGGCTTGGGCTTTTCGTGGATTTTTTGTAATTTTGCCTTTTAAAAAGGTAAATGCTTTCGATTTCTGAAAAATTGAATGTGTTTATAGAAGGATTAAAAGGATTAAAAAGTTTAAAACGAAACGGTATGAAAAATATGTTGGCATTGAGCCAGGAACGATTCTCGGCTCGCAAGTTTACCTCTGAGGCGGTAAGTCAGGAGGATTTGGATTACATCATGGAATGTGTGCGTTTGGCACCATCGGCAGTGAACAGGCAGCCTTGGCTTTGGCTCATCGTCCGTTCGGATGAGGCTAAGCAGAAGTTGCAGCAGTGCTACGACCGCGAGTGGTTCAAGACGGCTCCGATGTATATCGTGGGCATGAGAAATGTGGACGAGAATTGGGTCCGCAGATACGATGAGAAGCCTCATGGAGATATTGATGTGGCAATAGCTGCCGAGCATCTCTGTCTGGCTGCTACTGAAAGAGGTTTGGGAACCTGCTGGGTATGCAATTATGATACTGAGAAGATGCAGCTGCTATTCCCACGTGGGGGATATGAGGCTGTGGTCATCATTCCTATCGGGCATATTGCCGATGATTGTCCTCGTGCCGAGAAGAAGCGCAAGGAGATGAGCGAGATAGTAGAGGAAATCTAGCATTTTAAAAGAAGTGGTCATGGAAATGAACGAAGAATCCATCCTGGCATGGAACATTATAGAAAAGACAAGTGCCAACCTTTTCCTTACGGGAAAGGCGGGCACAGGTAAGACGACCTTCCTCAAGCGATTGAAAGAACTGTCGCCTAAACGCATGGTGGTGCTGGCTCCTACGGGCATCGCTGCCATCAACGCTGGAGGAATGACCATTCATTCGTTCTTCCAACTTCCGTTTTCGCCATACGTGCCAGGTACGACCTTCGGTAGTGGCGAACAGAAACGCTATAAATTCAGTAATCTGAAACGTAACATCATCCGAAGCATCGACCTGCTTGTCATCGACGAAATCAGTATGGTGCGCAGCGATCTGCTCGATGCCATCGATTCCGTATTGCGTCAATATCGCAAGCGCCACGACTTGCCTTTCGGAGGCGTTCAGCTTCTCATGATAGGCGATTTGCATCAGCTTGCTCCTGTGGTTACTCCGCAGGAAGAGCAGATGATAGGGCAGTATTATGATACCCCTTTCTTCTTCAGCAGCAATGCCTTGAAGCAGGCAGGCTATCTTACCATCGAACTCAAAAAGGTGTATCGTCAGCAAGACCAGCAGTTTATTTCTCTTCTTAATCAGATTAGGGAGAACAAGGCTTCTGAAGCCACGTTGCAGGCTCTTAACCAGCGATATATCCCAAATTTCGAACCGCCTAAGGAGGGCAACTATATCCGTCTGACCACCCATAATGCTCCTGCACAATATATCAACGAGCAGCAGCTTGCAGCCCTTCCGTCGCAGGCGTATTCCTTTACTGCCGAGGTGGAAGGCAATTTCCCGGAATCATCTTATCCTGCTGATTTCAAGCTCATCTTGAAACCGGGAGCGCAGGTGATGTTTATCAAGAACGATCCGCAGCACCGTTTCTATAATGGTATGATTGGCGAGGTGCGCACCATCATCGGCGACAAGATTACCGTGCGCAGCAAGGATACCTACCAGGATTTTGAACTGGAACAGATGGAGTGGACCAATTCGAAATATACTCTGAATGAGGAAACCAAGGAAATTGAGGAGAGCGTGGAAGGACGGTTCCGCCAGTATCCGCTCCGACTGGCGTGGGCGATTACCATTCATAAGAGTCAGGGTCTTACCTTTGAGCATGCCATCATCGATGCTTCCCATAGCTTTACCCATGGCCAGACCTATGTGGCGTTGAGCCGCTGCAAGACTTTGGAAGGTATGGTGCTCAGCCAGCTGTTGTCTCGTGGCGCCATCATCAGCGACCAGACGGTGGATGCCTTCAATAGCCAACTTGCTTCGCCTAGTAAGGAACAAATCAGCTATCTGGAACAGCAATATGTGTTGCACTGCATTGGTGAGCTCTTCGATTTCTATGCTATCAGTAGCAGCTATGAGCACTTGATGCGTTGCCTGGTGGAGTTCTTTACGGGTAAATATCCTCGTGTGGTGGGCGAGTATCAGAAACTGCAGGTAGTATTGAAGAGTCTGATTAGTGTGTCGGATAAATTCCGTGTGCAATACACTCGCATGCTGGGGCAGAATCCTGATGTCAGTCAAGCCGAACTGCAAGACCGCATCCACAAGGGTGCCCAGTATTTCTTGGATAAAATAAGTATTCTGAGCGATTTAATCAGAAAGTCGAATCTTGATACAGACAACAAGGTGGGCAAGAAGCAGTTTGAAGACCGCTTTTCTGTTTTTTCAGAAGATGTAAGATTGAAGGAGAGACTTCTGCGATATGAGCAGAGTGCTGAGTTCAGCGTGACAGATTATCTGAAGAAAAAGGCACAGTTCCTCTTGATGGATGAGACTGCATCTTCTGGAACGGGTTCGGGTGCGAATGGTTCTGGTGCTGGTAAGAAAGCGAGAAAACCAAAGAATTCGAATGGTCCAAAGGAGCCGAAAACTCCAACTAAGGAAATCAGTTACAACCTTTATAAACAAGGTATGACCGTGGATCAGATTGCAGAGGAACGTGGTTTTGTCAGGAGTACTATCATCGGTCATCTCATTCCATACGTGAAAGAAGGAAAGGTTGGCTTGCGAGCACTTATCTCAAGTGCCCACGAGAAGAAGATTCGAGATTTTATGAAGGCTCATCCTGATATAGAGCACTTCAGCGAGATCAAGGAGGCGATGGGGGATGGCATCGACTACTCCGAGATCAAGCTGATTTGTGATTTGATGGAAGACGAGGGATAATGCGTGCAGATGCTTAGCCCACGATTTCGATGGTACTGCTCGAATTATTGCCTTCCTGGTTCACCCGAATCTGTACGGGGATACGTTCTTTAAGTTCTTCCACATGACTGATGATACCCACATGGCGTCCCGACTTGGAGTGGAGACTGCGCAGGGTATTGATGGCATGTTGCAGCGGTTCGCCGCTCAGGGTTCCGAAACCCTCGTCGATAAAGAGGGTATCCACAGAGAGCTGGGTGCCGATGTCGCTGAGTGCAAGTGCCAGGGAGAGCGAGACGAGGAAGCTTTCACCACCCGAAAGAGTGCTGGCGGCTCGGCTCACATAGCCCTGATAGGCATCTTCCAGAGATATGACGAAGGTGCCAGGTACCACCTTTAATATATAGCGGTCGCTGAGCGTTCGCATATATCCGTTGGCTGAGTGGATGAGGCTGGCGAGTACATAACTTTGGGCGATGCGACGGAACTTGTTGCCAGTGGCATCGCCAAGAAGCTGGTTCAAACGGCTCCACTTTTCAAAGTCGGCTTTCTTCTGCGCTGATTCCTGCAGAAGTGAGCCGACTTTCGCTTTGTTGGAGCGGTCGATTTCCAGGTCTCTGATGATTCCGCCACGCTGGTTGCCCAATTCAGAAAGCTGGGCTTCGAGCGATGCGATGCTGGTGGAAATTCTTGTGTCTAAGGATTCTTCTTCCGACATCTTTTCTCCTATAGGCATCTTCTCATCTTCATCAAACAAAGCTTCATATTCTCCTGTATGGAGTTGATAAGCTTTTTCCAGTTCATCCCAAACCGTTTGTTTGCTGACCAACTGCTGTTTTATACGATTGATAGCTTCCGTCTTTTCGGCAATATCAGACTGTTGGAGTGTGTCGAGTTGCTTCAAGAGGTTCTCATCCAGCAATATCTCCTGTTCTTCTTCTGTGGATTTCTTCAACATCTCCTGTTCTTTCTCCATGAATCTCTTCAGCCATTTTTGGGCTTCTTCTTCCTTCTCTTTTGCCACATTGATTTGTTGCAGGGCAGCCGTCATCTGGCTTTGCAATTCAGAAGCTCTGGTAAGTACTTTTGGAATACGTTTCAGCATCAGTGGCTCTTTTGAAGGTGTTCCCCAGGTTGGCATGAGCTTGACGATGGCATCCTGAACTGCGGCAAGATTCTTGTTACCCTCTTCAAATTGCTTCAGTTCTGCAACAAGTTTCTGCTGTTTCTCTGTGTTCATCTTGTAGGTGATGGCACCATCTTCAACCTCTTTTCCAAACTCGGTGAGCATTGTATGCCAATCATTTTGCCATGAAAGGTTTCCGGCTTCGCCAATCAGTAAATGGATATCTTGCAGTGCCTTCTCGCTGGTTTTGTTCTGTAAGGAAATCTGAGCTTCGATAACTTCAATACGATGCTGGGTATCATCCACTTTCTGCTGTGCGGCTAACATCCCATTTCTTTGCACTTCGTATTCTTGAAGTTTCTGGTCTCTGAGCGTTCTAAGCTTTTTTGCCTCTTTTTCCTTGGCTTCGGCTTCTGCAATTTGAGCAGATACCTTTTCAAGGTTTGCCCGAGTCTGTGCTTCGCCGTATTCTCCTTCCGGAATCTTTTTTGCTGCTTCCTGTGCTTTTTGGGTAGCCTTGGCTAGCGATTCACTGCATTTGGCAAAGACCTTCTGTTCGTTGGCAAGACTGTTTTTTAAAGCCTTGATGTCAGAATCTATGGCATTTTGGCTTGTTAATATCTTGTTATATTCGTTCTCGGCATCCTTATAAAGTTTCTCTGCTTCTATAACCAGGGCATCGATATTATCTTCGTGGGGCAGGGTGCTTTCTATTCGCTGTTGGCAAACAGGGCAGGTGTCGCCTATTTGCAACTTCATTCTGATGCTTTTCGCCCATTTGTTGATACTTTCCCGTTGCTTCTCATACGCAAGCTGGAGGGTATTCTTCCGGATTTCA
Source organism: Prevotella sp. (assembly GCA_022732315.1). The sequence goes on from JAIJUV010000023.1 coordinate 12,507, forward strand.
GCATCATGAGATTCCTGCTTTAAAACCAGCAACAGCTTTTCTTTTTCCTGGATAGAGTTTTGAAGTTGAACCAGATTCTCCTTCGAAAGGACATGACGATTCTGCTCTTCGTGTAGGAGTTCGAGGAGATTCTTGGCTGTTTGAATGTCGTTGAGAAGCGTTTTGAGTGATTCTTGTTGCTGTCGAAGTTGAGGCAGATGAAGGTGTTCCAGCTCAGTTTCTGCCTCCTGTGCCTTGATAACCTGTTGGTTATATGTTTTCTGGCATTCTTCGAGCATCGTCTTTGATTTCTCAAGCTTTGGCAGATACTGGGTGCTCAGTTCCTTCTTGATCTGATTGGCATACTGCAGGTTGTTCGCTGCATCTTTCTTGTTCTTCAAAAATGATTCGATGAGCGTATTCAGGGTCTGTGCATTTTCGTAAAGATGCACTTTGGGTGCTTCTTGGGCCAGGTAGTCGTCTATACTCTTAATGGATAAAGCGATGGTCTGCTCCTGCTGAAGCTCATAGCTTTGTGCTCCCTGAATCTGTCGGAATGTTTGCTCTAAAGATTGCAGTTGGGCTTCCTGTTGCAGGATGGTCTTGGCGCATGATGCAGCTTCGTTCATCTTGGTGCGAGCCTCGATGGTATGGTTCCAAAGGGCGATGGTTTGCTCTTGCTGTTGGGTTTCGTCGCTTTCGGCGATGGCTTTCACATGTGCCAGATCTTCTTTTGCCTGCTCTTTTCGCTGACGGATATCCTGTTCCTGCTGAAGCCAGCGAAGCTTTTTCTGTTCCTTTTCCAGGGTGTTTTTGATTTGCTGGCTTTGCTCATCCAGCTGTTGCAACTGGTTGTTCTTCTGGGCGATTTCTTCATCGTTCAGAATCTGAATGCCTTCAATCTTTTGTTGGGAATCCTCCCAAATCTTCTTTTTCTCTACAGTTTGCTCAAAGATTTTGGCTCCAATTCTAGAGTAGGCATCCACACCTGTGATTTTCTCCAGAATTTCGGCTTTCTCATCGTCCTTGCTGTTAAGAAATCGGGTGAACTCACCTTGTGCCAGGAGGGTGGTGCGGCAGAATTGCTTGAAATCCAAACCGATGGCGAGGGCTATCTCCTCACGAATCTCCTTATCTTTGGCATAGGTAAAATCGGTATCCAGATTGCGGAGTGCCCATTTCTTGTTCTGTATCTTGCCTGTCACCTTGTTGCGGGCTCTTGCCACCGACCATTGAGCCTCGTAATGCACATCGTTGCTGCCTATAAAGGTAAGGCGCACGAAAGCCTCACCGGTATTGCGGCGCATCAGTTGCACTGGGTCTTTAATCTTGATATCTTTTTCGTTGTCACGCATTTCTCCCTGCATGCTCGTGTTTTCGAGACGGGGAGTGCTGGCATAGAGCGCCAGACAGATGGCATCGAGGAGGGTTGATTTGCCTGCACCCGTCTTTCCGGTGATGAGGAACACCTCGCTATCGGCTAGGGGCTGAGCCTCGAAGTCGATGGTTGCATCCTCGATAGAAGCGATGTTATGTATTTGGAGTTGTTGTAGAATCATATTGTTACAGTGAAGAGTAAAGAACTAAGTGTGAGGAATCAGAATCCCGGCACTTATAACTGTTCGGTTATTTCTTTAAACATTTCCTTGAGTTCATCATCGAAGGTAATGCCGCAATCTTCGGCGTATCGGCGGGCGATGTCGATAGGAGCTTCCGACTGGAATTCCCGTACGGTCATTGTTCGAGGTTGGGATGCTTCGGAATGTAGTTTTCTTCGGGTGTTGATGAGGCAGAAGCGGCATTGCTTATCCTTTACAAGTTGTGATGCCTCCTGGTTGGCTGCCACGGGAAGGAAATCTTCTACTTCCACATTCAGGCGGATATAGGCAGGGATATCAGAAGGGAAATCTTCCAAAAGCTTCTTTGCTTCATCCCAGGAAGTGAAGTTTCCTTGCAGGTTTTCAGAAGCGGGCAGGGTGACCAGCGGCTTAGGGTTTTCTATAGCAATCTTCTTGAGTTCCACTTCATCCCCATGCTTGCCGATGGTGATGAGGCTCACACTATGCTCATAGTTCTCATCAAAACTTACTGCCATCGGACTTCCCGCATAGCGGATGCGATGGTGGCTGCCACGAATCCACTGTTCATGGTGGATATGACCTAAGGCAAGATAATCATATCCTTCTCCCAAATCGCTGATTTCCAAAGAATCGATTCCTCCTACAGTATATTCTGTAGCATTGTCGTGCCCCTTGAAGTCGCAACCCTTTACGGTGGTATGCGCCATCATGATAACAGGAAGTTCCTGGTTCCTTTCTTTCACTTTATCCAGAATTTCCTGGAAGAATCCTTCGGGAATGCTTCGCTCATAGCAGTAGGGAACGGCTACGATGTAACCCTTGATTTCGTCTTGCGGTTTCTTCTTCCCTTTTACTTCGATGATGTGATTTTCGGGATGCTCCTTGTCTATATTTCCAACAGAAAATACCTTTAATGCCTGCCAGGGAGTCTTGAAAATCTCGTGCTTGGTTCCGCTGTCATGATTGCCTGCGGTGATGACGATGGTCATGTCGGGATTTGCTTCGTGAATCTGCACGATGGCGTCGGTGAACATCGTTTGTACGGCAGCTGAGGGCTGAGAGGTATGATATACATCGCCCGAGAGGAGAAACGCATCTGGTTTCTCCTCTCTTACGATGTCTATGATTTGAGCGAGCATGGCAGTCTGTTCTTCGGTACGGTCGAAGTTGTAGAGCGTATGTCCCAGATGCCAGTCGCTGGTATGTAAAATTTTCATATCAATTTTCTATAGTTTCTTAACTGCATCTTCCAATTGCTTCAGGGCTTGCTGGAGGATGCTTCTTGGTGTTGCCACATTCAGTCGCATGAAGCCTTCGCCGCCAGGACCAAACATTTCGCCATCGTTCAGTGCCAGGTGTGCCTTGTCGATGAAGAGGTCGAGGAGGGCATCGTGTGAAAGCTTCAGGTCACGGCAGTTGAGCCATACGAGGAAGGAAGCCTGTGGGCGCAGCGGACGGATGCCAGGGATATGCTCTCGGCAATAATCCTCTACGAATCGGATGTTGTCCTCTATGTAGGCAAGCATTGCCTTTCGCCATTCTTCTCCCTTGCGGAAGGCGGCAATGGTGGCAATAGGAGCAAACAGGGTAGGTTCGTCTAATTCGTTGGCAGACAACCATGTATAGAACTTTCTGCGAATCTGGTCGTTGGGAACAATGGCGTAACTGCTCACGATACCTGCGATGTTGAAGGTCTTGGATGGTGCCTGGAAGGTGATGCTGATGTCTCTTGCCTTGTCAGAAACCGAAGCGAATGGGATGTGCTTGTGCCCGAAGAGAGCCATGTCGGCATGAATCTCGTCGCTGATAACGAGCAGATGGTGCTCGTAGCAGAAGTCGGCGAGTTGCTGAAGGGTCTCCTTGCTCCAGGTGATTCCGCCCGGATTATGAGGGTTGCAAAGAATGAGTATCTTGCACTTTTCATCGCAAACTTTCTCCAGGTTTTCGAAGTCCATCTCGTAATATCCATCCTCCTTCATCTTCAGCGGATTGAAGACCACCTCTCTTCCGTTGCCCTCTGGAGTGAGGCGGAATGGGTGATAAACGGGTGGCTGGATGATGACTTTCTCATCAGGACGGGTGAAGACATTCACCACGAGTCCGATACCTTTTACTATACCTGGAATGAAGCGGATCCACTTTCGCTTCACATCCCACTGGTGGTGGTCATGCACCCAGTCGATGATGCTAGGCAGATAATCGGCTGGCTCCATGGTGTAGCCGAAGAGCGAATGTTCCAATCGTGCCTTGAGGGCATCTGTGATGAATGATGGGGTCTCGAAATCCATATCGGCTACCCAAAGTGGCAGCAGGTCGTCGCGTCCCCAGCGAGGCAGCAGGGCACCATGTTTGAGGTCGTCGCTGCCCGAACGGTCTATTATCTTATCGAAATCGTACATGTTTTTACTTTGAACTTTGAACATTGAACTTTATGATTAGCCTTTTTCTCTGACCTGTTAACTGTAAACTATTAACTATCAACTAAAAGAAGACTGTAAACTATCAACTATAAACATTCAACCGCCTGCTTGATGTCTTCGAAGAGGTCATCTACATCTTCCAGACCTATGCTCAGTCGGATGGTCGTGTCCTTGACATCCATTGATCTACGCATGTTCTCAGAGAATGCACCGAAGATGGTGCTTGCCGGGTGGATGGCAAGCGAACGGTTGTCGAAGAGGTTGGTGGCACGATGGATGAGCTTCAGATTGTCGAGGAAGTTGAAGCATGCCTCCTTGCTTTCCAAGTCGATGCAGATCATGGCTCCTGCTGTTTTGCCAAACTGGCGCTGTGCCAACTCGTGATAAGGGTTGTCTTCCAAACCAACATAGTTCACATATTGAATTTGTGGCAGAGTGCGCAATTTTTTTGCGAGTTCCAGGGCGTTGCAGCTCTGTACACGATAGCGGGCATCGAGCGTTTCGAGTCCGATGGTCTGCATATAGGCTACCTGTGGTGTCATGTAGGCACCGAAGTTGAAGAGCATCTCACCGTAGAGACGTTTGGCGAAGTCGCCATTGTAAGGGGTTCCGTAGTCGATGACCAGACCGCCGAGTGAAGTAGCACCACCGCTTACATACTTGGAACTGGAAACCACCTCGATATCCACGCCCAAGCTCTTTGCTGAAAATTGGGTGAAAGGAATCACGGTAGAATCTACCACCAAAGGCACATTCTTCTCGTGAGCCACTTTTGAAATCGCCTTCAAATCGGCAACCTCCAACTGCGGGTTGGTCAGAATTTCAAGGAATACGCAACAGGTGTCGTCGTCGATAGCCTCACGCACTGTCTCGATATTGGTTAAATCGCGCAGGCGGACCTTTACGCCAAAACGGCGCAGGGTAGCCACGAGCAGCGCATAGGTATTACCGAAGAGATGCTTCGAGGTGACGATGTTCTTGCCTTGTGCCGCCAGCGACATGAGGGTATTGCTGATGGCAGCCATGCCTGAGTTGAATGCAGTGGCGTGAGCGGCATCAGTCAATGCAGCCACACGTCGCTCCAGATTGGTAACCGTAGGGTTTTCTACTCGCGAGTAATCAGGAGCCTTGATTTTGTCTGTAAATGCCTCCGACATGATGGCAGCATTGTCAAACTCGTAGGCGAGGGTGTTATATACTGGCACGCTCAGCGAATCGTAGGCATCGCGGCGCTCATACTCCAAATGAATGGCTTGGGTCTGTTTCTTCATTTTATCCTATATATATAATAATGTGTATTTATTAATTTCTTGCATCAAGCAATCGAAGTGTGTATTGAACAATCTTTTGGGTTGTTTCTCGCTACTATCTATTTTGACTGCAAAATTACAAAAAAAACTCTAGTTTTCCTATATAAATGTTAGATATTTTGTTTAAAAAGATATAATATTGGTAGGTTTTCTTTCTTTTTAGGGGATGAAGTAGCAGGAAATTCTATTTTTTGCAGTACCTTTGTACCCATGAAGAAAAAAAAGTTGATTATAATAGCTTTGAGTATGCTGATGGTACTTCCAGTTTACTCCCAGGACAAGCGTTATCATGGCGACGGCATTGATGATGTTCTTCGCTTTGTTCCTACCATTGCCGTCTTCGGATTGAAGGCGTGTGGAGTGGAGGCTGAAAGTACTTGGCAGCGAAGAATCAGTGCCCAGGTGCTGGCGTTTGGTGTGAATGCAGCCGTGACATATTCGCTGAAGCATGCTATCCATGAGAAGCGTCCGGATGGAACGGACAATCATTCGTTTCCTTCGGGTCATACCTCTGTCGCCTTTTCTGGAGCCACTGTCCTGATGCACGAATACCGCAAGGTTTCGCCTTGGATTGGTGTGGCAGGTTATGCTGTGGCTACTACCGTGGCGGTGGATAGAGTAAGAAGAAATCGCCATCACTGGGGTGATGTAATGGCAGGTGCCGCCATTGGTGTGGCTTCTGCTGAGGCTGGCTATCTGCTGGGTGACTGGCTTCTGGGAAAGAAAAAAAAGAAGGCAAAGGAGATGGATGGGGAGTTGGAAAAGGAGAATGGGGTGAACGATAACCTCAGTCTCTCGGTTGCTCCTACAGGCATCGAATTTGCCATCAAACTATAATGCTTTTTGAAAGAGGATAAAATTGAATCGAACAGATAAAAGATATACATAAAATCATGATGAAAACAACAACCATGAGCCTTAAGGCTCTTACTTTTAGTGCTGCTCTCTGTGCTTCGCTCGGCTTGTCACTTTCTGCGAATGCCGAGACCATCGAAGTGCAGAAGCTGAAGCATGCCGGTCCTTATCCTGTGGCTACCCCTTGGATGGCGGATAGCGTAAATGTGAAGGGGGAGAAATTTTCAATGGAGGGTGTGCTTGACTCTCCACTTTCGTTTACTTTATTGAATAATGGAAAAGAGGTGGCTGCATCCCAGCTTCTAGCGGATAGCAAGCAGAATGCAATTCACCTGGCTTCTTTCACCGTATCAAATACCAGCCGTACCAAGGCTACCATCGAGGTGAAGGGTTTGAAGCAATATCGTCTCTTCGTTGATGGAGAGCAGGTGACCGTGAATGGCGACAAGGCAGAAACTACCTTGATACCATCTAATCATACTGTGGTGATTAAGTACCTCACTGAGTCATCTGACAAGGATTTCAAAATCAGCATTACCGCAGCCGATGGCAAGCAGCTCAGCGTAGGTGAATCTGCTGCCAGCACCAAGCGCGCATTCAGTATATATGATGTAATCTGCATGCCTAACTATGCAAGTGTTCAGATGTCGCCGAACGGCAAGTTTATGATTGTGCGCAAGACTTGGGTAGATAGACAGGGCAAGAATCATAGCATCAACGAATTGCGAAACAGTCAGACCAACAAGGTGGTAGCTTCTTTCGAAGAGAGCGTAAGATGGATGCCTCGTACCAACAAGATGTACTTTACCCAGAAGGCGAGCGACAGCTCTATTGCCGGTGAAGGCAAGGCTGATGGCGAGCTGCAGCTCATCACCATCAATCCGCTCAATATGGATCGCGAAGTGTTGGCGGCCAATATTCCAGACGGATGGTTCCAGTTTACTCCCGATGAGAAGACGCTTATCTACACTCTTTATACCGAGGGCAGAAAGAAAGATGCGCAGGTGTATGATGTGAAGGAGCCTGATGACCGTCAACCAGGATGGCGAAGCCGTAGCTATCTTGCCAAGTTTGATTTGGCGTCGGGTGTTCTCCAGCCGCTCACTTTCGGCTATCACAACGTCTATCTCAGCGATATTTCTGCAGATTCCCGCTATCTGCTCATCGGCAAGAGCGAGGAACGCCTTACCAAGCGTCCAACCACTCTTAATTCCTACTATCGTCTCAATCTCAATGATATGAGTGTAGAGACTTTGATAGAGAAGGGGGAGTTTCTGAATGGTGCCCAGTTCTCGCCTGATGGCAAGAGCATTCTCGTTACGGGTTCGCCTGAGGCATTCGGTGGTATCGGAAAGAATGTAGAGGAGGGACAGATTCCAAGTATGATTGATACCCAGCTCTATCTGATGACTCTTGCGGATAAGAAGGTTCGTCCGCTGACCAAGGATTTCAATCCGAACGTGCAGAGTGTGGATTGGAGTAAGGCAGATGGCAACATCTACTTCACGGCAGAAGATAAGGATTGCATGCATCTCTTCCAGCTCAATCCGAAATCAGGCAAGTTTACATTGCTCAAGACTCCAGAGGAGAACATCAAGAGCTTCTCTGTTGCATCATCTGCTACGGAAATGGCGTTCTCCGGACAGAGCGCATCCAATGCCGACCGACTCTACAAGATGAATCTGAAGGCGCAGAAGTCTCAGCTTGTTGATGATCTCAGTGCCCGTTTGTTGAAGAATATCGAGTTGGGCGAGTGCAAGGCTTGGAATTTCGTGAACTCTCGTGGCGACACGCTTTGCTGCCGTTACTATCTGCCACCTCATTTCGATGCTTCCAAGAAGTATCCGATGGTGGTGAATTACTATGGCGGATGCAGTCCTACCACCCGAATGTTCCAGAGTCGCTATCCTCATCATGTATATGCTGCGATGGGTTATGTGGTGCTGGTAGTGAATCCGAGCGGAGCTACTGGCTTCGGTCAGAAGTTCTCTGCCCGTCATGTGGATACTGCAGGTGAGGGTGTGGCAGAGGATATCATCTCCAGCACCCAGGCTTTCTGCGATGAGCATGGTTTTGTGAACAGAAAGAAGATAGGTTGCATCGGTGCCAGCTATGGTGGTTTCATGACGCAGTATCTTCAGACCAAGACCAATCTCTTTGCTGCTGCCATCTCTCATGCTGGCATCAGCGACCACACCAGCTATTGGGGTGAAGGCTATTGGGGCTACAGTTACAGCGAGGTTTCCATGGCTAACGAGTATCCTTGGACCAACAAGCATCTCTTCGTAGATCAGAGTCCGCTTTATAATGCAGATAAGATTCATACACCATTGCTTTTTGTTCACGGAACTGCCGATAACAATGTGCCTGTGGGCGAGAGTATTCAGCTCTATACGGCATTGAAACTCCTCGGCCGTCCTACGGCGATGGTGTTGGTAGATGGTCAGGACCATCACATCATCGATTATGAGAAGCGCCTCAAGTGGCAGGATACCATCTTTGCCTGGTTCGCCAAGTGGCTGCAGGATGATGGCAGCTGGTGGAAGGAAATGTATGGTGAGGAAAAAATGTAGTTGACGCCTGGCTAGCGAAAAGCTGGCTTCAGTCTTTATAAAACAAAAGAGATTATATTCCTGCTTTGTGGGGAATATAATCTCTTTTTGTGTTCTTGCTTGTTGCAAATATAATCTCTTTTCTGGATTCTTATTTCTTGTTGCTTAGCGTGATGGCTAAGGAAATGAACGCAAAGGTAATGCCCACGATGCAGACTCCTAGCCAGTTGGCGCGGGTCCATACGTATCCGGCACAGAAAGTGCCGAGTGAACCGCCAATGAAATAGGTTGTCATGAAGATGGTATTGGCACGGTTGGATGCCTGTGGAATCTCCTGCAGACAACCGCTCTGGTTGCTGAGCTGCTGACATTGCAGACCTATATCAACCAAAATGATGGCTGCGATGAGTCCTGCATAGGTGTCGCCGAAGAGCAAGGCTATTCCCCAGGCCATAATCTGCATGCCTGCTCCAAGCAGGCTGAATTTATGAATGCCGAACTTAGGAACCAGCTTTCCTACGCCACTTGCCGCCATGGCTCCCATGATTCCGCAAAGTCCTAGCATTCCCACCATGTCGCTGCCTGCACTGAAAGGTGGCTGGGCAAGATGAAAGGCGAGGCAGGACCAGATGGCCATCATGCTGCCGAAACCGAAGGCGGCACGGATGGAGTAGATGCGGATGGAAGGGTGGAGGATGAAGATTTCTGCCACGGTGGTCATCAGTCCTCTGTAGGTACCCACATAGTTGCGCTTCATCTCTGGCATCATCAATAGCATCACGCCCATGCAGGCAATCATGACGAGGGCAGCAATGAAAAACATCTCCCGCCATCCCAGCCATTCGCCGATGTAGCCGCTGATTACTCGCGAGGCAAGAATACCCGTGAGCAGTCCGGAGAGTACAATACCCATATTCCTGCTCTTGTTCTTGGGCTCAGAAAACTGTCCTGCTATCGGGATGAAGAACTGCGGAATCACGGAACAGGCACCAATCAGCAACGAAGCTCCCCAGAGCATCCATACGTTTTGCGCTACAGCCATCACGATGGCCATCACGGCTGCAATGGTCATATTCGCAAGGATGAGCTTCTTGCGTGAGAACATGTCACCCAGGGGAATGAGAAAAAACAGTCCCAGTGCGTAACCTATTTGGGTAATCACGGTGATGAGGTTGGCGCTTTGCTCGGTAATGCCCAGATCATGACGGATCAGTTCGAGAAGCGGCTGATTGTAGTAGCAGTTGGCTACGGTGAGTCCTGCGATGATGGCCATCATCAGGAGAATGCTGCGGGGAATGCCCCGATTTTCTTTTAGCTGTATCATCTTTGTTTGTTTATGATTCTGTTTCTGAGGGCAAAGTTACTAAAAAGTTCTCGGCTAGCAAAGTTTTTGGGCTCGATTTCTTGGAAAAATCATCTCTCTTCTTGGAAAAACCATCTTTCTTCGATGAAAAAGTTGCTCTCTTTGAAGAAAAGTTTCTGCTCTTTTCCTCGCGCGTACCTTATTATATGTATCATCCCTCACTTCGGCAGGGGTGTTGGCGCACACCTTTGTTGCGCTAAAAAACACCGAAAAGTGTTAATTTTGGGCTGTTCCCGAGCATATCGAAAACTTTAACCTTTGTTAGCACTTTGTAATTGACTGTATATCAATAGTTTGTAATTTTGTTACAAAATACCCCTAAAAAAAAACACAAAAAAAAGTACGCCGTATCAAAAAAATGCTTACCTTTGCATCAGTTTTAATAAACGAATGATTGTTTTACAGATTTAAAAAGCAAAGAAAATGAAGAAATTAGTTTTTATGTTCGTAGCTATCGCAGCTATCTCTTTCGCATCATGTGGTAACAAAACAGCTCAGAACACAGCTT
>JAIJUV010000204.1 GCA_022732315.1 Prevotella sp.
GAAGCCTGTGATGACCACCGATTCGCAGATTACGGTGCGTGGTCACATCGCCAGTCAGCGCCGCAACATCGTCACCATCCACCTGACTCTGGAGAACTCCCAAGGCGAGGTTTGTGATGAGGGCGAAGCCATCTACTTCACCTTTGGTCCTGACAAAGCCAAGGAGATGGGATTCGACAGCTGCAAGGTAGAGGGGGAGGAATAACTCTCCCCACTTGTTTGTAATGCTGGAGTCTTTCTTGAAGTTTTGAAAGTTCTTGAAGTTGATCATGCTTTGTCTGCGTTTAAGAGTTCCTTGAATCACAATTCCCCGGAAAGCCGTTTCCTGCCCATTTTGTGGTCTTCATTGATGACCAGCGCTTGCCATCTATTAAGACCAGCCTCGGTCTTCATAGATGACCGACTTTTGGCACAAGAAGACTGTTCTTTCGATTGCCGGTGCAAAGATACAAAAATTCTAAGCAGAAAGCAAGCTTTTTCCCGTAGAATGTTGAAAAATAGTGTGTAAGTAGTTGATGTGTAGAGATATAAGTGTTTTCGATTTTCGCATCTGATTGCAAAAGCCGCCTTTGGAATCGTTTTTTGATGTTTGGAAAGCGGTCATTTTCGGTCACGGTCATTTTCGGTCATTTTCAAAAATGATTCGGTCATTTGGGTCTATAGTATATATAAATATATATTTATATAATACTTATAGGGGAGATTTGCGCCCCCGAAAATGAAAATGACCGAAAATGACCGTGACCGAAAATGACCGGATCTGGCTTCTGAAAGTTATTCGGAAAAGGATGATGTTTGTTTGTAAGATAATGATAATCAATGGGATAGTTTTGTGCAGTACTTCTGTAGAGTACCATGCTTTGTACAGCTAAAACAGTACATATTCCTCTTCGCTCTATCCCAGTTTTTGCTCTTTTTACGAGAATCTTGACAAAATTAATCAAGAAATTCCTCGTTTTCTCCCTTTTATTCTGCCTTTTACCCCCTCTTATTTTTGCCTTCTGAGGGGGTGAAAAGTGTGGTTTCCAGCCCCTATTTTCGTAGGAAAAGTGTGTTTTTTATCCCTCGTTTTTATAGGAAAAGTGTAGTTCTTAACTATTGATTTATAGGAAAAGTGTATTTTGGTATGCTTGAAAGGGGGATAATATATAATGGCAGGTTCCAAATTAACGCATCAGGAACCTGCCATTTTCTTTCATTTTACGCCAATCTCAGCCTCAGCGAATTAAGCACTACGCTTACGCTGGAGAAGGCCATCAGGGCACTTGCCCACATCGGGGTTATCTGGAAATCAATGCCGAAGATATGAAGGGCTCCGGCTGCCAGCGGGATGCAGATGATGTTGTAGATGAACGCCCAGAACAGATTCTGCCAAATCATGTGAACCGTCTTCTGGCTCAGTTTTACGGCTTCTGGAAGCGCCAGGAGGTCATCGCTCATCAGCGTAATCTGCGCCACATCCATCGCCACATCCGTTCCCTTTCCTATCGCCATACTCACGTTGGCAAGGGCCAGGGCCTGGGTGTCGTTGATTCCGTCGCCCACCATCGCTACCTGCTTGCCTTCGTCCTGAAGTTTCTTTACCAATGCCTGCTTGTCGCCAGGCAGCACCTTGCTCTGGTAATGCTTGATGCCGGCTTTCTCAGCCCAGTAGTGAGCCGCTTCCTCCTTGTCGCCACTCATCATATACACCTCTATTCCCCTTTCCTGCAACTGCTTCATTGCTTCCTGGGCATGAGGCTTTAGGGTCTCTCTCGTCTCCAGATCCAAATCCTCCTGCTTGGTGAAATCGATGTTCTGATTAGGAATGGTGAGGGTGCCGGTTTTGTCGATGACGAGGGCGTTGATCTTGTGGAGATTCTCCAGCGCCGATGCATCCTTGATGAGAATCTGCTTCTGCGCCGCCTTGCCGATGCCTACCATCAGGGCGGTAGGAGTAGCTAAGCCCATGGCACATGGACAGGCGATGACCAATACGGCTACGGCTGAAAGGATGGCCTGAGGAAGAGCAGCGTTGCCGCCTATCAGCCACCATATTAAAAAGGTGATGAGGGCGATGGCTGCCACGGCTGGAACGAAAATCAGAGCCGCCTTATCCACGATGCGCTGCACGGGTGCTTTACTGCCCTGCGCCTCCTGAACCATGCGGATGATGTGTGCCAGGGCGGTGTTCTCGCCAATCTGCTTGGCTCTCATGCGGAGCTTTCCCTGACTCGGAATGGTGCCAGCCAGCACGTTGTCGCCTGCCTTTTTCATCGCCGGAGTCGGTTCGCCGCTGATCATCGCTTCATCTACATAGGCAGCATCGGGAGTCATGAAACTCTCTGCCTGGGTAACCACGCCATCCACCGGAATCTTCTCGCCGGCTCTTACCTCTATCATGTCGCCTATCTGAATGGTGGAAATCGGAACTTCCTCCATCTTGTAGTCGTTGGTGCCTTCTATCTTCTCGTAAGTCACCAGTCGGGCGGTTTTAGGCTGCATTCCCATCAGTTGTCGGATGCTGCTCGCCGTACTGTCTTTCGCCTTTTCTTCCAGGCATCTGCCGGTCAGTACGAAGGTGATGATCATCACGGAAGCATCGAAATAAGTGTGCCATTCTATGCCTCTCGCTCCCCATACCATTTCTCCGAAGAAGGTGTTGAAGGTGCTGAAAATGAAGGCGATGAGGGTGCTGAGTGCTACGAGCGAATCCATGTTTGCCGTATGATGCAAGAGCTGCTTCCAGGCGGAAATATAAAACTGTTTGCCGCAGTAGAGCAGGTTGGCGAGTGCCAGGAGCAGGCAGATCTGGTTAGCGAAGGAACTGGTATGATGAGCCGAGGCAACGCCATCTGAAATCATATTCTGTTCCAAGCCCAGGGAAATCCAGCCCATGGAGAAACACATGGTCAGGATGGCGAAGAGCCAGGAAGCGAGGGTTCGGCGACGCAGGAGAGTGAACTCTCGGCGATTGATTTCCTCCACGCTTCTGTCGCTTTCGATGACGAGGTCGTATCCGGCGTTGCTGATTTCCCGTTTCATATCTTCCATAGAAATGATGTCGGGGTTATAATCTACCAGGGCAGTTCGGCTCGCCAGGGAAACCGAGGCGGAGTTGATGCCTTCTAGCGACTGCAGTTTCTTTTCAACATTGGCAGAGCATACGCTGCAAGCCATGCCTATTACTGGAATTGTTTTCTTCATTTTTGTTCTATTTAAAATCCTATCTATTTTAGATCCTATTTTTATCTAAATCTAACTATATTTAAATTTCACTATTCTAAATCTCACGATTCCCATTCCTCGAATTCCAGTTCCAATTCTCTGTATTCGGGTTTTCGCGAAGAATTCAAGTTATCCTCCTTCTTGGCTTCTTCTGATGAGGCGTTGCTCACTGATAAGCCCAGCAGGCGGATGGGGTGGGCGGAGGAGTAATCCACCAGTTGCAGCAATTGCTTGGCTAGCGGAAGAATGTCTGCTTTTTTCTTTAGAATCTTTTCTTGCGAAATGCTGCGGGTTATCTGGGTAAAGTCGGAATACTTTACTTTCAGTGTCAGGGTGCGACCCTCGAAACTGCTCTTCTCGATGCGCTCCAGAAGTTCCATAACCGTATGGTAAAGCTCGATGACCACTGCCGATTTTGCTGAGATGTCTTCCAGGAAAGTCTGTTCGCAGCCCACGGATTTCCGTTCTCGGTATGTGATGACGGGCCTGTTGTCTATTCCTCTTGCGAAATTATAGAAGATGTGACCGGCCTTTCCGAAAACCTCTACAAGATGTTTTTCCGAAACCTTTCGCAGGTCAGCACCATTGAAGATGCCCATGAAATGCATCTTTTTCAGGGTCTTTTGGCCCACGCCCCAGAAATCCTCCACGGGGAGTTGGGCGATGAAGTCGAGCGCCTTGTCGGGATGTATGGTGCAGATGCCGTCGGGCTTGCGGTAATCCGAAGCCACCTTGGCCAGGAATTTGCAATAGCTGATGCCTGCCGAGGCGGTAAGTCCTGTGGCTTCCTTGATTCTTGCCTTGATTTCCTTGGCCACATCCACCGCCAGCTCTATCCCTTTCTTGTTTTGGGTAACATCGAGGAAGGCTTCGTCGATGGAGATGGGTTCGATAAGGTCGGTGTATTCCTGAAAGATGCGGTGAATCTGTTTTGAAATTTCAGCATAATGCTCGTGACGGCAAGGCACGATGATGAGTTCCGGGCAACGCTTCTTGGCTTGGGCGATGGATTGCGCCGAGTGAACGCCCCATTTGCGGGCCTCATAACTGGCAGTGGAAACCACACCACGGGGACCGTCGAAGCCCACCGCAATCGGTTTGCCTCGAAGCTCCGGATTGTCTCTCTGCTCTACTGCCGCATAGAAGGCATCCATGTCGATGTGTATGATTTTTCGCTCTTCCATCTATCTTGTAGCCTATTTGCTTACTTGCAATTTTGTTTCAGGATGCAAAAATACACATTATTTATGAAAGGAGCAAGAATCAGGAAAGAAATCATGGGGTATAGGCACAAAAAAAGGCAGATTCCAATTTGCCTTGGAATCTGCCTCAATCATTTATGGGAGATGATTATTTGACTTCGATATTCTTGGTAGCCTTAGTCTCCTCCTTAGGAGTAAGCTTTGGAATCTGAACCTCAAGAACACCATCAGCTACCTTAGCTGAAATCTTCTCACGGTCGGCATCCTCAGGGAGTGTGTAGGTCTGCTGGTAATTGCTGTAAGAGAACTCACGGCGCAGATAGTGCTCGTGCTTGTCTTCGTTCTTGTGCTCCATCTTGTTCTCGATGGCGATGTTCAGATT
>JAIJUV010000205.1 GCA_022732315.1 Prevotella sp.
GTAGCTGAACCAGCCTTCTGCTCAACCTTGCTCCAGTCTACCTTAGGAGCCTTGCCGCTGAACCACTCATCCATCTGGGCAGCCTTCTCTGGGTTAGCCTTGCGCCACTCAGCCTCTGCAGCCTTGCGCTCAGCAACGATCTTCTTCAACTCCTCAGCACGCTTAGCGTAAATCTCCTTTACATCGTCAAAGATAACGAATGCATTCTCAGGATCACCACCGAGGTGCTTGATTGTATTGACGTAAGCGTCGCCACCGAGAGGAGCACCGTGAGTATTGATGCAAGCCTCGTAGCTTGTGCCGTCTGCGCGGAGGGCACCCTTACCCATAACGGTCTTACCGATGATGAGGGTAGGGCGATCCTGCTCCTTCTGGGCAGCATCGAGAGCCTCACGAATCTGAGCTACGTCGTTACCGTTAATCTTGATGACATTCCAGCCCCAAGCCTTGTACTTCATCTCAGTATCCTCGTTCATAACAACGCCACACTCTGTAGAGAGCTGAATGTCGTTGGAATCGTAGAACATGATGAGGTTGTTCAAGCCGAGGTTGCCAGCGATACGACCAACACCCTGAGAGATTTCCTCCTCTACAGCACCATCAGAAATGTATGCGTAGATCTTGTGCTGCATCATAGTAGAACCCAGACGAGCCTCGAGGAACTTCTCTGCAACAGCTGCACCAGCTGCGAGGGCGTGACCCTGACCGAGAGGACCTGATGAGTTCTCAATACCACGCTCAAGGTCGAGCTCTGGGTGACCTGGAGTTACTGAACCCCACTGGCGGAACTGCTTGAGGTCTTCCATAGAGAAGAAACCGCGCATAGCCAAACCAGCATAGAGCATTGGGCTCATGTGACCTGGGTCGAGGAAGAAGCGGTCACGACCAGTCCATGTTGGATCTGCTGGATCATAAACCAAGTACTCAGCGAAGAGCACGTTGATGAAATCAGAACCACCCATAGCACCACCTGGGTGACCAGAGTTAGCCTTTTCTACCATTGAAGCAGCCAAGATACGGATATTATCTGCTGCATGATTCATTACTTTAATGTCGTTCATCATAATATAATGTATTTATTATTGTTATAGATTTTCTACTGATTTTCTACTGATTTCTGCTGAAACATTCCTGCCATCTCATTCCTTGGTGCAATGGATTTGCGGAACTGTTTGTTCATCAGCCCCTTAACCAAGAAAGGGCTGATGAATTGATTGAATTACCCTACAAATATACTACTTTATTTTCAAAACTACGATAGATTTTGCAGGAATTTTCACTTTCAAGGTGTTTTTCTTCAATTTCGCATCCTTGAAGGTGGCTGGCTTCACTACCTCAGGGTGCTCGAAATCGTTGAAATCGCTCACCTTCTTGCAGGTAAGAATCTGTCCTGCCACTGCCTTTGGAGCCTTCAGGCCATCGAGGTTGAACTCTACCTCCTGTGCCTTGTCGAGACTTACGTTGGCGAGTGATACTACCACGGTGCCGTCTGCCTTCTTGGCTGCAGAAGTTGATACCAGAGGTATCTTTCTGCCATCCTTGGCGTGCTGGTCGCCACGAACATCCAGAGAATCACACTTCACATCCATTGGCAGGAAGGTAGCATCCTGGAAGTCCTTATACATATTGAATACGTGGTAGGTTGGGGTCAGTACCATGTGGCCGGTACCCTTGGTATCTGTCAGAATCATAGACTGGAGCACGTTGACCACCTGGGCGATGTTTGCCATCTTGATGCGGTCGGCATGGCGATGGAAGACATTCAGTGAGAGAGCGGCAACGAAGGCATCGCGCATGCAGTTCTGCTGATAGAGGTGGCCCTTGATGGTGCCTGGCTCCTCATCCCACCAGGTTCCCCATTCATCTACGAGCAGACCAATCTGCTTCTTTGGGTCTGCCTTGTCCATGATGGCTTCGTGCTTCTTGATTACATCTTCGATGCCGAGGCACTTGCCCATGGTCCAGTAGTAGTCGTCGTTGCTGAACTTGGTGGCAGAACCCTTGCTGCCGTTCCAGCCGGTTACCGTATAATAATGTAAGGAGATTCCGTTGGCGCGGTGACCTACACGGTCCATCAGCACCTTGGTCCAGTTGTAATCGTAGTCACTGGCTCCCGATGCTATCTTGTAAAGCTCGTTGCCATCGTAGTTGCGGCAATATACAGAGTAGCGGCGATAGAGATCAGAGTAGTACTCTGGACGCATGTTTCCACCGCATCCCCAACTCTCGTTACCCACGCCGAGGTATTTCACCTTCCAGGCCTTATCGCGACCGTTCTGTCGGCGGAGCTTGGCCATAGGAGTATCGCCGTCGCTGGTCATATATTCCACCCATTTAGCCAACTCCTCTACTGTGCCAGAACCCACGTTTCCGCTGATGTAAGGCTCGCAGCCCAGCATCTCGCAGAGATTCAAAAACTCATGAGTACCGAAGGAGTTGTCCTCGATGGTGCCACCCCAGTTGTTGTTTTGCATCTTAGGGCGCTTCTCGCGAGGACCGATACCGTCCATCCAGTGATACTCGTCAGCGAAGCATCCTCCTGGCCATCTTAATACAGGAACCTTGAGGTCCTTGAGGGCTTGGAGCACGTCGTTGCGATATCCCTGGGTATTAGGGATGTTGGAATCCGGACCCACCCAGAGACCACCATAGATGCAGCTACCGAGGTGTTCGGCAAACTGACCATAGATTTCTCGATTAATCTTCTGCGTACCTTGGTTCGCATGGATTGTGCCTGTCACATCCTGAGCCTGTGCTGAGAAGGCTACAGTTGCAGATAAGAGAGCAGTAGCGAAAAGTCTGTTCATGTCTTATGTAAGTTTTTGTCTTTGTTTATAAATAGGGTTGAATTGATATATTTTATTTATAATACGTTTGTGAGGGAAAATTCCCCCACAAACATACTTATTTTTTATTGGATTATTTTTTGTTTGCTACGGCTGCCTGTTCAATGGCCAAGCCTGCCTTATAAGTTTCGATGTACTTATCGAAACCTGCAACGTCTTCTGCTGTAGGTGCAATCTCTACACCTGTATTGCCTGCGAATACCTTCTTGTCGAGGTAATCAGCCAGACTCAGCTTCTCATCGTTGTTAACGAGATAGCCTGCGAGCAGGGCAATACCCCAGGCACCACCTTCGCCTGCTGTCTCCATTACAGAGATAGGAGAGTTGATAGCTGCTGCGAGGATACGCTGACCTACACCCTTGGTCTTGAACAAACCGCCATGACCTGTGATGCGATCTACCTGCACCTTCTCGTCCTTGAACAATACGTCGTTACCAATCTTCAATACAGCTACTGAAGCGTATAGGTTGGCACGCATGAAGTTGGCGAGGTTGAAGTGGTCGTTGGCTGAACGAACGAACATAGGGCGACCTTCAGCCAAACCTGTTACAGGCTCACCTGAGATATAGTTGTAAGCAATCAAGCCGCCGCAATCTGCATCGCCCTCAAGAGCGTGGTTGTAGAGCTTGCCGAATACCTCGTTCATATCTACTGGAACACCGAGCAACTCCTGGTATTGCTTGAACAAACCAACCCAAGCGTTGAGGTCGGAAGTACAGTTGTTGCAGTGAACCATGGCTACAGGACTACCGTCTGGAGTTGTCACCATATCAATTACTTCGTAAGGTTTGCTCAAGGCTTTCTCCAATACAATCATAGAGAAAGAAGAAGTACCTGCACTTACGTTACCAGTGCGCTGACGAACAGCGTTGGTAGCTACCATACCTGTACCTGCATCACCCTCCGGAGGGCAGAGAGGAGTGCCAGCCTGGAGTGTTCCAGATGGGTCGAGTTTCTTGGCACCTTCCTCGGTCAGAACACCAGCGTCTTCGCCAGCATTCAATACCTCTGGCAGGATGTCGAGAATCTTCCAGCCCAAGTTCTTAGGCTCGATGAGTTTATCGAACTTAGCTACCATCTCTGCATCGTAGTTGTTGGTGTTAGAGTCGATAGGGAGCATACCAGATGCATCGCCTACGCCCAAAACCTTCTTGCCTGTGAGCTGCCAGTGGATGTAACCGGCGAGAGTGGTGAGGAAGTCAATCTTGTTGATGTGCTCCTCACCGTTCAGGATAGCCTGATAAACGTGAGAGATGCTCCAACGCAATGGGATGTTGAAGTGGAAGAGTTCTGAAAGCTCGGCTGCAGCCTGGGCTGTGTTGGTGTTACGCCAGGTGCGGAAAGGAACGAGGATGTTCTCGTCCTTGCCGAAAGCCATGTAACCGTGCATCATCGCAGAGATACCGATGGCAGCCAACTGCTTGATTTCGCAGTCGTACTCAGCCTTCACGTTCTTGCGGAGGTCGGCGTAGCAATCCTGCAAGCCTTTCCAGATGGTGTCGATGCTGTAGGTCCACAAACCATCAACCAACTGGTTTTCCCACTCAAAGCTACCCTGTGCGATAGGGTTGTTGTCGGTGTCGATCAAGACAGCCTTGATTCGGGTAGAACCAAACTCGATACCGAGAATGGCCTTACCTGATTCTATAATAGTTTTTGCGCTCATTTCTTTTAAATGTTTAATGTAAAGAACAAAGGGTAAAGTATTGAATTTCAACTCTCTTTCCCCTTTGTTCTTAACTCTTTACTTTAATTATCGCAATGCCTTGTTGAGCATGTAATAAATCTCGTTGTTGCGGAGCTGCTGCTTGAAGCTGCTGATAGTTGTGTTCTTGTCGATGTTAACGAACTCAATACCCAGAATCTCGCAGAAGTCCTCCCAGTACTCAGCAGTGATATCGTAAGAGAATGCACTGTGGTGAGTACCACCAGCGAGGATCCA
>JAIJUV010000206.1 GCA_022732315.1 Prevotella sp.
TCCATACCAGTTCCCAGAGAAGTTGATTCCGCTGTTCATCAACAACATCCGTCATCGCAAGCCATTGCCAGTATATGGTAAGGGTGAGAACGTGCGCGATTGGTTGTATGTAGTAGATCATGCCCGTGCCATCGATATGATTTTCCACAAGGGTAAGATTGCCGAGACTTATAACATCGGCGGTTTCAACGAGTGGAAGAACATCGATATCATCAAGGTGGTTATCAAGACCGTGGATAGATTGCTCGGCAGAAAGGAAGGCGAGGATATGGATCTCATCACTTATGTAACCGACCGAAAGGGTCACGATATGCGTTATGCCATCGACTCTCGCAAGCTTCAGAAGGAACTCGGTTGGGAGCCATCTCTCCAGTTTGAGGAGGGTATCGAGGAAACCGTAAAATGGTATCTCGATAACCAGGAATGGATGGACAACGTAACTTCTGGTGATTACCAGAAGTACTACGACAACATGTATTCTAACCGATAGTAGTACATCCTATCATATAGAAGCCCTGCATTTGTTAGCGCAAATGCAGGGTTTTTTTGCTTTTCATCGATTAAAAACCTATAAATCTATTATAATTTCTTAATATTTTCATGTTTATTTCAAGGAAAACTCAAAAGTAGAAAATATTTTTCTATCTTTGCAGTTTCAAGTTAGATAATGATAAGGAATATCCTAGAATAGTAACAAGAATATCCTAGAATGAATTAAGGAATAATAAAAGGTATTGAGATGAAGAAACATAATGTATTCGGCATAGCAATGGCGGTTGCCGCCTTGTCGTGCCTCCCTATAAAGGGACAGGAAAAGGTGGTTCCATTGAAATATGGAAATATGGACCACTGGGTAGTAAGAAATATCAAGGAATCGGCTATCATCGGCGGTAATCAGAAAACCATCTATGCCGTGGGACCGAATATGACCATCAATGGAAATACGCCTTATACCAACAAGGGCGGTTCGCCATGGGGATCATCCAATGTGCTGGCACATGTATCGGGTATCTATAAAACCAACAACTCGGTGTATCGCGACAAACACGAGGGGGGATATTGTGCCAAACTGGTTACCCATATAGAAAAGGTGAAGGTGCTCGGACTCATCAACATCAAGGTGCTGGCTGCCGGCTCCCTCTTTCTGGGCGATGTGCGCGAACCGATTACCAGTACCAAGGATGGTCCGAAGGCTATCAACTGGGGCATCCCGTTTACGGCACGTCCTAAGGCTGTGAGGTTCGACTACAAGACCTACATGCCGAATGTGGCTCATCGCATCAAGCAGACTGGATTCAGCAGTGCATCCACCGTGGCGGGTCGCGACTATGCCATCGCCGTGCTCTATCTGCAAAAGCGTCATGAGGATGCCCAGGGCAACATCACGGCCAAGCGTGTGGGAACGATGGTGGTAAAGTATGGCAAGAGCACCAATGGATGGGTGGAGAATGCCACCTATACCATTCATTATGGTGACATCCGCCACATGGCTGGTTACGATGCAGCCACGATGGGTCTCCGTTCTACCGATTACGCCCGCAACAGCAAGGGAAAGCGTGTGCCTGTGAAGGAAGTGGGATGGGCGAGTGCTGGCGATAAGCCGAGCCATCTCATCCTGCAGTTCTCCTCTTCGCATGGCGGAGCCTATATCGGTACGCCGGGCAATACCCTGTGGATTGATAATGTGGCAATGGTGTATTAATCATTTAAATATTGACTTTTAAATATCGACTTTATGAAGCATATCCTGACAATACTTGTTGCGATGTTGGCATTGGGCAGCTATGCCTCGGAGCCATTTTCTGCAGATACAATCCATGAAGTCAAGAAATCGTGGATGACTCGTTTTCTTGATTACTTCAATGATGCCAATAAGAACAAGAAGCATAAGCGTTTTGACTTCAGTGTGATAGGTGGTCCGCACTATGCATCAGATACCAAGTTTGGCTTGGGCATGGTGGCGGCGGGTCTCTATCGTGCCGATGTGAACGATAGCATTCTTCCTCCTTCCAATGTATCGCTCTTTGGCGATGTGAGCACGGTGGGGTTCTATATGTTGGGTGTTAGGGGTAACCATCTAGCACCCCAGGGGCGCTATCGCATAGACTATCACCTTTATTTCTATTCATTCCCTTCTGATTTCTGGGGAATGGGCTTTGAGATGGGCGATAACGACGACAACAAGAGCGATATGAAGCGATGGCAGGCTCAAGTGGAAGCAAGCTTCCTCATCAAGGTGGCTGATAACTTCTATGTAGGACCGATGGCGGCTTATGATTATGTAATCGGAAAGCAGATAGAACGGCCAGAACTGTTGCAGGGCATGGATAAGCATACCTGGAATGTGGGAGCGGGTGTATCGCTGGTTTATGATAATCGCGATAACCTGACCAATCCACATCGGGGCATCTATCTGAATATCAAGCAGATGTTCCGGCCTAAGTTCATGGGCAATGACTATGCCTTCAGCAGTACGAAATTCCGCTTTGATGCTTATCAGCGGCTGGGTAAGGGAACGATACTTGCCGAGGATTTTGGAGCGAATCTTAATTTCGGAAATCCTTCGTGGGGCATGATGGCGGAACTGGGCGGAACCAGTTCGATGCGTGGCTACTACGAGGGGCGCTATCGTGACAAGCATTCACTGGAGGCTACGGTGGAGCTGCGCCAGCATGTGTGGAAGCGCAACGGCATTGTGGTCTGGGCAGGAGCCGGCACCGTTTTTCCTAAGTTCTCTGCCATGAGAAGCCGGCAGATTCTGCCGAATGCCGGTGTGGGCTATCGCTGGGAATTCAAGAAGGATGTGAATGTAAGATTGGATTATGGTTTTGGAAAGTCGGGACAATCCGGTTTCCTCTTCAATATCAACGAAGCATTTTGATGAGGCTTTTTCACGATATGCTCTATATATAATAAGGTGTAGGCTATGAATAATTCGATATGTAAAACGATATATAATAAGGTGTCTTCGGGTGCCTTTCTTTATGGTTATGCGGTGGTGGCACTGTTGCTGCCTAATATAGCCCTGTGCTTTACCGAAAGATTATCTTTCTGGGCTTGCGGTGTCAACGTGCTGCTGCCTTTGGCACTGTATATGTGGTTCTTTTCCATCGCCAAATGTCCGGGAAAGATGGTATGGTGGGCGTTCGTCTTTATTTTCTTCGCAGCCTTCCAGCTGGTGCTGCTCTATCTCTTCGGTACGGGAGTGATAGCGGTGGATATGTTTCTGAATCTCGTAACCACCAATGCGGGTGAAGCGATGGAACTCCTGGATAATCTGGCTCCTGCCGTGGTGGGTGTCTTCGTCATCTATCTGCCACTGCTGGTTCTGGGCATTATCCATATCAGGAAGAAACATCAGATATCGGCTGCATTTCAGCATCACGTTCGAAAATGGGTGATGGAGGTGGGAGGTATCGGCCTCTTCTGTCTGCTGGCATGCTATGTGGTAGTGGATGATTACCGCATGCGCAACCAGCTCTATCCTGTCAACGTCTGCTACAATCTCTATCTGGCTTTCGAGCGCAATGCGGCATCGGAAAATTACAGGGAGGCAAGCAGGGATTTCAAGTTTGATGCCAGGAGCGAGCACGATGCTGAGGCTCCCGAGGTGTATGTGATGGTGGTGGGTGAGACGGCGAGAGCCCACAACTTCAGTCTATATGGCTATCTGCGGGATACCAACCCGTTGCTTTCGAAGACACCGGGTATCATCGCCTTTCCTGATGCCATGACGCAGAGCAACACCACCCACAAGAGTGTACCGATGCTCCTCTCGGCAGCATCGGCAGAGGATTTTGAGCGACTCTTCCATGAGAAAGGCATCCTGGCAGCCTTTAAGGAAGCCGGATTTCATACCGTGTTTATCAGCAACCAACAGCCCAACCATTCGTTTATCGATTTTCTGGGAGAACAGGCTGATGAGCATTATTTCCTGAAGACAGAGGATGCTTCACAAGGCAACCATTATGATGAGGATCTGTTGCAGAAACTGGATGAGATATTATCAGAGGCTGATGCTTCCTCGTCTGCCCATTACCGTTATCGCAAATTCTTCGTGGTGCTTCATACCTATGGTTCGCACTTCAATTATCAGGAACGCTATCCTAGGAGTTTCGCTTACTTCAAGCCCGATAGCAGGAGTGAAGCGAAGCCGGAGAATCGACAGGATTTGCTGAATGCCTACGATAATACCATCCGATATACCGATTATATCCTGCATGGTATCGTAGAACGTCTGCAGAAATGGGAGAAGCTTCAAGCTAAGGCTCTAGCTAAGACTCAGGCAAAGCTTCAGGCAAAGACGGATGGGGTATATTGCCAGCCTACATCGGCGATGCTCTATACCAGCGACCATGGCGAGAATATCTTTGATGACGACCGTCGCCTCTTCCTGCATGCTGCCCCGAAGGCATCTGATTACGAACTGCATGTGCCTTTCATCATCTGGACCTCCGAAGGTTTCGGAAAGCAATATCCAGGCGCATGGAAGGCACTGGGAGAAAATCGCACGAAACAGGTGCAGACGAGTCTTTCCGCTTTCCATACCATGCTGGGTATCGGCGGCATCCGAACTCCTTATCGCCTGGATGTATATTCGGTGGCAAGCGGGAAGTATCATCCTGCCAGGTTGCTTTATCTGGATGATCATGATGAGGCAATTCCGCAGGAGGATGCCAAGTTTTAGTATTTAAATGACAAGGAAAAGGCTTTGCTGATGTAAAATTCATGAAAAGAGTTTTCGTAAAT
>JAIJUV010000207.1 GCA_022732315.1 Prevotella sp.
AGGATTTGGCTGCTCGTTTCATCAAGAACTTCAAGAAGTATGAGACAAACGAGGCTGGTAAGGCTCTCGTTGCTGCTGGTCCACAGCTCTAATTCGACAATTCGAATTCATGCTAAATATGGAATCCCGTTTCTCGCAAGAGAAGCGGGATTTCTTCGTCTATGATTTTCCCGTTTTTCCCCGATTTCATGTCTTTTCCTAGCTCTTAATCACTAAAAAATATAAAAAAAGCCCCTAAAATGAATAATTTGCATAATAATAAGGTGAAAAGGGCGGATTTTTGAAGAATTCTCCGTAAATTTGCAGCTAAAAAGAAAAATTGAATAGAATGAAAAGGAAGTTTTTTGCTTTCATAGCACTGATTACAGCTACTTTCTCGCTCTCATCTTGCTTGAGCAGCGACGATACAACTGTGGAATATACATACGATACGGCCATCACCAGCTTCTCGCTCGGTAACCTCGACAGATATGCAAAGACTGCTGCCGGAAAGGATACCCTGCTGAAGTCGAACGTGACGGGCTCCAGCTATAAATTTTATATAGATCAGACTACCCGTCAGATCTATAATGCGGATTCCTTGCCAGCCGGTACAAGGACAGCTGCCGTGTTGGCTACCATCGCCAGCAAGAACAGCAGTCCGGTGATTCTGATGCATGTTAAACAACCAGAGAATCTTGATTCGGCTGCCTATTATTCTAGCACCGACTCCATCGATTTCTCTCAGCCTCGCAAGATCCGTGTATACAACAATGCCTTCTCTGCATATACTACATACACCGTGACCGTGAACGTGCATCAGGAGAAACCATACGATTTCAACTGGCAGGCGAAGGGAGCACAGGCTGCTTTAGCTGCCCTTCAGGATGTGAAGGTGCTCGCCCTGGGCGAATACATCTATGCCTTCGGTAAGACTGCCGAGGGTATGAAGATATACAAGACTTCTTATACAGATGGTACTGCGTGGACAGAGGTTACCCCTAACCAGGCTTTCGCAGCTGATGATTATCAGAATGCCGTGATGATGGATGGCAATATCTTCCTCCTTTCAGCCGGCAAGCTTTATCTTTCTGCCGATGCTGCTACCTGGCAGCAGGTGGGAGAGAACAGCGAACTCAAGCAGTTGGTTGGTGCCAGCAGCAAGTATCTCTATGCCTTCACGGCTACAGGCATCTCCGTATCCAAGGATAAGGGAGCCACCTGGACAGCCCAGAAGATAGATGCAGACTATAGACTCCTGCCAACCCAGAACCTGAGCATGAGCGTTTCGGGCATCGCTTCGGTGAAGAATGCCGAGAACGTACTCCTCCTGGGAACCCGTGATGCCAGCTACGGCGATACCATCGCTACCACCTGGACTCATGTGGCAGATTATGCAAGCAATGCTCCTGAATATGCCTGGAACTATATGGATGTGGATGCCAACCAGGCTAAGAACATGCTGCCGATGATGAGCGAGGTGATTACCTGCGCTGCTGATACCGGCTATGTGGCTCTGGGAAGCAACGGCAACTGGTATAAGAGCAAGGACAACGGACTGACCTGGGCGGTGGATTCGCTCATCACCCTGCCAGCAGAGTTCAAGGCAAATACCGGCCGCTTCGGTTTCTGCCGCGACAACAACCACTTCTATTGGGTAATCCGCAACGGTTACGTATGGAAGGGACGCTATAACATCGATGGCTGGCGCAAGGACTAAGCCATCCCGCGTTTGGCAAAGCATTCAAAAGACATTATATATATAATAAGGTATAGGAAATGAAAATCAGCTTGCGCAACTTCCTGTTGCTGCTGTGCCTCTTGTTCCAGATGCAATGGGCAAGGGCGCAGGACGATCCGCAATATCGCATGGAGATAGGTGCGGGCGTAGGTATGGTGGCTTACGAAGGCGACCTGAATGGCAACATCTTTGCCAACCAGCAGCCGATGGGAGCCTTCGTGGGCAGATATAATTTCGACCCCTACAAGGACTTGCGACTCAACCTGGCGTTCGGCAAACTGAAAGGTTCCACCGACAAGGTGGAAACCTACTATCCCGACTATCAGGAAGCACCTTACTCCTTCAGCAACACGCTGGTGGACATGAGTCTGGTGTTTGAGTATAACTTCTGGCCTTACGGCACAGGCAGGGACTACCGCGGAGCCAAAAGGCTGGTGCCCTTCGTGTTTGGTGGCTTGGGAGCCACCTTTGTGAAGGGAGCCGGGAAGAATGTATTTACCGCCAACGTGCCCCTGGGCATCGGCGCCAAATATAAGGTGACAGACAGGCTGAACATCGGCGTGGACTGGACCATCCATTTCTCGCTGAACGACGAACTGGACGGGGTGAAAGACCCCTATCTCATCAAGAGCAGCGGAGCCTTCAAGAACACCGACTGCTACTCGATGCTCCAGTTATCGCTCACCTACAGTTTCAGCGAAAGATGTAAAACTTGTAATAAGGAAGATTAAGAACTCGTAAATAAAGAAGAATATTATATGAACAACTTGGATATGAACAGAATTCCTGAGCACATCGCCATCATCATGGATGGCAATGGACGCTGGGCTACTGAAAGAGGTAAGGACCGCAGCTACGGCCATCAGGCTGGAGTTGACGCAGTGCGTTGCATCACATCAGAGTGTACTCGCCTCGGCGTGAAGTATCTCACCCTCTATACCTTCTCTACAGAGAACTGGAATCGTCCTGCCGACGAAATCTCGGCTCTGATGGGATTGGTGCTCACTTCACTGGAGGATGAAATCTTCATGAAGAACAACGTGCGTTTCCGCGTAATCGGCGACATGAAGCGTCTGCCACAGGCTGTGCAGGATAAGTTGCAGGAAACCATGGACCATACCGCCAAGAACGACGCCATGACCATGGTGGTGGCACTGAGCTACAGCTCACGCTGGGAAATCATGAAGGCGATGAAGGAAACCGTGAAGGAAGCCATGGAGAAGGGAGCCAGCTATGAGGAAGTGGAGAAGATGCTGACCGAGGAGAACTTCGAGCAGCACCTGGAGACCAACTTCATGCCAGACCCAGACCTGCTGATCCGTACGGGCGGTGAGTTGCGCATCAGCAACTATCTGCTTTGGCAGATTGCCTATTCGGAACTTTACTTCTGTGACACATATTGGCCAGACTTCAACGAGGAGTGTCTGCACAAGGCTATAGAGAGCTTCCAGACCCGCCAGCGCCGCTACGGAAAGACCGAGGCACAGGTAGAGGCAGAGGAGGAAAGCAAGTAACATCTCCACGATGATAGGTAAGCAAAGAAGATAAGTTATAGATACTATATATATAATAAGGTATATAAATGAACAAGTTTAGAAAGATTTTCATCCTGCTGCTGGGCGTTATGGCGAGTGTGCAGATGCTGGCACAAGATAAAATCGTTAATCCCGACATCTCGTATGCCGGAACACCCCGCACGCTGACCATCGGCGGTATCAACGTTTCGGGTGTGGAAGGATACGAGGACTACGTGCTCACGGGTATCTCCGGACTCTCGGTGGGTGATGAAATAGAAGTTCCTGGCGATGCAATCACCAGTGCTGTGAAGCGTTATTGGAAGCATGGCCTCTTCTCAAAGGTTGCTATCGCTGCCGACTCCATCGTAGGCGAGAAACTCTATCTGCACATCTATCTGGCTGTGCGCCCTCGTATCTCGAACATCAACTATGTGGGCTTGAAGAAGAGTGAACGTGAGGACATGGAGCAGAAGCTGGGTATGGTGAAGGGTACACAGGTGACCCCTAACATGCTCGACCGTGCCAAGATCCTCGCCAAGAAGTATTTCGACGACAAGGGATTCAAGAATGCCGATATCCAGATTAACCAGCGCGACGACGTGGCTAACAAGGGACAGGTGATTCTGGATGTCATCGTGGACAAGAAACAGAAGATCAAGGTTCATCAGATTACCATCGACGGTAACGAGAAACTCTCTGACCGCAAGATCAAGGGTGGATTCTTCTCGAAGGGTGCCTTTGCCAAGACCCATGAGGCAGGCAAGTTTGCCACCTTCTTCAAGTCGAAGAAGTTTACTCCTGAGCGCTGGAAGGAAGATAAGCAGAAACTCATCGAAAAATACTATGAGTATGGTTATCGCGACGCCCAGATTCTGGAGGATAGCATCAGCAACTTCGACGAGAAGCATGTGAACGTATATATCAAGGTGGACGAAGGCAAGCAGTACTTCGTACGCAACATCAACTGGGTGGGTAACACCGTATATCAGACCGACAGGCTCAACTACCTGTTGGGTATGAAGAAGGGTGATGTATATAACCAGAAGATTCTGCACAAGCGATTGAACGAGGATGATGATGCAGTGGCGAACCTCTACTACAACAATGGTTACGTGTTCTCCAGCATCAATCCTGCCGAAATCAACATCGACGGCGATTCCATCGACCTGGAGATGCGCGTGACAGAGGGACCTCAGGCTTACCTGAGCCACGTACGTATCAACGGTAACACCCGTCTTTATGAGAATGTGGTGCGCCGTGAGCTCCGTACCAAGCCAGGTGACCTCTTCTCTAAGGAGGCGCTGATGCGTTCGGCTCGTGAGTTGGCTTCTATGGGACACTTCGACCCAGAAAAGGTAAGTCCAGACGTGAAGCCTAACTACGAGGACGGAACCGTGGATGTAAACTGGAACCTGGAGCAGAAGAGTAACGACCAGATTGAGTTCTCGCTCGGTTGGGGTCAGACGGGTGTCATCGGACGTGTGGGCTTGAAGCTC
>JAIJUV010000208.1 GCA_022732315.1 Prevotella sp.
AACCATCTCCAGCCAGAAAGTCTCGCAGTTGATTTCCGTATCGATGATTCCGCCGTTCAGCGCGCCGAAGCAGCCGAAGGCATCGCCCGAGAAGAGCACCTTGTTCTTCGCATCCAGGGTTACCATGGTCTCTGGCCAGTGAACCATAGGAATGAGAACGAAGCTCAGCTCGTGGTTGCCCAGAGAGAGGGTTTCGCCATTCTTCACCTCTACCACATCGTCGGTAACACCATAGAAGCCTTCGAGCATTCCCAGAGTCTTCTTGTTGCCCACAATCTTGATGTTAGGGTAATATTTCTTGATGAGGGCGATGGAGCCGCTGTGGTCAGGTTCCATGTGGTTGATGATGAGGTAATCGATTTCGCGGTCGCCAATCACCTCGTGAATGTTCTCGAGGAACTGGGTGAAGAAATCTACCTCTACTGTATCTACCAGCGCTACCTTCTCATCGTCAATGATATAAGAGTTGTAGCTCACTCCGTTAGGCAAAGGCCAGAGGCCCTCGAAACGATGCTTGTTGCGGTCGTTAACGCCTACGTAATAAATCTTGTTTGTAATCTCAGTCATAATCTATATATTTTTATAATTCCTTCTTCTTTTGCTCTCCAAATTCTTTGGAAACATAATTGTAGATGTCCTTGCAGCATTCGGTGGAGAACTCCTGGGCACTCTTCAGGAGGCTATCCCATTGTGCCTCAGATAATCCACGGTCGATATCCTCGCGGGTGATTCCATCCTTAATCAGTCCGAACACGAAACCGGCATTGAAGTTATCGCCGGCTCCGATGGTGCTCACTGGCTTCATCTTCTCCGAAGGATAACTCTTGGCAAAGCCGTTCTCGGCTCTCACCTCCACAGGGTCAGCACCCTGGGTGCAGATAAACTTCTTGCAGTAGAAACTGATTTCGGCATTATAAACCTTATCCGCCTCCGGCTTCTTGTAGAGGATTCCGAAGTCCTCATGGCTGCCACGCACAAAATCGGCGTGCTCCAGGTTCTCTATCAGATTAGGCGTAATCTTCATGATCTCATTCTGATGAGAAGCACGGAAGTTGATGTCGTAATAGAGGATGGCACCGTGATTCTTGGCGTACTCCAGGAAACCAGCCACCTGAGGACGAACCACCGGATTCAGGGCGAAGAACGAACCGAAGAGCACGATGTCGCCAGGATTGATTTCCGGAGTGGCAAACTCCAGCTGGTCGTGGGGATGATCCTTATAGAAGATGTAGTCGGCATTGTTGTTCTCGTCGAGGAACGCCAGCGAGAGCGGCGACTTCGATTCCGGAAAGATGCTCACGTTGTCGGCATTCACCCCATTATCTCTCAGAAACTGAATCACATACTCACCAATACGGTCGTTGCCCGCCTCGCTGATAAACGAAGCGTTCACGCCCGAACGTCCCAACGAGATGACTGCATTGAACGATGAGCCACCCGGTACTGCCTCTATCGGCTTGCCGTTCTTGAAGATGATGTCAAGCACGGTCTCTCCTATTCCTATAACCTTACGCATTGTTTTATGTCTCTTTTATATTTTTTTGGGGACAAAGATAAGTCTTTTTGGCGATAATGCAAAATAAATGCCCAATATTTTGGATAAATTACATTTTCAATGTAACTTTGCACCTTGAAATGAAATATAATACTTATACATTAGACAACGGACTCCGCATCATCCACCTGCCATCGGATAGCAAGGTGGTGTATTGCGGCTATCAGATAAACGCCGGCACCCGCAACGAGGAGCCGGGAGAAGAGGGCTTGGCTCACTTCTGCGAGCATGTCACCTTCAAAGGCACCGAGCGCAGAAAAGCCTGGCACATTCTCAACTGTCTGGAGAGTGTGGGAGGCGACCTGAATGCCTACACCAACAAGGAGGGCACGGTGTATTATTCCGCCATTCTGAAGGAGCACATCGCAAGGGCCGTGGATCTGCTTTCCGACATCGTCTTCCACTCGGTTTATCCGCAGGCGGAGATAGATAAGGAGGTGGAGGTAATCTGCGATGAGATAGAGAGCTATAATGATTCGCCAGCCGAACTGATATATGATGAGTTTGAGAATATCCTCTTCAAGGGTTCGCCGCTGGGGCATAATATTCTGGGCACAGCCGAGCAGGTTCGGGCTTTTACCACAGAGGATGCATTGCGCTTTACGCAGAAGCTTTATCGGCCGGATAATGCGATATTCTTCGCTTACGGGGATATTGATTTCAAAAAACTGGTAAGACTCCTTCAGAGGGCGCTCGCAGATGAAGAATCTGTGGTCAACCTTGCTGAGGAAAAGCTCCCACATAAAAATTATTCATCTGTGGGAGATGGAATTGCCGGGCAGACGATTGTGATGCAGAAGAATACGCATCAGGCTCATGTGATGATTGGAACCCGGGCTTACGATGTGAACGACGACCGACGAATGCCGCTCTATCTGCTTAATAATATGCTGGGCGGACCTGGCATGAACGCCAAGCTGAACCTCGCCCTCAGAGAGCACAACGGCTTGGTTTACACCGTAGAAAGTACGATGGTTTCCTATGGCGACACGGGCACCTGGAGCATCTACTTCGGCTGCGATGAGCACGATGTGAAGCGCTGCCTCAGATTGGTTCGCAAGGAACTGGATAAGTTCATGCAGAAGCCATTGAGCGATGCGCAGCTCAAGGCTGCCAAGAAGCAGATAAAGGGGCAGATAGGCGTGGCTTGCGACAACCGTGAGAACTTCGCCCTCGACTTCGGCAAGAGCTTCCTGCATTATGGCTGGGAGAAGAACGTTGACCGCCTCTACGAGCAGGTGGATGAGATTACCGCCGCCCAGATTCAAGCCGTGGCTCAGGAACTGTTTGATAAAGACAGGCTCACCACCCTGATTTTCAAGTAGTTCTTGAAAGACAGAAGGCAATGCTCCACACGCCATAAAAAAAGAAGGCAATGCCCCACACGCCCTGAAAGGGCAAAAGCTCCTAGCCCAGGGCAACGCCCTGGGTATAAACAGCATTTCGCTCTGCGCCCTGAAAGGGCAAAAGCTTTAAAATACATTTTTAATAACTAACTTTTATACATTATGATGAAAAAAATCATGTTATCAATCTGCCTCCTCTGCGCCTGCACTACCTTACAGGCTCAAGGACGGAAGCACACAACTTTCTTTGATCAGAGAGCTACGCTCTTTGAAGTTCTCCCAACCAGCAAGAAGGACATCATCTTCCTGGGCAACAGCATCACCAACGGAGGCGAATGGGCGGAACTGCTCGGCAACTCACACGTCAAGAACCGAGGAATCAGCGGCGATAGAGCCGATACCATGCTCGACCGCCTCCACGTCATCACCAAGGGCAAGCCAGCCAAGATCTTCCTCTTGATCGGCATTAACGACCTCGCCGGAGGCCGCAGCGTCGAGGACATCGCCAAGGACATCGATGAGATTGCCGAGCGAATCAAGAACGAATCTCCTTCTACCCGACTCTATCTGCAGAGCGTTCTGCCGCTGAACCCAAAGTTCAACATGTTTGTTGACCACATGAACCGCAAGAAGGATGTTCCTGCCCTCAATGCCCTGATCAAGGACATCGCCAACCGCCGCGGCTTGACCTACATCGACCTCTTCTCTGAGTTCGTGGCTCCTGGAACCCAGGACATGAACCCGAATTATACCAACGATGGCTTGCATCTGCTCGGAAAAGGCTACCAGAACTGGGTTAGAATCCTGAAGCCATATCTTGGGAAATAAATTCAAAAGAGATAGATTTACCTACATATCAATAAGTTACGTAATTTCTTCTATGTGGTAAATCTCAAAATCATCCTCGAATAGGGGTATAAACAAAGAAAATCGGGCTGTTAACTGTTAACCTGTTAACCGCCCGATTCCTTTTTATATATAATGTATGTCTGATTTTTTGTTGTTAAACGAAAAAAGGAGCATCATCCGCTCCTCATCCGGAAAGCCCCATTGGCTCCCCTCCTACATTCTGGAAGCCCATTTGGCTTCCTACTTTGCTTCAATTACTGTTTTTGAACTTTTAATGTTCTTTACTTTTAAATACCTGAACTTCTTAAAGTCTCTGAACTTTATAAAGTTCATTACCTCGTTGGCTTTTACTTAAGCGAGCTTGTTGCTTGCTGCGCCAACTGTTGCAGCGAATGCTACTACTGCTGCGAATGCAATTCCTAATACTAACATAACTTTTCCTTTCTTTACTTTAAATTAAACATTATCCTTTATATTAACAATCTTTCAACGTTACCCTGCTTCTCCAATCTTTCACCTTATCTAATACCTTCGTTTATCCTATCTAATACCTTCGTTATCCTTACTCTAACAATCTTTCTTCCTTATAACCAATACTTTATGTTACCTGAACTAACAATCTTTTATCCTTCTTTCTTAATTCCGGTGCAAAGATACAAACTTTTGTGTTCGCACACAAATGTTTTAGAAGAAAAGTTTCAGAAACCCCCGATTTCTTGATAAAGGTCAAGTACCTTTACATTCTCATTACGAAATCAGGAGAGTGTGTCAAAAGTCCAAGACACACCCTCTTTTTTTGTTGCTTCATCGTTTTCTTCATCGGATTACGCTGAGTTAACGGAACATTCTTGCTTCACGAATTACGCACGGAATTTAAACGGATTTGGCCTTACGGCCATTGGGCTAGCGCATTCGCATTCCAGCTTTAGGGGGTATCGCCACGACCGCCAGGTCGAGT
>JAIJUV010000209.1 GCA_022732315.1 Prevotella sp.
AGTGCTTTCACTTTGTCTTGAAATGTAGTCATATTTTATTTTATATTAATGTTGAGTGTTGAATGTTGAATGTTGAGTATAAAATGCACATTGAACTAATGCCAATTCAACATTCAACATTCAACATTTATTTAACCTTTAAAACCTCTTTTGCAAAGAGGACTTTCTTTTCCTTCTTGAATGCCTTGAAGTCCTCGACGATGGCTCCATCGCCTACTCCAGGAAGATAGGCTTCCTCCTGAGGTTTATCCCAGGCATTACGCCAGAAGAGTACATAACTCAACTGATACTTCTGAAGTACAGGCCAAAGGGTTTGGGTAAACCAATCCTTCTTGCTGGCGATACCTCGGCAACCCGTTTCGGTGAGGGCAGGAATCTTGCCCACCTTCTTGGCTGCCTCCATCAGAACATCGAGCGTAGCAGCAAGGTTCTGCTGATAGTTGGCATCGCTGTTGTCGAACTCGTAGACGTCAACACCCAGCATATCCACATACTTCTCGCCCGGGAATCGCTCCAGGAATTTTTCTACCGTCTTCTCGTCGCTGAGATTTGGTGACCAAGCCCAAACGATGTTATTGCACCCTGCTTTAGTAAGTATATTTAGGGTTTTTACGTATAATTGGTTATATTGTACAGGTGTGCAACTGCTAGCTCCCCACCAGAACCATCCGCCATTCATTTCATGCCATGGTCGGAAGATGACAGGAACCAGTTTACCATCGTTTGTCTTCAAAGAAAGGATGAAATCGGAAACCTTCTTGAGCCATCCGTCGAACTTCTGTTGCTGGGCGCCTCCATCCAGGACTGCAGCCACAGCATCACCTTTCGGATCCCAGGCATTCTCGCCAGTAACCGGATTCCAAGGATGCCAACTCAAAGTAACGATGCCTCCTCTCTCATTTTGGGCAATGATTTCTTTTCGCATACGATCGAAAGACACGCCGTCAAGGTTTTCCTTGCTGTCCAACTCTATTTTTCCAAGATCGAAACCCATCACAGCAGGATAATCACCTGTAGTGAGGAATACATCGCTCTTTCCTTCATACCATTTCCAAGTAGTACCATACACCGGATCATCCTGATGACCGAGCATGATTCCCTTGTTCAGTAATTTCTGCAGTCTGACCTTCAATTGCTCTGCCGGAGTATTGCAACATACCAGAAATTGGTACCTACATAATAATAAGGTTTACCATCACGAACGAAATGTCCGTCCTTCACCTGCACAAAGTTCGACTTCGCTGAGATATTGCATGTAGCCAATGCCATCATCAAAAAAACAAATATCTTCTTCATTTATTTATTTAAGTTTACAGTTTAAAGATTCATTTTCGGTTGCAAAGATACTAAATAAGGGCAAAAAAGCATGATACTTTTTTGCCCTTTCTACATATAAATCTAAACTATGCTTATTTATTATTGCTTTTTCTGCTTTTTTCTAAGGTTTCGGATAGATTTTCAGGTAATCTTCCATCCCTTCGGCTGCTCCCTGCATCACACCTTTAAATATATAGGAGTCGGAAACTACCTGCTTCTTTCTGTCGAAGATGGTCATGTGAGGAAGAGGCTGCACATTGATATCCCAGACGTATGGGATAAGTCCTGCCTTCATCATTTCGGCAGTCACAGCACCATACCATGCCATCATACTCTCATTATGCTTCTCCTGATTACCACCGAAGAGAGAGGCATCCTTACGGTTGGCACCATATTCGCCGATGACTACCGGATACCCCTGATCTACAAACTTACGTTTCATCTTCATCACCTGATTGGTGATATGCTGGTAGGCATCCACGTTCTTATTATTATACCAGATGGTGTTTACGGTTCGTCCCTGGTCATCGGCAGGCGCATGTCCTTTCCAATAAAGAGCCACCTTGCCCCAATCGGCATCTTTGTCCATCAAGGTAAATATATAAGGATCGTAGAAATGAACCTCTGCCATCAGACGGTTCTTCGCATTATCTTTCAGACGGGTGATGTCGTAAGAATCCTTGGCAGCCAAATCAATCTCGGTCTTTGGAGTCTGTACGATGAGCACACGGCTGGCATTATTACCACCGGTAGCACGGACGGCATTGATAAACACCTGTTCGTATGCCAGGAGACGGTCGGCAAACTCCTTGCTATCAGGAGCCAGCATGTCGCCTTGAACCTGCGGACTGGCACCTCCCACTCCCGGTTCGTTGAGGGCAGCAAAGAGAACCCGCTGGTCATAAGCCTTGAATTCCTTGGCAATATTCGTCCACAGTTTGCGGAACATCTCCTTATGCTCTGCCACATTCACCCCACTGGTAAAAGCATCATGCTCCATCCATCCGCCATCCCAGTGTTCGTTGATGATGACACAGAGACCGGCATTGAGACCATAGTTTACGATTTCCTTGATTCGTTTCATCCAGACCGGATCGATGCTCATATTCTCTTTATCCGTAAGATGACCAGCCACCCAGGATATTGGGATGCGAAGACTATTGAATCCCTGCTGTTTCAAACTCCGGATATAACTTTCAGTAGTCTTGTCATTCTGCCATGAAGTTTCCGACTTCAATCCTGCATTATTGGTAAAGACATCATTCCAGTCGCATGCCTCCATCGTATTCCCCAGGTTTACCCCTGGAGCCATATAGTGAGCCAGTTCGGTAGCCGTGAGTTTCATCTTCGAGATACGACCATCCACTGGTTTAACCTGTGCGCCGGCCCAAGCGAAATGAGCGGCAGCCCATATAATCATAACTATCTTCTTCATATATCAATCTAACGTATTATCGGGTTTTGGAGTTATCATGATGCAAAGATAGCGAAAAAGCTGTAGCCTGAATGTATACTTTTGATAAAAGGATAGGTATATTATGTTAGGATGTACGATATTTGCACAAAAAAAGGACGCACATCAGAGAAAGATTCTCCGATATGCGTCCACACACTTTATATTAAACCTAAAGACTTAATATCTCGTTTTTTACCATGGGTATTTACCCTGGCTCGCACCCTTCATGATGGCATCGAAGATATACTGTTTCTTCACTACGCCATTGGTGCAATCAATCACGTCACCAGTCTCCCAGTAGAATGGAACACAACCATTGTCCTTGGCTACCTTGGTAACATATTCATCGAAGTAAGCCACAGACTTATCGTGCAATTCCTGATTCTCTCCTTCTCCTAAAGTACGGAAGATAGCAGCATACTCACCGATGATAACAGGGATACCCTTGTCTACGAACTTAGCCTTGATCTTAGCCATCTGAGCGTCAACCCATGCCTCGGCATAATTGTCAGGAGTATTACGGTTGCTGCCAGCAAGTTTATTATCCTTGCCCCAGTAATAGTACATCTTAGACCATGCATCATTTCCATCCTTATCCAGCAAGCAGAACAGATATGGCTCATAGAAGTGAACCTCTACCATCAGACGGTCTGGCACCTTGTCTGTAGGGAATGTTGCCACCTCAGTCTCATCAGGGTTGTCCATATAGTTGCAGGTATTTGAGATATCAGCACCGAGTCCCTGAACAATGATGGTACGAGAAGCATTATTACCACCAGTAGCACGAACAGCATCAATCATGGTCTGCTCATATCTAACCACACGCTCCACAGCATATTTATCTTTCCACATATCAGACTTACCAGAAGTTTCGTTCATACCTGGCTCATTGCAGGCTGCAAAGAGGAGGTGCTCATCAAAGTCCTTCATGTAAGAAGCCACTTGAGTCCAGATAGCCTTCTGTCTTGCAATGATAGATGGCTCCAACAAATCATCAAAGATATGGTCTTCAAGCCAACCGCCATCTTTTTCGGTATCTCCATCCTTATCATAATGACAATTGAGGATAACATACATATCATTCTGAACACACCAGCTGATGACTTTCTTTACACGATGAAGCCAATTGGTATCAATGGTGTATGCTGGATCTGTAGAACGGTGAGTAAAGTGGGCAGCCCAAGCGCAAGGAATACGGACGGTATTGAAACCAGCATTCTTCAAACTCTTGATATACTCCTCAGAAACCTTACCATTTCTCCAAGAGCCCTCACCTCCAGGTGCCTCCATCAGGTTACCCAGATTAATACCGGCATACATCATGCTTGCCAGTTCCTTGGCATTGTGAGCCATTTCTCCTTCAGGAACAACAAGAGGTTCACCAGCCTGAGTGATAGAAATCTCCTTCATATTGGTACCCTGTGTCACCTTGATGAGAAGGCTGCGTGGACTTTCGCTCTTGTTTGTTGTCACTGCGAAAGAATAGTTATATACATTTCCCTCTGCACTACCCTCTGTCAAGGTAAGCCAAGAGACATCCACTTTCTTACCGGCGTCATCCTTGTCTCTGACCACAACGAGCGGTTTACTGGATGCCGTCACCGAGAATGTTTCTGTAGCAGCTTCGTTGCTGAGGGCAAACTCAGTGCCCTCAACATGGAAGATTTCAGTAACATCATTATCGTCATCACTACATGCCGCCATCACGAAACAGAAACATAAGGCAAGCATGGTTGCAAATATCAATTTTACTTTCTTCATAATCGTATATTTTTACGTAGTACGTTATTTTTTACCACTGTGGTACAGGGAAAAGACTGTGAACAGTAAACTTAGCGCGCATAGACTTATTAAAGCCCAGCTCTCGCATCAAATCACCATCCTTGACACCAAATGCACAATTATCCTTTGTAGCA
>JAIJUV010000024.1 GCA_022732315.1 Prevotella sp.
GAAAGCCATTGTAAAAATAGTCATCATAATTATTAACCTTTTTAAAATTTATTATTTGTTATTCCTTAAATACGAGTGCAAAGTTAACACTTTTTTATCAAATAACGGCATCTTTTGCCGAGAAATATCATTGCAATATGCTTTTCTTGATATGGGTCAACCACTAGTTTTTAGCCTTGAAAATGACACTTTGCTGTTATTTTTGCTAGTTTTGTGGCAATAATTTATATATCACTTTGTTTCTACTTTGTTATGTGTGTAACAAGGTAAGGCTTCCTATCAGATGATAAGAAAAGGGCGCTTCGTCCTAAAGGATGAAACGCCCTCAACTTTTATGCTGTTAAAGCTGAATTTATGAATTCATGGAAATCAGGAACTCCTCGTTGTTGCGAGTAGTCTGCATGCTCTTGTGGATGGTATTCATCGCCTCGATAGGGTTCATATCTGAAATGAACTTGCGCAGAATCCACATGCGGTCGAGCGTCTTCTTGTCCTGCAAGAGGTCGTCGCGACGGGTAGAAGAAGCCACCAGGTTGACGGCTGGGAAGATGCGCTTGTTGCTGAGTGAGCGGTCGAGCTGCAACTCCATGTTACCGGTACCCTTGAACTCCTCGAAGATAACCTCGTCCATCTTGCTACCTGTATCAATCAGGGCTGTAGCGATGATGGTGAGAGAACCGCCACCCTCGATGTTACGGGCTGCACCGAAAAAGCGCTTTGGCTTCTGCAATGCGTTGGCATCCACACCACCGGTCAACACCTTACCTGATGCTGGGGCTACGGTGTTGTAGGCACGTGCCAGACGGGTGATGGAGTCGAGGAAGATGACTACATCGTGACCGCACTCTACCATGCGCTTTGCCTTCTCCAAAACGATGCCCGCAATCTTCACGTGGCGCTCGGCTGGCTCGTCGAAGGTAGAGGCGATGACCTCGGCATTCACGGTGCGAGCCATATCGGTAACCTCCTCAGGACGCTCGTCGATGAGCAGCATCATGAGGTATGCTTCTGGGTGGTTGGCTGCGATGGCGTTGGCAATGTCCTTCATCAGGATGGTTTTACCGGTCTTTGGCTGAGCCACGATGAGCGCACGCTGTCCCTTACCTATTGGTGAGAAGAGGTCTACCACGCGGGTGCTCAGGTTGGTGGTGCGACGGTCGCCGCAGAGATCAAACTTCTCGTTAGGGAAGAGTGGGGTGAGGTGCTCGAATGGTACACGGTCGCGTACCTCTGATGGGTCACGGCCATTGATCTTGTCGATGCTGGTAAGTGGGAAGTACTTCTCTCCCTCGTGAGGAGGACGCACGTGGCACTGAACTACATCACCCGTCTTCAATCCATATCGCTTCACGAAATTGGTAGCCACATAGATGTCGTCTGGAGAAGAAAGATAGTTGAAGTCGCTGCTGCGAAGGAATCCGTAGCCGTCTGAAAGCACTTCGAGCACACCATTGGCGCTGATGATGTTGGAGAAGTCGTATTCTGGCTCCCTGTTGGCTGTCTGAGGTGCAGCGGCAGGAGTGTTGCCGGATGCAACCGGAGTGGTAGGGCGATCGAAGATATCGTATGTTGGCGTGGCTGCCTGGTCTTCGATTGGAATATCTACCACGGTGATGAAGTCGGTGCCGTCGCCAGGGTCGCCGCTCCAGACGCCGTCTGGAGTAGTCGCGGCTGCAGCGCCTGCGGCATTGTTTGCCTTCTTGACGGTCTCTTTAGCCTCTGCCTTTTCCTCATGGTCTGCTGGCTTATCGTTATGAGAGTTGAGCTTTGCCTGGAGCATAGCCATCAGTTCGTTATTGCTTTCGCTGTTGTCGCTGGATTCGCCAGTGGCAAACTGGGCTTCAGGAATGAAATGCTCTTCGCTCTCTGGGGCTGCTGCCTGGTCAGACTCAGCCTGTGCTGGCTGTTCTGCGCTAGCCTGTGCCGCCTGCTCTTCGTTGATCTGTGCCTCCTGCTCATCATCAGTCTGTACATTCAGCTCAGCATCAGTCTGTGCATTCTTCTCAGTCTCGCTGTTGCTCTCGGCATCAAAAAAATTGCCTTCATTTTCGCTTTCCTCTTGCTGCTGAGCAGCCTGCTGCATCTTGATGGCAGCTGCTTTAGCCGCAGCAATGGCCTCCAGTTCTGCCTTGCTCTTTCTGCCTCTGTGCTTTGGGAAAGCAGCCAGCGGATCTGCTGTGGCTGCGGCTCCCTGTGGGGCTGCATCCTGCGAAGCATCTACAGGTCCGGTAGCCTGGTTCTTCATCACGTCGAAGTTCTCGCCATCAGTTCCATTGACAGAATAAACACGGTCTTCTTTCTTGCTGGCAATGCGTGTACGTTTACGCTTTGGTGCAGCATCATCTGTTGGGCCTTCAGCCTGGGCATCAAGGATGGTATAGATAATAGTCTCCTTGTTGTCGCCTGACTTAATCTTGGCTCCAATCTCTTTAGCAATGTCCTTCAGTTGAACGACACTTTTTGCTGATAATTCGTCTTTGCTATACATTATTATATTGTATATTATATGATTTTTCTATGAAATGTAGCGTTTCGAGAATGGAAACACTAGATGTTTTGATTAAATTCGGTGCAAAGATAACTAAAAAAATTGTTTCTGCCAAATAAGATAGCCAAAAAATTTTGTTTCTGCCATTTTTTTTTGTAACTTTGCACACAAAAATAACAAAAATGGCTAGTCA
Organism: Prevotella sp.; assembly: GCA_022732315.1. The sequence goes on from JAIJUV010000024.1 coordinate 2,682, forward strand.
AATACCTTATTTAGACGTTCAAAACCTCACCAAACGTTTTGGAGCTGAGGTTCTTTTTGATAATATTTCCTTCTCTATCGCTGAAGGACAGAAGGTGGGACTCGTAGCGAGAAACGGCACGGGCAAATCTACGTTGATGTCGGTGCTCATGGATAAGGAGGGACATGAGAGTGGCGACATCATCTATCGCCGCGACCTGAAGGTGGGCTATCTGGAGCAGTCGCCGAAGTTCGACCCGGAGGAGAGCGTGCTCGAGGCTTGCTTCAACCACGAGGATGACCCCGAAAAGGTGCTCAAGGCTAAGCAGATTCTCACACAGTTGCATATCACCAACATGGATCAGCCGATGGGGCAGTTGAGTGGCGGTCAGCAGAAACGTGTGGCGCTTGCCAATGTGCTGATTGATGAGCCCGACTTCCTGATGCTCGATGAGCCTACCAACCACCTCGACCTGGAGATGATTGAGTGGCTGGAGGGCTATCTGAACCGTGGCAACAAGACCATCTTCATGGTAACCCACGACCGATTCTTCCTCGACAAGGTGTGCAATACCATCCTGGAACTCGATGATAAGACCATCTATACCTATCGTGGCAATTATGCCTACTATCTGGAAAAACGACAGGAGCGCATGGACAACCTGCGTGCCGAAATCCAGCATTCCAAGAATCTCTATCGCAGAGAGCTGGACTGGATGCGCCGACAGCCTCAGGCTCGCGGTCATAAGGCGAAGTATCGTGAGGATGCCTTCTACGAGTTGGAAAAGGTGGCGAAGCAGCGCATCGAAGACCGACAGGTGCGCCTGAAGGCTTCTACCGTATATATCGGTTCCAAGATTTTCGAGTGCCAGTATGTGAGCAAGGCGTTCGACGACAGGGGTAAGAAGAAGGTGATTCTCGACAACTTCTACTACAACTTTGCCCGATTCGAGAAGATGGGCATCGTGGGTAACAACGGTACGGGTAAATCTACCTTCATCAAGATGCTCCTGGGCGAGGTGCAGCCCGATAGCGGCATGTTTGATATCGGAGAGACCGTGCGCTTCGGCTATTTCTCGCAGGAGGGATTGAAGTTCCGTGAAGACCAGAAGGTCATCGATATCATCACCGAGATTGCCGACTACATCGACCTGGGAAATGGCAAGCACATGACGGCTTCGCAGTTCCTGCAGTTCTTTCTCTTCACTCCCGAGGAGCAGCACAACTACGTATATAAGTTGAGTGGTGGCGAGAAGCGCAAGCTCTATCTCTGCACGGTGCTGATGAGGAATCCTAACTTCCTGGTGCTCGATGAGCCTACCAACGACCTCGATATCCAGACCCTCCAGGTATTGGAAGAATACTTGCAGGATTTCGCCGGTTGCGTCATCGTGGTGAGTCACGACCGCTATTTCATGGACAAGGTGGTGGACCATCTCCTGGTGTTCAAGGGCGAGGGCGAGATTCAGGATTTCCCTGGCAACTATACGCAATATCGTGACTGGAGCCGTTTGCAGGAGAAGGATGAGGCAGAGAAAGCTGCGGCTGCAGCGAAAACCACAGCCAGCAACAGCGCCAGCACAAACGATGGAGCCGGCACCGCCAAGCGTGATGCCAACTTTGAGAACAAGCGCAAGATGAGCTACAAGGAGAAGCGTGAATATGAGCAGCTGACCCAGGAAATAGATAAGCTCACCGAAGAGCAGAAAAAGTTGGAAGAGGCCCTTTGCAGTGGCACCCTCTCGGTAGAGGAACTGACGGAAAAGAGCAAGCGCCTGCCTGAAATCAAGGATGAACTTGACGAGAAGGAAATGAGATGGCTGGAATTGGCAGAAATGCTCTAGACTTTGAACTTTGAACTTTGAACATTGAACATTGAACTTTGTGCGTTGAACATTGAACTTTACGATAAGTTGGTGTACTGCGAACTTTATGATAAGTTGGTGTGCTGCCTTTAATAATTAAACATTTATAAAAGAAAATAGAAAGAATGGAAATTAAGAAATCAGAATTTACAATATCGGCTCCACGAGTGAGCATGTGCCCTAAAGATAACAAGGCCGAGTATGCCTTCATCGGCAGAAGTAACGTGGGCAAGTCGAGCCTCATCAATATGCTCTGCAATCACAAGGGTTTGGCTAAAACTTCAGCCACTCCGGGTAAAACCCTGCTCATCAATCACTTTATCATCAATAACGAATGGTATCTGGTCGACCTTCCTGGCTATGGCTTCGCCAAGCGTTCCAAAACCGTGCAGAAGCAGTTGGAGCAGATGATCAGCAGCTATATCCTGCAGCGCCCACAGTTGGCAAACGTCTTCGTACTCATCGATGTGCGCCACGACCAGCAGAAGATAGACCGTGAGTTCGTGGATTGGTTGGGCGAGAGCAATGTGCCTTTCTGCATCGTCTTTACCAAGGCTGATAAGTTGGGTCCAGTCAAGGCTCGCATGAATGCAGAAAAGTGGATGCACGCCCTGGAAGACCGTTGGGAGGCGCTCCCTCCATACTTCATCACCAGCAGTGAGAAGAAGACGGGTCGTGACGAGGTGCTCGACTATATCGACGAAATCAACAAGTCTCTGGCAGGAGAGTAACTGCCGGATGTCTTCTAAAAAAAGAAGAAAAGAATGAAACAGATTAACTGGGGATTTATCGGCTGCGGTGAAGTAACCGAAAAGAAGAGCGGTCCGGCATTCAACGAGGTAGAGGGATCGCAGGTTGTTGCGGTGATGAGCCGTAGCGAACAGAAGGCGCGAAGCTATGCCGAGCGCCATCATATAAGAAAATGGTATACCGATGCGCAGGAACTCATCGACGACCCTGACGTGAATGCCGTCTATATCGCTACGCCACCGTCATCACACGCCACCTTTGCCATCATGGCGATGCATGCAGGCAAGCCTGTATACGTAGAAAAGCCTCTGGCAGCAAGCTATAACGACTGTATCCGCATCAACAGAATCAGCGAGCAGACCGGTGTGCCTTGCTTTGTGGCATACTATCGCAGGTATCTTCCTTACTTTCAGAAAGTGAAGGAGATTATCAACAGTGGAACTATCGGAGAAATAGTCAATGTACAGGTTCGCTTCTCTGTGCCTCCCCGTGACTTGGATTACAAAAGCGGCAAGGAGATGCCTTGGCGTGTGCAGCCAGACATTGCTGGTGGCGGCTATTTCTACGATTTGGCGCCTCATCAGATAGACCTGTTGCAAGACCTCTTTGGTGTGATTACCCGTGCCCATGGCTATCCTGCCAACCGTGCGCATCTCTATAAGGCAGAAGATACGGTATCGGCATGCTTCTTCTTCGAGAGTGGCGTGACGGGTAGCGGCAGCTGGTGTTTCGTAGGACATGAGAGTGCCAAGGAAGACTGCATCGAGATTATCGGTGACAAGGGTTCGCTTTCGTTCTCCGTGTTCACCTATCAGCCTATCGTCTTGATTACAAGCGAGGGTAGAACCAGCATCACGGTTTCCAATCCGCCGTATGTGCAGCTGCCTATCATCAAGAATGTGATAGAACACCTGCAGGGTATCAGCACCTGTACTTGCACCAGCGTTTCGGCTACTCCGGTAAACTGGGTGCTCGACCGCGTGCTTTGGAAGAACTAACGTTTGATTTTGTAAGTGCTAACGTGTGTTTTGAAGAACTGAATTGTAGAATTTCAAAGAGTCAATAAGATGAAAAGAAGAATTTGGTCTTTAGTGGGAGTCTGGTTGTTCGCTTTGCTGCCAATGATGGCGGTGGAGCGGGAAACGTCTCATTTGTCTGCTGGTCAAAGCAAGACAGACCAAAGTAAGACTGACCAGAACAAGACTGTTGCCGATTCTTCTTTGATGAAAACGCTTTTCAACTCTACGATGTTCAAGGGAAACTCTGAGGATAGCCTGACGCGTGCTCGACATGAGAAAACCTTCTTCCACCGTTTGGGAAAGACTTTTACGAATTTCTTTCGGGAGTTTTCAAATATCAACGAACAGTATATCGAGCCTCAGCATTACAATTATACCGTGATGCTCCAGAATACCAATACCTATGAGGTCTATACCCTTTATGGTGAGGAAGGACAGCGCATCTCGTTTGCACCTGACCCTTCATGGCGATTGGGCCCTTATCTGGGATGGCGATGGGTGTTCCTGGGTTATACCGTAGACTTGAAGCACATCAATATGAAGAGTAACCACAGTAGCAAGAAGGAGTTCAATCTGAGCCTGTATAGCAGTTTGCTCGGAGTGGATCTGTTCTGGCGGCAGACGGGTAACGACTATCATATCCAAAGAATGGATCTGGGAGCTGAAGTGAATACGGATGCCCTAAGAAAGGTATCTTTCGATGGTTTCAAAGGAAGTATCAAGGGTTTGAACCTTTACTACATCTTTAATCATCGTAAGTTCTCATATCCAGCAGCTTATTCGCAAAGTACGAAGCAGAAGTTGAGCGCCGGTTCATGGATGGTAGGCTTGGGATATACCCAGCATCAGCTGGAAGTGGACTGGGATAAACTCTCGAATATCGTGGATGAACGGCTGAATCAGAAATCCAGGAATCAGCTGAATCAGGAAGCAAGGAATCAGATGGAGGCAAGGATTGATAGCTCTCTGATGTTCTCGAAGGTGAGGTATAGCGATTATTCCGCTACGGTGGGATATGGCTACAACTGGGTGTTTGCCAAGAACTGGCTCTTCAACGCCTCGCTTTCCGTGGGACTTGCCTACAATCATTCCAGATCAGACGATCCGGAGCAGGACAAGTTTAACCTGAAGAACTTCAACTTCAAGAATTTCAACATCGATGGTGTGGGCCGTTTTGGTGTGGTATGGAATAATGACAAATGGTATGCGGGTATCAGTTCTGTCATTCATTCTTACAATTATCATAAAGATCATTTCTCTACCAACAATTCCTTCGGCTCCCTGAACATCTATGTGGGCGTGAATTTTGGTAAGAAGCGGGAATATAAAAATGTAAAACAATGAAAGTAAAGCATAGTTTTTTGTTTTTTGCAGCGGCATTCATGATGGTGATGCCGGCTTTAGCAAAGTCGGGCGTGGTGTATCAGCGCCAGGATAGTATGCGGATTGTTTCTTTGCTCCAACAGGCAAAGGCGATGAAGAAGAAACCTGCCAACTGGATGATGTGGTTCGGAAAGCAGTTTGTGGGTGTTCCCTATGTGGGCGGCACCCTGGATAGAACTAAGGAGGAGCAGCTCGTGGTGAATACCCGTGAACTGGATTGCACCACCTACGTAGAAATCGTGACCGCTCTGACGATGTGTGCCAAGAATCACGAAACCAGTTTTGCTGCCTTCTGCAATCATCTCAAGCATGTGCGCTATGTTGGTGGCGATGTGGAGTATGTAAAGCGCCAGCATTATTTCACACTCTGGGTAGATGACAACGTAAAGGAAGGCATCGTGAAGGATATTCAGAACAATCCACCTTTCACGGCTGTGCAGACCATCAGCGTAAACTGGATGTCTACCCATCCATCCAGCTACAAGATGCTTTCGGCTCATCCACAGTGGCAGTCGGGCATCCGGGCTTTGGAACAGAGCATCAATGGAAAGCGCTATCGCTATATCCCGAAAGGGGAGATTCGCAACAACCAGCTTTTCAGAAATACCATCAAGAATGGCGATATCCTTCTGATGATTACCCGTAAGAAAGGATTGGACACCACGCATATCGGCATTGCTTCCTGGCACAAGGATGGTTTGCACCTGCTTAATGCCAGCAGTATCCACAAAAAAGTGATTGATGAACCGATGACACTTTATACCTATATGCAGAAACATCCATCCCAGATAGGTATCCGTGCCTGCAGGGTGTTGTGATATTTCTAAATATTATCATCATCGGTTGAAACATTCCGATAAATGGGATGTTTTCCTACTCCATATTTATCCTTAAGGCTAATTATTTTTAGGCTTAAGGATAAATATATTTAGTCTTAAGGCTATTTATATTTTCCCTTAAGGCTATAGTTTTCTTCTCTTGAAATCCCTCTTTCTTTCTCTTTGGTTTTGTTCAGTTATTTGCTTTCTGTTGCGCCTATCCGCCTTTTTGGCACGCTATTTGTAAATGCAATAGGCAGAAATAAATAAAGTAAAACATATAAAACATTATAAATTATGGCACAGAAAGGTAATATCGGTGTAACGACAGAGAATATTTTCCCTGTCATCAAGAAATTCTTATATTCAGATCATGACATCTTCCTTCGTGAGATGGTTTCCAACGCTGTGGATGCTACACAGAAGTTGAAGACTCTTGCTGCCCAGGGCGACTTCAAGGGTGAGATTGGCGACACTACTGTACGCATCTCTCTCGACGAGAAGGCTGGTACCCTGACTATCAGCGACCGTGGTATCGGTATGACTGAGGAGGAAATCGATAAATATATCAACCAGATTGCATTCTCTGGCGTAACAGACTTCCTCGACAAGTACAAGGAGAATGCCAACGCAATCATCGGTCACTTCGGTCTCGGTTTCTATTCTTCTTTCATGGTAGCCAGCAAGGTGGAAATCATCACCAAGAGCTACAAAGAGGGTAGCAAGGCTGTGAAGTGGAGTTGTGATGGTTCACCAGCTTTCGAAATCGAGGATGCTGACAAAGCTGAGCGCGGTTCAGATATTGTTCTCCACATCGCTGACGACTGCAAGGAATTCCTCCAGAAGAACAAGATTGAGGAACTCCTGAACAAGTACTGCAAGTTTATGGCAGTGCCTGTAGCCTTCGGTAAGAAGACAGAGTGGAAGGACGGCAAGAACGTGGAGACAGACGAGGATAACATTATTAATAATGTGGAGCCTCTCTGGACCAAGACTCCTAGCACCTTGAAGGATGAGGACTACAAGAAGTTCTATCATACCCTCTATCCAATGCAGGACGACCCATTGTTCTGGATTCACCTGAACGTAGATTTCCCATTCAACCTGACGGGTATTCTCTACTTCCCACGCATCAAGAACAGCATCGACATGCAGCGCAACAAGATTCAGCTGTATTGCAACCAGGTATTCGTAACAGACCAGGTAGAGGGCATCGTTCCTGAGTTCCTGACCCTGCTGCATGGAGTTATCGACTCACCGGATATCCCATTGAACGTGAGCCGCAGCTACTTGCAGAGCGACAGCAACGTGAAGAAGATTTCTACCTACATCACCAAGAAGGTGGCAGACCGCTTGAACTCTATCTTCAAGGAGAACCGCAAGGAATTCGAGGAGAAGTGGGATGACCTCAAGCTCTTCATCAACTACGGTATGCTTTCTCAGGACGACTTCTACGATCGCGCTAAGGACTTCGCTCTCCTGAAGGATGTAGAGGGCAAGTACTTCACTTACGAGGAGTACAAGACGCTGATCAAGGACAACCAGACCGATAAGGATGGCAATCTGGTATATCTCTATGCTAACAACAAGGAGGAGCAGTACTCTTACATCGAGGCTGCCAAGCAGAAGGGTTACTCAGTGCTCCTGATGGAAGGTCAGCTGGATACTCCAATGGTCAATATGCTGGAGCAGAAGCTGGAGAAGAGCCGCTTCACCCGTGTGGATGCGGATATCATCGACCGACTCATCGTAAAGGAGGATGCCAAGAAGACAGATTTGACAAAAGACCAGTCTGACAACTTGACAGAAGTGTTCCGCTCTCAGATGCCTAAGCTCGACAAGGCAGAGTTCTTTGTAGAGATTCAGGCTTTGGGTGAGCAGAACCAGCCAGTGCTCATCACCCAGAACGAGTACATGCGCCGTATGAAGGCGATGAGCCAGTTCCAGGCAGGCATGAACTTCTATGGTCAGATGCCAGACAGCTACAACATCGTATTGAACTCAGACCACGCTTTGGTGAAGAAGGTATTGGAGGATGCTGAGGCTAACACCGCCGATGCATTGAAGCCAATCCTTGCAGAAATCAAGGGTCAGGAAGCTCGCCTTGCAGTGCTTCATCAGGAGCAGGGCAAGAAGAAGCCAGAGGAGATTACCCAGGAAGAGAAGGATGATGTTCACAACACAGAGAAGGCTATCAGCGACGAGAAGGCTAAGCGCAATGATATCATCTCGGGCTATGCCAAGAACAACAACATCGTTCATCAGCTCATCGACCTCGCCCTGTTGCAGAACGGTATGCTGAAGGGTGCTTCTCTTGATGCTTTCCTGAAGAGAAGTGTGGATATGATTAAGTAATACGGCATTAATTGGCGTATATAACTTTACGAGATGTAACATTTGGGGTTACAAATTGTATCTAGATATGTGCTAAATGTTTCAAAGCAGACATTTAGCACATTTTTTTGTCCCTTTTCTTTGGTAGTGTTATCCGTTTTTTGTAACTTTGCATTACTTAATCGAATAAGCATATAATAATCAGAACCACCATCATGGAACGAAACAAAGAATCTGAACGCAGCTTAATAGCTGATTATTACACAAAGCATTTCGAAGAATTGAAGGCGTTTGTGTATTCCCGTCTGCCGATAGCGGATGAGGCTGAGGATATAGCGCAGAACATTTTTCTGAAACTGTTGGAGTCGAAGAAGATGATTACGCCTATCACCTTGCCTTGTCTTGTCTATACCATGGCGAGAAACTTGATTGCTGACTACTGGCGCCACAGACAGCAAGGTGAGGTGTACGAGCATTTCATCAAGACAAGCAATTGGAGGTCGAGAAGTACCGAGAGCGTCGAGTCGCTGTTCTCGGCTCAGGAAGTGAACGAAATGTTAGAGCGCGGTATCGCCCAACTTTCCGATAAGCAAAGCTGTGTTTATCGCTTGAATGTTTATGAGAATATGCCCGTGAAAGAAATTGCTACAACGCTCAATTTGAGTTACAAGAAAACCGAAAATCGCCTGGGTATTGCCCGCAAGAAGGTTCGTGACTTTATGACGAAGGCGTTGGCTGGTTAGGGTAGTTGTGGGCGATGTCTATCTGATAGACATTTTGGTAGGTGGTATAATGATTTTTTGGTATTGTGATATAATGTGATAAAAAGGCTGCATTCCTCATGTTTCAGGAATGCAGCCTTTATTGGTTGTTATGTCTTAGTTCTCCTTGAAGGCAATGACTCGGGTCAATGCCTTGTCCAGATAGAATGTCTGGGTGATTTCCTGCTTCTTGCCATCATGATCGGTCAACTGATAGGTGGCCCTTATATATAATAAGGTGTCTGGGAACGTGCCATCGTTATAGTCGATGTTCTTCTTGATGTATGGAAGCTTGCTCATCTCCTGTCTCATCGACTTCACCTTGTTGAAGTCGATCATTGCCGTCTGATTGAGCTGGCTGAAATGCTCATAGCTGCAATCTTCGTTCTCAAGGTTCTCGTTGAGGAAATCCTTGACGAGCGACTTGGCTTTGTGCCGGTCGCCACAGGATGTGAAGACCAGCGACAAAGCTAATGTGAGTAAGAAAATAAGCTTCTTCATTACTTCACGCTACGGAGAATGTCCAACAAGTGATCCCATACCATCTCAACGGTAGGAATCAGAAGTGCTTCCTCTGGAGTATGTACGTTGCGAAGGGTAGGGCCGAAGCTTACCATGTCGAGATCTGGGTAACGCTCAGAGAAGAGACCGCACTCCAAACCGGCGTGGATGCCCTTGACTAATGGCTCCTTGCCGAAGAGCTTTTCGTAACTCTTCACGGTGATGTCGGTCAGCTTGCTGTTGGCACGCATCTTCCATGCAGGATACTTGCCGCCCACGTTAACCTCGGCACCAGCCAGAAGGAAGGCAGCCTTCACGGTGTTGGTCATATTATCCAAATTGCTCATTACATTACTGCGCTGTGAAGCCACGATGTGGATGCTGTTTTCGTCGGTGATAACGCTAGCCACATTGCTTGATGTCTCAACCATCTCGGCAAGCGCCTCGTCCTGGCAGGTGGTAAGCGGACCGTTGTCAACAGCCTGCAAAGCCATGATGAACTTATCTGCCACAGCTTTCTCGATGACAGGAGCTGCATCGGCAGAACCCATGTTGAACAACATCGACTGCTCTGTAACGTGGAACTCATCCTCTACCTCTGAAGCGAAGATGTTCCAGTCGGCACGTACCTGCTCCTTTGCCTCGTTCTTGACAGCGAATACAATCTTTCCGTCGCGAGGGATGGCATTGTGCATCTTGCCACTGTTGAAGCTAACCAGGCGGAGTTCACCATTCAGCTTCTCGTTCTCCAGGAAGAGGAAACGGGCAAGAACCTTGATGGCGTTGGCGCGTTTCTTGTTGATGTCATCGCCAGAGTGACCGCCGTTGAGTCCCTTCAGAGAAGCTTCCATGAAGAAATAGCCAGCTGGAGCCTCCTCACGATTGAAGTGGAAGGTAGCCTTGGTGGTCTGACCGCCTGCGCATGATACGAAAATCTGTCCCTCATCCTCAGAATCGAGGTTGATGAGCATCTTGCCAGTCATGAAGCCTGCCTTCATGCCTACGGCACCACTCAAGCCTGTCTCCTCGTCACGGGTAAATACGCACTCGATAGGACCATGCTCAATATCGTCGGCTGCGAGGATGGCGAGCTCGATGGCACATCCGATACCATCGTCAGCACCGAGGGTAGTACCCTTTGCCTTCAGCCATTCTCCATCCACATAAGTCTGGATGGCATCCTTGTGGAAGTCGAACTCCATGTCTACCAATTTATCGCAAACCATATCCATGTGGCTCTGGAGGATGATGGTGTCAGCATTCTCATATCCTGGGGTGGCAGCCTTGCGAATCAAGACGTTGCCAGTCTCATCAACTACAGTCTCAAGGTTGTGGCTCTTGCCAAATTCCTTCAAGTACTCAATCATGTTCTCCTCGTGCTTGGAAGGACGAGGAATCTCGTTGATTTTAGCGAACTGCTCGAACACGAGAGCAGGTTTTAAATCATTTTTTTCCATTTATAATGTTATTTTGTATATATAATTCTCTTTATTTGTTATTTTTGCTTCAAGAAAGTCATTTATTTATGAAATTTCCTTTGCTTTTTGACCGAAAAGTCGTACCTTTGCAACGTGAAGTGCACTAAGGCACTGCAAAGATAATAAAAATGATAAAATTATTGCTATTTAGTCTGTTAATAATTGCTATTGCTATGGCATTATTCAGTGTAAAACTGATTTTTAAGAAGAACGGCAAGTTCTCTTCGCAGCATGTACACGACAATCCGGGCCTTCGCAAGATGGGTATCCATTGCGTGATTGATCAAGACCGTGAGGCGCGCGAGGCTAACAAGGCGTATTAATAATCAGGCGTGTTAATAATTACGTGTTAATAATAAAAAGAGAAAGTATAAATAAAAAGATTATAAGAAAATGAAAAAGAACATTTTGAGTTCAGTGGCTATCGCTGCTGTTGCTGCCTTGTCTTTGGCATCATGCAACAAGTCACAGCCTCAGGTTGAGGCTAAGTCTGAGAGCAAGGCTCCTGCTGATTTGAAGATTGCATACGTTGAGGTTGACTCTATCATGACTCAGTATACCTTCGCTAAGGGGTATGCTGCTGTATTGGAGAAGAAGGGTCAGAATATCCAAGCTACTATCGCACAGAAGGGTCAGCAGTTGCAGGCTGCCGCTGCCAACTTCCAGCAGAAGATTCAGCAGAATGCTTACACCCGTGAGCAGGCTGAGGCTATCCAGGCTGGTTTGCAGAAGCAGAACAATGACCTCCAGGGTTTGCAGCAGCGTTTGAGCACTGAGTTTTCTGCTGAGCAGGAGAAGTACAACAAGGCTCTTCATGACAGCATCGCCAACTACCTGGCTCAGTATAACAAGGATAAGAAGTATAGCATCATCTTCTCTAAGAGTGGTGACAACTTGCTCTATGCTGACAAGGCATACGATATTACCAACGAGGTGATTGCCGGTTTGAACAAGGCTTACAAGGGTAAGGTGAAGGGAGCTGAGGCTGCTGCACCTGCTAAGAAGTAAGATTCTTGAGGATTTTTTAATAGTATTGAAATTATGCTTCGTAACGAAAGATACGAATACATATTAAACCATTTCAGAGATGCGTTGCCGCATGTAACCACCGAGTTGCAGTTTGGCAGCGCATTTCAGCTATTGGTGGCTACCTTGCTTTCGGCACAATGCACCGATAAGCGCATCAACATGGTAACTCCTGCTCTCTTTGCCCGTTATCCGGATGCCCGTCACATGGCGCAGGCGAGTGAAGAGGATATTTTTGAGTTAATCAGTTCGGTGAGCTATCCCAATGCCAAGGCAAAGCATCTTGCCCAGATGTCCAGACAATTGGTTGAACTGTTTGGGGGTGAAGTGCCTGAGGCTACTGATGATTTGGTGAAACTGGCTGGAGTAGGGCGCAAGACGGCGAATGTGATTCGTGCCGTCTGGTTCGGGCATGCCACGATGGCGGTGGATACGCATGTTTATCGCGTGAGCCATCGCATGGGCTTGGTGCCCCGCACGGCAGATACGCCTCGCAAGGTAGAGGATTATCTGATGAAACATATTCCTGCCGAGGATATCCCGAAAGCGCATCATTGGATACTGTTGCATGGCAGGTATGTATGCAAGAGTGCCAAACCGCTTTGTGATAAATGTTTTTTTAATGAGTATTGTCCTAAACTTTTAAAGGACAGCAAGCTTTAGGTAGTTATTAGTGATTAGTTATTAGTGATTAATTGGTAGTGATTAGTTTGTTAATCACTAATCACTACTAACTAATAACTAATTAAAGTTTTATGGTTTTATTCAAAAGATAGTTATCCAGGATAACCATGGCTGCCATGGCTTCTACCACAGGCACGGCTCTTGGCAATACGCATGGATCGTGGCGACCGCGGGCTGTGAGTTTGGTAGGATTTCCTTCCAAATCCACGGTATCCTGTTCCATCAAGAGGGTAGCCACAGGTTTGAAGGCTACTCGGAAGTAGATGTCCTGGCCATTGCTCAAACCACCCTGAATACCACCGCTATGATTGCTCTTCGTGGTGATGCGGGCAGCAACTTCCTGATTGATAGCATTATCCTGATTCTCGTTTGAATCGTCTGATGCCTTAGCTGCATCAGTTTTAGGAATGAATACATCGTTCTGCTCGCTTCCACGGGCAGTAACGCCAGCGAATCCCTCGCCATACTCAAATCCCTTTACGGCATTGATGCCAAGCATGGCAGCACCGAGCTGGGCATGAAGTTTATCGAATTCCGGTTCTCCCAATCCTACTGGACATCCCTTGATGACACAAGTGATGATGCCGCCAATGGTGTCGCCATCCGCTTTAACCTGGGCAATAAGGTCTTCCATCTCCTTCGCCTTGGTCTGGTCTGGGCAGCGTACCGGATTATCTTCGATGGTGTTGAGATCATACTGATGGTAATCTTTCTCCAAAGCGATGTTTCCCACTTGGGATGTATAGGCAGTGATGCTGATACCTAACTGTCTGAGTGCCAGCTTTGCCAAGGCACCACCCACGCAGCGGGCGATGGTGATGCGCGCAGACGAACGGCCGCCGCCACGATGGTCGCGGATGCCATACTTCTCATTGTATGTGAAATCGGCGTGCGATGGACGGAACAGACAGCGCATATTCTCGTAATCCTGAGAATGCTGGTTTTGGTTGCGCACCTCGAAGCCGATAGGGGTTCCCGTAGATTTACCTTCGAACACACCACTCAGAAATTCCACCTTGTCAGCTTCCTTTCGTGCCGTGGTGATGTGACTCTGTCCAGGGCGACGACGATTGAGTTCGCTCTGGATAAAGTCCATGTCGATGTCGATGCCTGCAGGGAAACCGTCGATGACGCCTCCTACTGCTATGCCATGACTCTCGCCAAAGGTGGTGAGAGTGAAAAGATTGCCAAATGTATTCCTCATTGCCAAATTCTTTAGTTGATATGAAGAGCGGCTATCCCAAAATGATATTGAGACAGCCGCTATTGTTGATTCTCAAATATTACTTGTTGCAATCGCAGCCGCCTTCGCAGTTGCCATCCTTGCAGTCGCCGCCGCAGTTGTCGCAGCCGCCACCGCAACCGCCAGCCTCACCGCTGATGATCTGAGCCATCTTGGCGATTTCGTCTGCTGTTGCCTCACGGCTCTCCAAAATCTGACCGCAGAAGTTGAGCTTCAAGCCAGCCAATGGGTGGTTAAGGTCGCAAGTAACCTTATCGTCTGTGATGTTCTTTACCACTGCGTTGAAGTGGTTGCCATCCTCGTTCTGCAATGGGATGATGGCACCTACCTGTACGTGCTGAGCATCAAACTGACCGTTGATAGTAAAGATCTGCTTGTCCAGGTCGAGTACGCGCTCATCATAGTGCAAACCGTAAGCCTGCTCTGGCTCCAACTCGAAGTCGAACTCCTCGCCTTCAGCCAAATCAACTACCTTCTCCTCGAAAGCTGGCAAAGTAACGCCCATGCCGCTGATGAAGAAGAAAGGACGCTCATCTGTAGTGCGCTCGATGAGCATCTCTTCGCCGTTATTACCCTTTGTTACATCGTAGAGTGCGTATGACACTCTAATAAACTTGTTCTTGTTGTTTGATTCCATTATTATATTTGTTTTTTATTGTTATCTTACTCATACCGGATTTTCTTATTTATATAATATTGTACGCGCGTACATTATATATATTGATAATCAGCATCCGGTATATGTGATACTTCATTCTATTTCTTTTTTGTTCTTTTACGCTTTTCCATCTGTACGCTCTTCACCATTTCCATACGCTCTAAATAGATAGGGCGCCACTTGTCGATGATGTCTTGCAAACTTTTGCTCTTGCTTGAGAGGTCTGCGTATTCTTCGCCATCAGTTTCGCCCGCCTTCTTGAGGTCAAGCATTCTGGCGATGAGATTTTTCTGGTTTTCCTCGGCAGCTTTCAGCTGGTTTCCCAGTTTTTCCAGACTTTCGAGGAAGGCGAGTGCCTTGTCTATATGATTCTGTTCTTCCATTTGTCTAAGTGTATTTACTGCAAAATTTGTTTTGTTATAGCTGATTGCAGCTTATCACTTGCAAAGATACAACAAATAATTGGGATATGGAAAAGAAATGAAGGAAATGTTCGCTTTTTCTGTAAAAAAGGTGCGGAACCACCGATTCTAGTGGGAATGACTGGGCAAAGTGACAGTGAATGCAGCTATAGAATAAACGGATGAAACCTTTTTGTTAACGATATTGCGTTTCTTCTATCTTTTTGAATCGCAAAATATGTAATAAATGACGTTATGATGCTAATTTCTGCTTTTCAGTTTTGATATATATCAATAAATAAGCGGAATTCTGCATTTTTTTGCCTAATTGTTTGCGTACACAACAAAAAGTTCGTATCTTTGCAGTGTCTTAAAGAAAAAGACTATAGGATAATGTTTAACAAGAGTCCTTCATGTAACTCCCAGGAGTTTGGAAGATGACTCGTAAAGTAAAGAAAGGTAAAAAGATTATGAAGAAGATTATGATTATGGCAGTAGCAATGTTCGCAATGGCAACAACTACTTTCGCAGCAGAGGAGAACACAAATGCAACAGCAGCGTTCAACATGAACATCAAGATGGGTAGCTTGGCAAACGCTTTGTCACTCAACCTTGATCAGGCTGAGGCTGTAGCTGATGTACACAAGAACTTCACTGCAGATATGATGAATGCAGCAACAGCAACAGCTGAGGATCGTGCTGCTATGATTGACAAGGCTGTCATCAAGGATTTGAAGTACATGCACAGCATCCTCAACGATGCTCAGTATCGTAAGTATGTGATGCTCTTGAATGCAACACTTGTAAATCGTGGTTTGAAGTAATTCGATTTCGATAGAATTCAAATAAGATTATTATAAGAGAGAGATATTTTGGAACTGCAGGTTGGACTAGATGGTCTGACTTGCAGTTTTTCGTTTCTGCAGGTTTCTCTTAGTTTCTTTTTCGTTTTCCGCGGGCTTCTTCCCGTATCAGCGGGGCAATGCTGATACTCATTACTTCTAGGTATTTGGTAAAACCCCCATTTTTAGGTATTGCAGGGTTCGAAAAAAAGTCGTACCTTTGCAACCGTAATCAGGAAAGAGAAACTTTTAGATAGAATTAGATTATAGATACTGAATGAAACGAATCTTGTTCGCTAATAGAAATAATTCATAATGTTTTTGTATAATGAGATCAGCCCGTCCGTGAGGATGGGCTTTCTCTTTTATTTCACTTTCGATAAGTCTTTTGTTTCACTTTCGATAAGTCGTCTATTTCTCCTTCAATAAGTCGTCCAGGAAACTATCCAGATCACTGTCCAGGTTTTCCATCAGGTCGCCTCCCACGATGATGGTATCATCGTCGGCGAGGTAAAGTTCGCCAAGATTTTCCTTGTCGTCATCTTCCAGCACAAAACTATATGGCTTCAGAATGCCGAGATTGTCGATCGTTTCCGAATTCTTACGCATGACGTCACGTAAGGTCTTGGCAACTTCGTCGTAGAAATTCTCGTCCTTGTTGTCAATCCATTGTTCAACTACGCAGCGAGTAATCTCGTTATCTTCGTCGTCAAAAGCCAAGAGCTCACCGCTGTCTTGTGAAACTCTCACGTGGATGTCGGTCAGCACGGTATTGTCTTCTTCCGAAAGTTGTGCTGGAAACTTTTGAGCCACTTTTCTGATGAAGCGCTCAACTTGTTGAATTGTCTGCTCTATTTCCATAATCATAGTTTTATTGTGCCTCGGCACACAAGGTGTCTTAGCGTTCTTGTTTTCTGCAAAGGTAACAAAAAAAATGATATAAACAAAGAAGATAGAGTGAAAAATGCAAAAAACCTTTTTTTTCTCTGTTTTTCCTCGAATTTGCCCGTTTTTTACCCCGAAAATGTAACAGAGAAAACGTTTACGTTTCTTTTCGCAAAATAAGTTGGGCTTTTTGTTTGTCGTTTGTAAATTTAGTGTTATCTTTGCAGAGAAATTCGATTTGCTAACTCTACTTTGCAATTATAAGGGTTATGGAAAGATTCTTGGCAGAGTGGGAGATGCAAGGAAAAAGACAAGACTAACTATTCAGTAACAAATGAGTAATAAGATAAAACATGCTGGAGTTGTGGATGGAGTAGAAGGAGAGTGCGTTCGGGTACGCATCTTGCAGTCTTCTGCCTGCAGTGCCTGTAAGGTGGCTGCACATTGCAATGCTTCAGAAACTAAGGAAAAAATAATAGATGTAATGGATGCTGATGCTTCCCATTATCAGAAGGGCGATCAGGTGATGGTTGTGGCTGATACGGCGGTTGGCTTTCGTGCCAGCCTGTATGGTTACCTCCTTCCTTTGATTCTGATGGTCGTTACCTTGGTGGGCGTTTTGGCTGCCACTCATTCCGAGGGTTTGGCGGCTTTGTCGGCATTGGGCATCCTGATGCCTTATTATGTCCTCCTCTTCCTGATGAGAAACAAACTACGAAATAGGTTGAGCTTTACTCTGGAACGTTAAAAAGGTAAAGGGTAAGGGACTCTCTATAAACAAAATCTGAAATATTAATAAAACAATAAAACATTATGGAATTAATTTTGAGTGCTGTCTTGGTGCTCGGTGCCATTGCGCTGGTAGCAGCGCTGGTGCTCTTCGGAGTTTCCAAGAAGTTTGCCGTTGAAGAAGACCCTCGATTGGGACAGGTGGGTGAACTCCTTCCGGGTGCCAACTGCGGTGGTTGCGGTTTTGCCGGATGTTCCGGTATGGCGGCAGCGCTGGTCAAGGGTGCTGATGCCGGTAGCATCGACGGACTGATGTGTCCTGTGGGTGGTGCCGACGTGATGGGCAAGGTGGCTGATCTCCTGGGGCTGGCTGTGGCTAACACAGAGGCTAAGGTGGCAGTGGTTCGATGTAATGGCTCTTGCGAGCATCGTCCTCGCATTGCCGAGTATGATGGTTTGCACACTTGTGCTGCTATGAACTCCTGTGGTGCTGGTGAAACCGGCTGCGGATTCGGCTGTCTGGGTTGTGGCGATTGTGTGGCTGCCTGCCAGTTTGGTGCCATCTCTATCAATCCTGAGACGGGGCTTCCTGAGGTAGATGAGGAGAAGTGTACGGGTTGTGGTGCTTGCGCCAAGGCTTGTCCACGTCATATCATCGAGCTTCGAAAGAAGGGCCCTAAGGGTCGCCGTGTTTATGTGCAGTGCGTGAACCACGACAAGGGAGCTGTGGCTAAGAAGGCTTGTAGCGTTGCTTGCATCGGATGCGGTAAGTGTCAGAAAGTCTGCAAGTTTGATGCTATCACCATTGAGAATAATGTGGCTTATGTTGACTTCAATAAGTGCCGCATGTGTACCAAGTGTGTTGACGAATGCCCAACAGGTGCTCTCGTAAAAGTAAATTTCCCAGTTAAGAAGGCAAAGCCAGCTGCTGAGGCTGCTCCTGTAGCAGAAGCTCCAGTTGCTGCACCTGCTGAAGTAAAGAAGGAGGATTAAATCATGAATTTGAGAACTTTTAGAATTGGTGGAGTTCACCCAGAAGAGAATAAGATTACTGCCGAGATGGCTACTCAGGTAGCTCCTCTCCCTAAGCAGGCTATTTTCCCGCTTGGTCAGCACATTGGTGCTCCTGCCAAGCCTGTAGTTGCCAAGGGCGACAAGGTGAAGGTGGGTACACTCATCGCTGAGGCTGGTGGCTTTGTGAGTGCTCCTATTTACAGTTCCGTTTCAGGAACCGTGTTCAAGGTAGATACATCTATTGATGCTACCGGTTATCGCAAGCCTTGCATTATTATTAATGTAGAAGGTGACGAGTGGGAGGAGAGCATCGACCGCTCTGAGAAACTCGAGACGCTGGAGGCTCATGACGAGCTGACTCCAGAAGAGATTGTCAACCGTATCAAGGTGGCTGGTGTCACTGGTATGGGTGGTGCCGGTTTCCCAACCTTCATCAAGCTTTGCCCTCCTCCAGGAGCCAAGGCTGAGTGTGTCATCATCAATGGTGTAGAGTGTGAGCCTTATATCACAGCCGACTATCGCCTGATGATGGAGCATGCCGATGAGATTCTCGTTGGCTTGAACCTTCTGATGAAGGCGGCAAAGGTAGAGAAGGGCTACATCGGTATCGAGGACAACAAGCCTGCTGCCATCAAACTCTTTGAGGAAAAGACTGCCAATGACGCTCGTATCGAGATTGTTCCTCTGGCTAAGAAGTATCCTCAGGGTGGTGAGAAGCAGCTGGTGGATGCCGTCATCCGCCGTCAGGTTCCAGCTCCTCCAGCTATCCCTGTTAACGTTGGAGCAATTGTTCAGAATGTAGGTACTGCCTTCGCTGTTTATCAGGCAGTTATGAAGAATAAGCCTCTCTTCGAGCGCTATACCACTGTTACCGGAAAGCAGGTGAAGAATCCTGGCAACTTCCTCGTACGTATGGGAACTCCATTCTCTCAGATGATTGAGAACTGTGGCGGTTTGCCAGAGGGTGCCAACAAGGTATTGGCTGGTGGTCCGATGATGGGTAAGGCTGTGATAAGCCTCGATGTTCCTGTAACCAAGGGTACTAACTCCATCACCGTATTGACCGATGCTGATGCTCATCGCAAGAAGGCTCAGCCATGTATCCGCTGTGCCAAGTGTGTGGATGCCTGCCCAATGGGCTTGGAGCCATATTTGCTCGCTACCCTGAGTGTAGTGAAGGATTATGAGCGCCTGGAGGCAGAGGAGGTAACATCCTGCATCGCCTGCGGTTCATGCCAGTTCACCTGTCCATCTCATCGCCCTATCCTCGATAACATCATCAACGGTAAGGCTGCAGTGATGGGCATCATCAGAGCACGAAATGCCAAGAAGTAAAGAATAAAAGTAAAAACAAACCAAATACTTGATTAAGTAAAATGGGAAAATTAATCGTTTCATTATCGCCACATGCCCA